>JAKSDC010000204.1 GCA_022360275.1 Chlorobiales bacterium
AGAAAGACGGGTCCATGGTGGAATTCCTCGGCAATGTCAGGGCCACCCGCGAAGCAGACGAGATCCTGGCCCGGGCCACCAAAATTTTCCTGTATCCGGAAAACGAAAAAAAATCCGACAACCCAGACAATGTAAAGAAGATCGTTGCTGCCGGCGAAGTGGAATATACGGCAGGTGACCGCAAGGCCTTTGCCGACAAGGCAGTCTATACAACGGAAGACGAGGTTCTGGTACTCACGGGAAAAAAGGCGCGCCTTTTGACCGGAAAAAGCTGGATCACCGGCAAAAAAATCACCCTGTTCCGGAGAGACGGCAGAGCCATGGTTGAAAGCGACGGCAAAAACCGCGTGGAAGCTTTTTTTAACCCGGAAGACAAGTCTGCCGTTCAATAATGACTGAACTGGTATTAAAAGACCTGGTAAAGACTTATAACCATAAAACCGTGGTCAACAAGGTCAACCTGACGGTGGAACAGGGTACCGTCACAGGGCTCCTGGGTCCCAACGGCGCGGGCAAGACCACCACATTCTATATGGCTGTCGGCATGATCCGGCCGGACAACGGACAGGTGTTCCTGAACCGGGAAGAGATCACGGAAAACCCCATGTATATCCGTGCCAGGAAAGGCATTGGATACCTGCCCCAGGAAAGTTCCATTTTTAAAAAGCTGACGGTAAGGGAAAATATCACCGCCATTTTGGAAGTACTGCCCCAAAACGAACCGGACATAGAGATTAAGGCTGCCGACCTCATGATAGAGCTGGGCATCCACCGCCTGGCCGCCCAAAAGGCGTCATCCCTGTCCGGTGGTGAAAGACGGCGCCTGGAGATATCCCGGGTACTGGCCACGGATCCCCTGTTCATACTCCTTGACGAGCCCTTTGCCGGTATTGATCCCCTGGCGGTGATCGATATCCAGCAGATTATACGCCAGTTGACGGACCGGGGCATCGGGGTGCTGATCTCGGACCACAATGTACGCGAAACTTTAGGGGTTTGTGACCATGCCTACATCATGAGCCAGGGAATGGTGATCGAATCAGGGCCGCCTGATAAGATCATTTCAAGTGAAATAGCAAAAAAAATCTATCTGGGAGATAATTTTAAACTTTAGTATGGAACTCGGATTACAACAAAGCCTCACACTGACCCAACAGCTGGTGATGACCCCCCAGCTCCAGCAGGCCATCAAACTGCTGCAATTGTCCCGCATCGAACTTGCAGAAATGATCCAGCAGGAGATGGAGCAGAACCCTGCACTGGATGAATCCGTCACGGACGAGGCATCGGACAAAAAGATTACCGCCAAGGAAGCAGAGGCACAGGACGCAGAAAAAGAAGAAGCCCCCATCAAGGAAGTCACCATTGAAGAACGGGTGCGCTCGGATACGGACTGGGAAAATTACATC
>JAKSDC010000057.1 GCA_022360275.1 Chlorobiales bacterium
GATCGGCAAGACCAATCTGGACGAGTTCGCCATGGGCTCCTCCAACGCCACCAGCTATTACGGGCCGGTGATCAACCCCTGGCGCGCGGGGGACGGCAAGGACCGGGTGCCGGGGGGGTCCTCAGGCGGTTCGGCCTCGTCGGTGGCGGCGCGGATCTGCTTTGGCGCGACCGGAACCGACACCGGGGGATCGATCCGCCAGCCCGGCTCCTTCTGCGGCATCGTCGGCATGAAGCCCACCTATGGCCGCTGCTCGCGCTGGGGCATCGTCGCCTTCGCCTCGAGCCTGGACCAGGCCGGGCCGATGACCCGCACGGTGCGCGACTCGGCGCTGATGCTCCAGGGCATGGCCGGCCACGACCCCAAGGATTCGACCTCGACGCCGGTCGAGCTGCCGGATTTCGCGGCCGCGCTCACCGGTGACATCCGCGGCATGAAGATCGGCATTCCCAAGGAATACCGGCTCGACGGCATGCCCGAGGACATAGAGGCTTTGTGGCGCCAGGGCGTGGAATGGCTGGAGGCGGCAGGCGCCGAGACCCGCGAGGTCTCGCTGCCGCATACCAAATACGCGCTGCCGACCTATTACATCATCGCCCCGGCCGAGGCGTCGTCGAACCTCGCCCGCTATGACGGGGTGCGCTACGGCCTGCGGGTACCCGGCGACAGCCTGGACGAGATGTACGAGAACACGCGGGGCGCCGGCTTCGGGGCCGAGGTGCGCCGCCGCGTCCTTATCGGCACCTATGTGCTGAGCGCCGGCTACTACGACGCCTATTACATCAAGGCGCAGCGGGTGCGCAGCCTGATCGCCCGGGATTTCGACCGGGCCTTCGAGGAGGTCGACGCGCTGCTGACGCCGACCTTCTAAATCGACCATTTAACGATGAATTGGAGTGTGCCCTTGAGCTTATACTTCCACAGGTAGGTGAAACACTTGATGGCGGAATTCGTGATCCACATATTCTCCGGGCTCTATATGGTATCAAAGTACTCAGGCCAACAATGGGGGCGAGTTTTGGCATTGAACGCATGGTCGCCTACATAATGAAGGCACAATCTTTAAAGCATGTGAATTTACCGTAGAGAAATTGCCAAAAGTTGTGTTTTAAGGTTTTCTAAGCAGCAAGTGTTTTCTCAATTCCGTTGACAAATTTGACCCCTTTGAACACCTTTTCAATCAGATGGCAGCCCCGAAGTCCCCGCCATTTCAGTTGCGCTCGTTCAGCAAGTTTGAAAATCATGGGAAGGGTCGTTGCCAGTGTTCTGCCGGGTAGGCGGTAGCGTTACTTCTTGATGAGCATCAAGGCCAAAATACTCTTCCTCAGCGAGACTCCTGACGACGGTGATGCTTCTCCGAATTTGGTTCCAGAACCTAACTGGTCGAACGGTTGTTGGACTATAAGCGCATCAAGGGGTGCACGGAAAAATGCACATATTTGAAAAAGTAAGGAGAGGCATGTTTTCGAGAGGTTATTATGAGTCGGAAGTTGTCGACGAACTTGATGAGCCGGTCAACCGTCCGATGCTCCGCCACCGGATTATAACCTGTATATTGGTGCTTACCCTCTTTTTCATTATTCATAAGCGGCTGAAATAATTATCTTTATTATTACATTTTTGTGGTTTTGTTTGGCGATCTACAGGTGTACCCTTAGAAGCTTTTTAATTGCATTAACGTTTTTTATCCATGATTACTCCGCAAGATACCGTTTTGCTGATCATCGATGTTCAGGGAAAGCTGGCAAAGATTGTGTATGAATCCGAAGCTGTTGAAAGAAATATTTTGAAGCTGATCAGGGCGGCAAAAATTCTTGGCGTTCCTGTGCTTTACACCGAGCAATACCCTAAAGGGCTGGGTCATACAGTTACTTCGCTGGAAAAGCTGTTGACCGAAGAGACTCCTTTTGAGAAAATTGCCTTCAGTTGCTGTGCGGACGAGAGTTTTATGGGGGCGCTCAGGAAGCTGAAAAGGAACGAGGTGCTTGTCACCGGTATGGAAACGCATGTGTGTGTCTATCAAACTGCTAACGAGTTGATTGAGTATGGCTACACGGTTCATCTGATTACCGATGCGGTTTCTTCACGCACAAAGGAAAACCGCGATCTGGGTGTTCACTGCATCGAAAGGGCAGGGGCTTTGCTGAAAAGCACCGAGATGGTGATTTTCGAGTTGCTGCGGATAGCACAGGGAGAGGAATTCAAGGCGATCTCGAAAATCATTAAAGAATAACTTGCCGGGTGGCTGGATGGCTTGACACAGCCTGGTCGAGCATCTCTTTGAAGAGTTCCATGCCTTCGATAATCTTTATCTCGACCGGAAGATAAAAGCAGGGAACCGGGGAGAGGGTTTCAAGTATGGGCCGGTTTGAAAGCAGGCGGTAGTAGTCTTTTTCGGTTGTGACAATCGAAAGGCCGTGCTGCTGTGCCTGTTCGACCAGGCTCTTTATCTTCTTGAGGGGGAAATCGGCGTGATCGCCAAGGAACGTTGTGGTACCCACTGTTATGCCGGAATGCTGCAACGATTCAGCGAATCCCTCCGGCTGTCCTATACCGGCCAGCGCAATGACCTTTTCCGGCTGCGGGGCATCCGGTCCTGCGAACTGTACAGGCTTGCCGGGACGAACGCCGGTTTTGACGAGCGGCTTGCCGGTTGTCCGCAAGTTCTCTTCGAACTGCGACGCTTGTTCAATATTGGTGATCTTGCTGAGGATCAGCAGGTCGGCGCGATCGAGGTTTTTGCATGGCTCTCTCAAGTGTCCCGCCGGTATCAGCCGGTCGTCAAAGAACGGTGCGCTGGTGTTGATGACAACGATGTCAAGATCGCGATAAAGCTGCCGGTGCTGAAATCCGTCGTCGAGGACAATAACATCAGGCGGGGTTTCCGCAAAATGTGCAGCAATAAAACCGGCGCCTTCTTTTCTTTTTTCAGCAACTACCACAATTGTTTCGGGATTTTTATGTGCCAGCATGGCGCATTCGTCTCCGGCTTCACGGCTTTCGAAAAATATCTGCCTGCCGTCGGAGACCATCTTCACGCCTTGTGTGCTTCTTTTGTAGCCGCGTGAGAGGATGGCTGGTTTCAATCCTTTCCGGGAATAGTACTTCACTACAAAATCGACCAGAGGGGTTTTGCCGGTTCCTCCCATAGTGACGTTGCCTATCGAAACCACCGGTATGGCAGCTTTATGACTCTGAAATATGCCGAGATCGAACAGCCTGTTTCGAACGGAGATGCCGGTGCCGTAAAGCAGGGCGGCGGGTGTAAGCAGAAAACGTCTTAGGTTACCCATCGGCAAGCTGTTTTGAAAGTTGACGTTCGAATTGCTCGATATCCTGCTTGCTGTTCATTTCAGGAACACAGATGCGGTGAAGCGTAACGTTGACCTTGCTGAAAGGGGCCGGGATTTCAAACCTGTCCCAGCTTTTGAGCTGTATCGCTTTATCGTATCGTATGGCGGCAAAAATGATCGGGACGCCTTGCTCGGAGGCAAGACGAAGGGTTCCGTACTTGAACGAGCGGCAAGGGCCGCGGGGACCGTCCGGGGTGATCGCGACAATGCCGTTCTGTCCCAGTTCCGCAAGCATGGCTGCTTTGACTTCGCTGCTTCCTTTTGAACTCGAACCGCGGATCATGGTGAAACCGAGCTTTTCGAGGGTGCGTGAAAGTATTTCCCCGTCTTTGGAAAGACTGACTACCGCATGGATGTCCTGTTCAGGAAAAAGCCGTTGTGCCAGCAGCCAGCCATAGATCATTTTGCCGTGCCAGAATGCGAAGATGCACTTTTCGGTTTTGACACCTGTTGCATCCAGGGTGTTTTGCATGGTAATCCTGAGGGTTGCAATCAGGGCTTTGAGCGTTCCGGGAATCAGGTGCCCGGAGAGAACCGGCAGTAATGACATACCATTGAAAGTTGCTGATGTGCTTCGCACGAAACCTTCATCCCGGTGAACCGGGATTGACAGCTATCAGCAATGTACCAAGTCTTAGGGTTTTTTTCGACCTTGCAGATATGCTTTGCTTATGGTGTTGCCGGCGCCGGGCTGTTATCATGCAAAAAGCCGGATTCAAACGCTTACTTGTGACCTGTTGAGGATTTTTTTGTTTGTTTTTTACCAGGCCTGCGTTATATAGTTTGGTTGCGTTAACTCAAGGACATGCAAACCAGTTATCATGAGGGTACTGATAGTCGGCGGGGGAGGCAGAGAGCATGCGCTTGCCTGGGCGGTGGCTCGCAGTGAAAAAGTTTCAAAAGTCTATGTCGCCCCGGGAAACGGGGGTACGGCAATGATGGGAGGCAAGGTCGAAAACGTTGCAATCGAAGCTGTCGATGTTGACGGTCTGCTGCGGTTTGCCCTTGATGAGTCCGTCGATCTGACGATTATCGGTCCGGAGCAGCCGCTTGAAGCAGGTATAGTGGACCGGTTTTCCGGTTCGGGAAAAAAGGTGTTCGGCCCGACGAAGTATGCGGCACAGCTTGAAACCAGCAAGGTTTTTGCAAAAGAGTTCATGTGCCGCAACGGCATTCCCACGGCCTCGTATGAAGTTTTCAGGGATTATGTTTCCGCAAAGGATTTTCTTGAAAAAACAACTGATTTTCCTCAGGTCATAAAAGCCAGCGGCCTTGCGGCGGGAAAAGGGGTCATTGTGGCCGACACACTTGATGACGCTATGCGTGCGATTGATGATCTGTTTGAGAAAAGGATTTTCGGAGAAGCTGCCGACGAGGTTGTCATCGAATCGTTTCTCGAGGGTGAAGAGGCAAGCGTGTTTGTTGTGACTGACGGAACCGGTTACCGTTTCTTTCTCCCTTCACAGGATCACAAACGCATCGGGGTTGGCGATACCGGTAAAAATACCGGGGGAATGGGGGCTTATGCCCCGGCACCTCTGGTGACTGAGGACGTGATGAGAAAAATAGAGGAACGTGTTGTGGTTCCGACCCTCGAAGGAATGCGAAAAGAGGGGACGCCGTATACCGGTTTCTTGTACGTCGGCCTCATGATCGAGAACAGTGAGCCTTCGGTTGTCGAATATAATGCCCGTTTGGGAGATCCCGAAGCCCAGGTTGTGCTCCCTTTGCTTGAAAGCGATTTGATCGGTGTGCTTGAAGCAAGTCTTGACGGTAGGCTTGGTGACGTTTCTTTCGAAATGAAAGGAGAGGCCGCGACCACCGTGGTGCTTGCATCGAAAGGGTATCCGGACAGCTATGAGCAAGGCAAGGAGATCTCGGTTGAGTCAAAGCTGGAACAGCTTGACAATGTGATGCTGTTTCATGCCGGTACGTCGTTTGACGGTGAAAAGTTGACGACGTCGGGCGGGAGGGTGCTGTCATTGACCGCTCTGGCGCCCTCCTTAAAGGAGAGCATTGACCTCGCTTACCGGGCGGTTGGGTACGTGGAGTTTGAAGGTGTATATTACCGCCGCGACATCGGAGCGAAAGCTCTTTCCTGAGCGGTTGGGGGAGATATGAGTTTTTGGGAGCTACAGTAATAGAGCACAATTTGGAACGTTCAGTGTAGGATGCAGTTACTTCGCCGCCAGTTCGAAATAATACAGGAGCATGCTTTGAAGGAGATGCCTTATGAATGTTGCGGTCTTCTTGCAGGAGTACGACAGCCCGATCACAAGGGCGACTATGAAAACGTGGTGTATGAAATAGCGCCTTGTGCAAATGTGCTTTACAGCGGCAAAGAACATGGTTTTGAGATTTCCTTTTCCGAATACATCGATGTTGAGAGAGAGGCGGCAAGTCTCGGCTACGGGATTGTCGGGTCATATCATTCCCATATCGGTTCCGTGGCCGTTCCTTCAAACAGCGACATCGACTTTGCCAAACCGGGTCACTCCATGATCATCATTTCGATAAAGAATATGCAGCCAGCCGCCGTTACTTCCTGGTATCGTCGTGAAGAAGGGGGATTCCATCAGGAGCCTATACAGGTGATAGAGTAGCAGCATTTTTTTTACATTACCATCGTTATCGTTAAGAAAGCAAGAAGCATAAAACTGGAAATAAAGTGCCAAAGCGGAAAGATATACAGTCGATTTTAGTCATAGGAGCCGGTCCGATCGTTATCGGTCAGGCATGTGAGTTTGATTACTCAGGTACTCAGGCTTGCCGGGCGCTCAAAGAGGATGGTTACAGGGTTATTCTGGTTAACAGCAATCCGGCGACCATCATGACCGACATAGAGTTTGCCGACAGTACCTACATTGAACCGATAACCCCTGAGTATGTTCGCAAAATTATCGAGAGGGAGAAGCCCGATGCTTTGCTGCCTACCATGGGAGGGCAGACGGCCCTGAACACAGCGGTGAGCCTTGCCGAAAGCGGTGTACTGGAACGCAACGGGGTCGAGCTTATCGGCGCCAAGCTCAGGGCGATAAGAAAGGCCGAGAACAGGGAATTTTTCAGTGATGCCATGAGGAAGCTCGGTCTCGAAATGGCCAAGGGCTTTTTTGTGCGAAACGAAAAGGAGGCTAAAGAGGCTCTTGAGGAGATTGGGCTTCCTATTGTCATACGACCCTCGTTTACCCTCGGTGGAACCGGAGGAGGCTTCGCTGAAACCAAGGCCGATTACTATGATGCGGTCAGGCGGGGCATTGCGGAAAGTCCTATCGGGGAGGTGCTTGTCGAGGAGTGCCTGATAGGATGGAAGGAGTTCGAACTTGAGGTGATCCGCGATCTTGCCGACAACGTTATTATTGTATGTTCTATTGAAAACATAGACCCTATGGGGGTTCATACAGGCGACAGTATTACGGTTGCTCCTGCCCAGACGCTTTCAGATCGCCAGTACCAGGTACTCAGAGACGCCTCGATAAAAATTATCCGTGAAATAGGAGTTGAAACCGGCGGCAGCAACATCCAGTTTGCCATCAATCCGGACAACGGCAGGGTCGTTGTTATAGAAATGAACCCGAGGGTGTCCCGCAGCTCGGCACTTGCATCGAAAGCTACAGGATTTCCTATCGCCAAGGTTGCAGCCAAGCTGGCGGTAGGCTATACGCTTGATGAAATCCAGAACGACATCACCAAATCGACACCGGCAAGCTTCGAACCGGTTATCGATTACTGTGTTGTCAAGGTTCCCAGATGGGATTTCGAGAAGTTCAAGAACGTGGATGCGAGGCTCGGGGTTCAGATGAAGTCTGTCGGCGAGGTGATGGCCTTTGGACGAAACTTCCGCGAGGCGCTTCAGAAGTCGCTCCGTGGACTTGAAATCGGTCGTACCGGTCTGGGATGTGACGGAAAGGATATCATGAACGTTGTTGACATGACGCAGCAGCAGAAAAAATTTGCCAAAGAGGATCTGCTGGAAAAGATCAGGATTCCGAAAGCCGACAGGATGTTTTATTTACGTTATGCCTTTCAGGCTGGTGCAACCGTGGAGGAGGTGCACCAGTCTACAGGTATCGACCCGTGGTTCCTCGACAATATCCGTCAGATTGTTGATTTCGAGGGCGAGCTGAGAGATATTGCCAGCAGATCGTCCACTTCATGACAACGTATCTGACAAAAATACTCGAGCATAAGGCGGGTGAGGTGGAAGTTTTAAAACAGCAGCACCCATCGGCGCGTTATCGTGACACTGAGAAAGAATTACCGCGAACACGCGGTTTCAGGGCGGCGCTGCAAGATAATCGGGGGGGGATTCATCTGATTGCTGAAATAAAAAAAGCATCCCCTTCAAAAGGCATCATGGTTGAGAATTTTCAGCCTCTCGACATAGCCGGGCGTTATGCGGAGATCGGTGCTTCAGCATTTTCCGTTCTTACCGACCGAGACTTTTTTCAGGGTGCCAACGAGTACCTCCAACAGGTCAGCGGCACCTTTGATCTTCCTGTTCTGCGGAAGGATTTTATCATCGATGAATCACAAATATACGAAGCCCGCCTGATAGGGGCCGATGCAGTGCTCCTTATTGTCGCGGCGCTTGATGGTGAGAAACTCAGGGATTTCTTGCAGCTGGCCGAAGGTATCGGCCTCGATGCCCTTGTAGAAGTGCATGATCATGCGGAACTGGACAGGGCTCTTGAAGCCGGGGCATTCGTTGTCGGGGTCAACAACCGGAACCTGAAAGATTTTACCGTTTCTCTGGAAACATCGCTTCGTCTCAGGCCGTCTATACCGCAGGGGATTGTTTCGGTTGCGGAAAGCGGCCTGAAGCGAGCATCGGATATAACCATAATGCAGGATGCATCATTTGATGCCGTCCTGATTGGTGAAGGTCTCCTTGGGGCCGAACTCCAGCGCTTTACCTGGAAGCGGACTTGATTTTTGCCGCTGCTTCTGCAGGGTTGCCGGCCTTGAAGAATGCAGTACCTGCAATCAGGGCGTCTGCACCGGCTGAGACGAGATCCTGCGCATTGTCTACAGTGACTCCTCCGTCAACCGCGATAATCATTTCCGGATTGAACTTGTTTCGCTGGGCGTGGAGCTGTTCAACCTTGCCCAGAGAAGATGGAATAAACTTCTGACCTCCGAACCCTGGGTTGACCGACATAAGCAGAACAAGGTCGAGATCCGGCAATATCGATTCAAGTGTTGATACCGGAGTTGCCGGGTTGATCGATACCCCGGCTTTTGCGCCCAGGCTTTTAATGAGCTGTACGCTTCTGTGAAGATGGGCACAGGTTTCCTGGTGAACCGTTACCTGGTTGGATCCTGCGTTTATGAAGTCGGGAATGTATGTATCGGGGTCGGAGATCATCAGGTGCGTATCGATGGTGATGCTTGAGCACTGTGCAATTGCTTTCACGATAAAAGGGCCGAAAGTTATATTCGGCACGAAATGTCCGTCCATGACGTCGCAATGGAGCCAGTCGGCTCCCGCCTTTTCGGCAAGTTCAACAGATTCCAGAAGTTTTGTGAAATCCGCCGAGAGGATAGACGGTGCAAGAAGCGTGGTTTTCTGCTGCATGATGGTTATACAAAAATGACGGATAAAAGGTTACTGAATGGTAGGTATTAAAATGGTTCGCCAATTCCAAAATTGAATGTAAAATCTCCGATGTTCCAGTTGGAAAATTGCCAGGGTTCGTCTTGTGAAGGATCGTAAAGCTTGTAACCGAAATCAAACCGGAAAGGGCCAATAGGTGAACCGACACGAAGGCCGATACCGGCATCCCATGCGATGTCCTTGTACAGTGATTCAAGCGTCAGGGCATAAGGACCTGTTCTGTCCCATATGTTTCCCAGGTCGGTAAAAAAAGCGATACCGGAAGCCTGGCCGAAAAGCTTGAAAAATTTCAGGCGATATTCAAGGTTGGTTTCGATTTTTATATCCGCTCCCAGCGCTGCAGCGGCTTCGCTTTTGTTGCCTGCCGGACCAAGTGTACTGAAAAGCCAGCCCCGCATACTGTTCGGCCCGCCAGCATAGAATCGTCGATCGTCAGGCGTTGCGTCTGCTTTGCCGTAAGGGGTCATTGCACCGAGAAAGATTCTGCCGGCAAGTTGTTGTTGTTCGGTAAGATCTTTGGTGAAGGTAAACTGACCGCTTGCTTTCAAAAACTGTGAATAAGGGGTGCCGAAAATCTGTGGCTCATCGTCCGTAAACTCTGTGTAGCTTTTGGTGTCGAGATACTTGTCGATAAGGTAGATAAGGCCGCCGACTTCTTCGAGGCTCACGTTCCAGGTATAGGTTGTCTTGCGTAACGGGTCGTTCTTGTTAGAGTGGTAATACTGTACGCGGAACGTCTGGTTGAGATTGGTTTGCAACAGGCTGTCCAGACTGTTGTCCACGGCAGTTTCATCAGAAGGATCGACCCCGATATTTTCAGCCAGATCGGTTTTAAACAGCTCTTTGAAACCGTCAAGAGAATCTTTTTTTACCAGCTCCAGCTCGAAAAAATCAAAAATCAAACGTGATTTTTCAGTCAGCTGCATGTTATGGCTTAACCGCAGGAGACCTTTCTGGTTATCGAGCAGGATCGGCAAACGAGATCGGGAATATTCAAGGGTTCCGGCGTAGATGTTTCCCGGCTTTTTCAGTTCCGGTTTGACAATGTTCGCCGAAAGTTCGAATTCATAAGGCCTGTATTTTGAATAGAGACTTTCATCGAGATTTTTCAGCAGATCATTGGATTTGTTGATCTGCATGCCGAAATCGATTTTGAATTTCAGGTTTTCAGCTCCTCCGAAAAGATTTTTGTTTTCATACCCTACCGACGTGCCTCCGAAAAACTCTCCATAACGGTTATCAAAATAAAGTTTTGGTTCTATGAGGTGCTTTGGTTTGGGTTCAAGGTGAATCGACGTGTAAAGTTTGCCGTTGTGTACCGAGTCTTTTCGAATGAAAACCGAGGTGAAGACGTTTGTCGAGCCAAAATTCTGCAGGGTCTTCCTTTCGAGAGATTGGCGTGTTGTGTCTCCGGGACGATAAGCTGTGTAGTTTGTGATGAGATCGGATGAGATGTTCTGTTCACCGTATACAGCGATATCCATGCTGTCCTGAAAGGTTTGCTTCGGTTGTGACGTGACGGTGTCATCCATTGGATCGTGGACGATAACTTGCAAGGGGCCGTATTCAAGCAACCGGGGGAGCGAAACGTTTACCTTAAGACCGGCAAGCAAACCGGTAGTATCCACCGCTATACGGATACTGTCTTCATGCATGAAAGCATAGCCGTATTCCTTGAAGAAATCAACGGTTCGGTCTCTTTCCTCTATGAGGTGATCGACCGTGAAAACCGAATCGCGCTTCAGTGTGCTTCCGGCAACATATTTTTCTCGCAGAGGGGTGGAGATCTTGTCAAGACCTTCGTACCTGACCGCATCGATCCGGGCCGGTGTATTCTCCTCGATGTGAATAGTCAGGGCAACCCTGTTTTTTTTATCTGCACTTGTAACCGACGCATCGACAACCGCGTCAAAAAAGCCCCTGAAGGTATACAGTTTTTTTATCAGGGCAATGTCGCGGGCAAAAACTTCCGGGTTATAAGGATCTTTTTTGGAGGTGGAAATAACGTCCAGTATCTCTTCCTTGGTGAGTGCCAGGTTTCCGGTGACCGATATTTTTTTGACACGAACCTGATCAGCACTCTCGGAGCTTTCCTGTTTCTGAGCTATGCACGCAGGTGAGGGAATTGCTTGGATGATAATCGAAAGAATCAGAAAGGCTGTGCATAGCCGGATGATTTTTTTATGTAAAAAAAAAACACGCGCCGTGGTATCTCCTGCTAATTTATAGGCTCTTCATCTCCGTAGCAAAAATCTTCGTCCGTAGGATAGTCAGGCCAGATTTCTTCAAGACTTTCGTACAATTCATCACTTTCGGGCAGATCGACCAGGTTATCAATGACAGCCTGGGGCGCTCCTGTGCGATTTGCAAAATCGATCAATTCTTTTTTTGTTGCAGGCCATGGTGCATCGGCAATATATCTTGCCAGGTCCAGGTTCCAGAACATATGGTGTCGGGTGTTAATTCAGGATTATGTGTTACTGTTGTGTTCCTTTGGGGCAGGTTTCGCTGTCAGGAAGCTTTCCGGTGCGAAATTATCAAAAAAGTAGGCAGATGGATTTATCTTCCGGTTGTTTTTGTGTATTTCGTAGTGCAGATGGGGACCTGTTGAAATACCGGTATTGCCGGAAAGAGCTATGATATCGCCTCGTGTTATTTTCTGCCCTTTTTTAACCAGTGATCTTGAAAGGTGAGCATAAACGGTTGTATAGCCGAACCCATGATCGATTACGATTTTTTTTCCGTAACCGAAATCATATCCGGTATACCGTACAACTCCGTTGCCGGGAGCATACACTTTTGTTCCTGATGGGGCCGAAAAATCAATACCGTCATGATGTATACGCCGTTTGTAGATGGGATGGTGACGTACACCGAATCCACTGGTAATTCTGCCGTTTATAGGTTTCAGCGCAGGGATGCATGCGAAAAGTTCCTGGTTCTTGTCCCAGGTATCGTGGATTTTTTTGTGGCTTTGTTTTTGCTGTTCGATCTTGAGGCTGAGCTTGTCGATCTTTTTTTCTGTCATCGCAAGCAGGCGTGCCGATGACTCCCTGCTCGCAAAAAGTTCACCGGTTCGACTGCCACCGGTGCCCATTCTCTTTTCTTCTTCGGATATGACAGGGAGGTTTACCGCAAGCCGCAGATGGTTGTCGGAGGCAGAGAGCGATTCAATTTCCTGTTCAAGCCTGGAAATCTGTTCTTGCAGTGAAATGAGTGATTCGTTGCCGGACGAATGGACGGGAGACGTTATGGTGTTGTCGCTACGGAAAGCAAAAACGGTTGCAACCGATACAATGGAGACAAGAAGGAAGCTTGCGAGCAGGAGCGTAACCAAGGACAACGGCACAGGCCTGCCGTCTTCTGTAACATAGTAGAAGCGTTTTCTGGAAAACATCAGTCTCCTGTTCTTGGGATGTTCAGGGAATATCTCTGCAACCCTCGAAAATATAAAAAAAGTTTTCTGTTCGGCAATACATTCCTCAGGTATCAGTGTGCGTCCAGCCAGTTTTTTCCGATCCCTATTTCAACCTCGACGGGTACGTTGGCAAGGCCGCACATTTCGGCGGCTTGTATCATGCACTCTTTTGCGATTGTTGAAAGCGTTTCTTTTTCCTTTTGGGTCGTTTCAAAAACAAGTTCATCATGAACTTGCAGGAGCATCGACGACCGCATCCTGTGCTTTTTTATTGTTTCAGCGGTAAGGGTCATTGCACACTTGATGATATCGGCGGCAGTTCCCTGGATAGGGGTGTTCATGGCTGCCCTTTCCGCAGCCATCCTGATGTTTCTGTTCCTGCTCTGCAAATTGTTGATGTATCTCCGTCGTCCTATGAGCGTTGTGACATACCCTTTTTCAGCCGCATCGCTTTTGATTTTCTCAAGAGCCTCGAACAGCCCGGGGAATTTCGATTTATACGTTTCAATGATGGCTTTGGCTTCCTTTTGCGGGATATTGAGTCTCTGGGCAAGCCCGTAGGGCTGGATGCCGTAGAGAACGCCGAAATTAACCTCTTTGGCTTTTCGTCTCATATCGTCGGATATATTCATGGTATCGAAAATGGTTCTTGCCGTTGCTGCATGAATGTCCTCTCCTTGTTTGAATGCGGTTATGAGTTGTGGGTCTTCAGAAATTTCAGCTGCAATACGAAGTTCGATTTGTGAATAGTCAGCCGAAAGCAGGTAGTTGTTTTCGTCCGAAGGTATGAATGCTTTGCGGATTTCTCTGCCCAGTGGAGTGCGGATCGGGATGTTCTGCAGATTGGGGTTTGAGGACGACAGCCTGCCGGTTGCTGCGATGTGCTGGTTGAACGAGGTATGTAGCCTTCCGGTTTTCGGACAGAGCATTTTGGGCAAGGCTTCAATGTATGTGGTCTTGAGTTTTTGCAGGCTGCGGTATTCGAGGACGTCTTTTGCAACCGGATGAAGCAGTGCCAGATCCTCAAGGACCCTGACGTCGGTTGAGTAGCCTGTTTTGGTTGTTTTTTTCGCAGGCAGACCGAGAACATTGAAAAGGATGTTGCCGAGCTGCTTGGGTGAATCTATGTTGAAGCTGATTCCGGCCGTTTCGTAGATCCTTTCTGTCAGATCCTCGATCTGGCGGTTGACAGTTTTTGCAGTTCGTTCCAGTTGAAAGGTGTCAAGAGAAATGCCTCTGAATTCCATGTCTGCCAGCACTTCGACAAGTGGAAACTCTATATGGCGGCAGAGATGGTCGAGCTCGGTGTTTTTGCTGAGTATCGTGCTCAAGCTCTGCTGTAGCCGGAGGGCTACATCTGCGTCCTGACAGGCATAGGCGGTAAGTTTGTCGACAGGGACTTCCCGGATGGTTATGGCGTTTTTTCCCTTGCCTGTCAGCTCACTGTAGGTTGTGGTACGGTACCCCAGGTGCTGATCGGCGAGGTCGTCGAGGTTGTGTTTTTCCTCCGGATTGAGCACATAACTTGCAAGCATGGAGTCGAATCCTACAGGGGAAAGCCGTATCCCGTAATTTTTAAGCACAAGTATGTCGTACTTGAGATTTTGTCCTTTTTTTTCAATGGCCCGGTTTTCAAGTACCCCTCTGAGTATGTCGAGTACCGTTTCGGGAGAGAGACCTTGTTCCGGACAGTAGATGAAATGAGCTTCTCCGGGTTTCCAACTGACTGACATTCCCACAAGCTCGGCTTCGAGCGTATTCAGGCTGGTGGTTTCGGTATCGATAGCAAAACCGGTCAGGTTTGCAAGTTGTTTTTCAAGGTTACGGACACCGTCTTCATCATCGATGAGACGATATGTTACATCCTGGGTGGGGGGGACCTCGGGATCGGAACCGTTGGTGCTACTGTTTTCAGGACGCCGGGTGCCCGGAAAAATTTGCGGGATTCTTGTCGCAACGCTTTTCATTTCCAGAGTGTCGAGCAAGTTGAAAAGCTTCGGGCCATCCGGTTCTTCACATTCGAGGTCATACAGTGTTGTTGCCAGGGGAAGGTCGGTCCTGACGGTGACGAGATCCTGAATCAGCGGTCGGCTGGTTTCAAACTCCTCCAGACTTTTGCGCGATTTGGGAGGGAGTTCATCGAGATGCTTCAGGATGGCTTCGAGACTGCCGTAAGCATCAAGGAGCTTCGAAGCTGTCTTGGGACCGATTCCTTTTGCTCCTGGAATATTGTCAGAGCTGTCGCCGGTCAGCGTCAGAAAATCGATAAATCGTTCGGGCGGAACGCCGAACTGTTCCTTGATTTCTCTGTTGCCGAGAAGTTCCAGTCCGTTCTGTTTTTTGCCGGGCTTGAGGATTTTCACCCCGTCATGAACAAGTTGTGCGAGATCCTTGTCGGGTGTGACGATATAAATCGTGCATTGCTGCTCGAATTTTCTTGCAGCGCTGCCTATCAGGTCATCGGCTTCGTAGCCAGGTTGCTTCAGAACCGGGATTCGCATCGCTTCGACAAGCCTGAAAATCACGTCAAGCTGTGCGATAAGGTCTTCCGGCGGTTCCGGCCGATTTGCCTTGTAGGGCTCGTAGAGTTTATGCCGGAATGTTTTTTCGGCACTGTCAAAGGCGGCGGCAAGATAGTTTGGCCTGTAGGTTTCGTGAATTTTCAGCAACGTTACGAGAAATCCGTAGGTGGCGCCGGTAGGAGTGCCCTCTTTTGTTGCCATGCCGGTTCTCTGTAAGGCGAAAAACGATCGATAGACCAGCGCCATTCCATCGAGCAGAAAAAGAGAGGGCTTTTTACCTTTAGCCGCAGGGTGCTCTCTGTTCGAAGCCGTGTTCATATCGAATGTCAGTTGAAATTGACCGGTATTATTCAACGACACCATAACTGCCCAGGATTTTAACCATGGTTGCAAATTCCCTGAGATGCATCAGGGCGTTACGAATATCGGGGTCGCTTTCATGGCCGATGAAGTCCACGTAGAAATAATACTCGAAAGCTTTCATTCTCGAAGGGCGCGACTCGATCTTTGTCATGTCGATTTCCCGCAAAGCCAGTGTTGCCATTGCCTTGAAAAGCGAGCCTTGTTCATTGGGTAGGGTGAAAACGATCGATGTTTTCTGTCTGGTTGTGTCAGGTTTGTTTTTGAGATCGAGATCTATCGTGTGATCTTCATGGGCGATGCAGAAAAAACGGGTGATGTTCCAGTCCTCGTCGGCAAGATTTTCTCTGAATATTCTCAGACCATACAGTTCAGCGGCTCTTTTGGAAGCTATGGCAAAGTGTGCCGGGTTGCCTTCTCCTGCAATAATTTTAGCGCTTCCTGCAGTATCATAAGCTACTTCAGGTTTCAGGTTTTTATGAGTCGCAAAAAAGTTGCGGCACTGGGAAAGGGCCTGAGGGTGCGAAAAAACTTTTCCACTGACCCCGACCGAAGCGTTCCGAAGTCCCAGCAGGCAGTGCTCAACTTTTACAAACGTTTCGGCGACAATAGTGACAGGATGCTGCATCAACAGGTCGTAGTTGTGATGGATACTGCCTCCCAGAGAGTTTTCAATGGGAATAACCGCACAGGAAGCCTCTCGTTGTTCTACGGCATGAAATGCTTCGTCGAAAGTCTCGAACGGAGTCGGGTCACCAAAGCGCAGCGCGGCTATTTCACCGTAAGCACCAGGCTCTCCCTGGTATGCAACCAGCCGGTTTGTCATTATTTTCTCTTGTGATTAATTTGCAGCATTGTCAATCGTATATCAACGTTTGTTACCTTGAACGGCAGGCATAGTGATGTAACAACAACCCGGAGTTTCGATTGATGGATTTCTGTTCTTGGTTTACAAAGGTGCGCAAAACGTTCAGTTTAGGTTAAAGAAAATAAATCTATTATCATAAACGGTTGCCTGAGTTCAGTTCAGAGGCTGTTTTCCTGTTTAATTAGCAAGTATACTTATGTCCGGACACAGTAAATGGTCGACGATTAAAAGAAAGAAAGCTGCGACCGATCAGAAAAGAGGTAATTTGTTTACGAAGCTCGTTCGAGAGATTACCATTGCAGCAAAAACAGGCGGCGGTGATCCAAGCGGCAATCCGCGACTGCGCCTTGCTGTCGATACTGCCAAGGCCAACTCCATGCCCCATGAAAATATACAGCGGGCTATCAAAAAAGGTACCGGTGAGCTTGAAGGGGTGTCTTATGAAGAGATAACCTACGAAGGTTACGGTCCAGGCGGTATTGCGATCATCATTGAAACAGCTACGGACAACCGGAACAGGACGGTTGCCGATGTCAGGCACATCATGAACCGGCACAATGGTTCGCTTGGTGAAAGCGGCAGCGTCAGCTGGATGTTTCAGAGAAAGGGAAGTATTGATGTTCCCAAGGCTGTTGTAAGCGAGGAAAGGCTTATGGAGGTTCTTCTCGAAGCAGGCCTCGAGGATCTTGAAGCCGATGATGAGAGCTATTTCAACGTAGTTGTCGATGTCAAGGATCTCGAAACAGCGAAACAGGCGCTGGACGATGCGGGGATTGCTTATGAGAACGCCAAAATGGATATGATTCCGGATAATTTTGTCGAGCCGGGGCCCGATGAAGCTCTCAAGGCCATGAAACTTGTTGATGCTCTCGAAAACTGTGACGATGTTCAGGCGGTATACAGCAATCTTGAAATCAGTGAGCAGGCTATGAACAGCCTTGACTCATGAAGAGGTGAACGACGTGCGGAACTGACTATGTAACAGCTGCTAACGGGTAATGAAAAAACGTATTTGAGGACTATTCAGGAGGGCATCTCTATAAATTGTCGTGAGTGACCTGAAGACAAGGCGGAAGGAGCGCAGAAACCGGAGTGTACCCAGAGTACATGAGGGTTTCGGGCATCTCCCGACGATGTATTCAGGTCGCGCAATAAATTAATAGAGGTGTCTTAAATAGAGGTGCCCAAGAATAATCAGTCAATAGTCAGTGTTAGGCAGGCACGCTTGAAAAATTGTTCACTGGAGAGCTATATGATTGTCGTAGGGGTCGATCCCGGAAGCGTAAGAACCGGTTACGGTATTGTCAAGGACGAAAAGGGTACGTTTTCCCTGATCGATTGCGGGGTTATCCGGCTCAGCTCCCGACAGAGTCTCCCTGAAAGGATCAAGATTATCTATGATGAGCTTGGAAAGCTTATTGCCGTGAACAAGCCTGCAAGGTTAGCGCTTGAAACGGGGTATGTCAACCGCAATGCCCAATCGGCACTCAAGCTCGGACAGGTAAGGGGGGCTGTTGTTGCGCTTGCAATGAACCGAAAGGTCGAGCTGCATGAATACGCTCCCCGGGAAGTCAAGCAGGTTCTTACCGGGAGAGGGGGAGCCAGCAAAGAACAGGTCGCTTATATGGCCCGGTATTTTCTCAATATCGGTAATCCCATAAAGCCTTTCGATGTTTCCGATGCACTTGGTATCGCTCTCTGCGACCTGTTATGCAAAACCAGTCCGGTGTCGGTCGGGAATGGAAAAACAGAACCAGCAATGCGCAGAAACAACTGGTCTGAATTTGTAAAGGCAAATCCCGATCTGGTTATATAGGGTTTTTGAACAATTTTGGAAAAACAAAGCTGTGAAAGGCCATATTATCAATCTGCCGAATTCTCTGAGCTTTCTCAGAATCCTGCTTATCCCCTTTTTTATCTATTACTTTGATAAGGGAGAGATATGGATCGCCAATACCATACTTGTTATTGCTGTGCTAAGTGACTGGTTTGACGGTCAGACAGCCCGCTGGACAAACGAGGTGTCGGATATGGGCAAAATCCTCGATCCCCTTGCCGACAAGCTGTGCCTTGCTGCGGTTGCCGTCTACTTCATGGTTATCGGGGAACTGCCTGTGTGGTTTGTTGTTTTTGTGGTGACCAGGGATCTGCTGATTTTCCTTGGCGCGGCATATGTAAAACATCACCACCAGGTCATTACAACATCACTGTGGCCGGGTAAATGGGCGGTTGGTTTTGTCTCGATGATGTTTTTCAGCATGATCTGGCCCCATCCTTTTTTTGAACGGTATCCTGTTCAAGAGATTTTTATGTATCTCTCGGTATTTATGCTCCTTGTTTCGTTTATACAGTATTGTGTACGGTTCTACCGTATCCAGCAGGGCGCCGGGTCAGGTCTCTCAAGCACTGACTCAGCGTAATTGTTGTCGCTGTACCGCTTTTCTCAGTCGTTTTTTTCCACGATGGTGGCCATGAGTGAAGCTTCACAGGCCAGATCACCGCGGACGTAGGCTTTGGCGTCGAACTGGCAGACGCTGCGCCGCCTGCTTTTCATAATTGCCTCGATAACCAGTGTGTCACCCGGAAGGACAGGTCTGCGGAATCTTGCTTTATCGATTCCCATGAAATATACCTGCATATTGTTGATGTTGTCGTTCCCGTTCAGCATCATAATGCCCCCGGTCTGTGCCATTGCCTCGACAATCAGTACGCCCGGCATGATGGGGTTTTCTGGAAAGTGTCCCTGGAAAAACTCTTCATTCATCGTGACGTTCTTGATCGATACAATTTTTTCGTCCAGTTTAAACTCGACAATCTTGTCGATCAGGAGAAACGGGTAGCGGTGAGGCAGGATTTTCTGAATGGCATTGATATCGAAAATCACACCGGATTTTTTTTCGTGTTGAAACTTGCGGGCAAGCTGGTTCCGGTCGGCGTATTTTTTCAACTGCTTGACAAACTCGACATTTGAGGCGTGACCGGGCCGGGCTGCGAGTACCTGCGCCTTGAGAGGCATGCCAAGCAGCGCGATATCACCGATAAGATCGAGTAGTTTGTGGCGGGCAGGCTCGTTTTTAAACCGCAATTCTCGGTTGTTGAGAATGCCGTTTTTTCCAAGGGCAAGCTCGGAAGTGTCCACCCCGATTTTTTCTGCGAGAGTTTCCAGCTCGTTCTCGGAAAGTTTTTTGTCCACAATGACAATTGCGTTATCGAGGTCGCCGCCTTTTATGATACCGATATTTGCAAGGGCTTCGACTTCGCTCAGGAAACAGAAGGTCCGGCAAGGGGCGAAATCCTGCAGGAATTCTTTCTCGAGATCAAAAAGTCCGGAATGCTGGGAGCCAAGAGCAGGGTTTTTATAGTCAACCATCACGGTTGCCCTGAAGCTGTCAAGAGGCAGCGCAACGATATCAACATTTTTTTCAGAGTCGTGGAATTCTATCGTCTCATCGATAACGAGATAGTTTTTTGGTTCCTCCTGTTGTACAAAACCGGCTGAAAAAAGGGCTTCGGCAAAATGCATCGAACTGCCGTCCATGACGGGGGGTTCCGGGCCGTTCATTTCTATGCGGCAATTGTCGATTTGCAAGCCGTAGAGTGCAGCGAGCACGTGCTCGGTTGTATGTACCTTGTTGCCTTCGAATTCAATGGTTGTTCCACGGCATACATCTACAACATTGTCTATAACGGCCGGTATTTCGGGGCAGTTTTCAATATCGGTTCTGACAAACCGGTAACCGTAGTTTACAGGTGCCGGTTTAAAGGTTATCATGCAGCTCTGGCCGGTGTGCAGGCCGGTACCTTGAAGGGAAACTTCTTTTCCCAATGTTCTCTGATGAATGAGCATTTCCTGACTTTTGCTCCGGCTGAGAAAGATCGGGCCGGAAGAAGATGAATGAAGTACAGTGTCAAAAAACGGGCAACCTGGCAAATTGTTTGCTGCAGGTGCCCGAACATGATCCCTAAGATAATAAAGCTGCAGAACCATTCAAATATTCCGGCGTGATGGGCCGGAAGCTTGATGGTTTGAGAGCCAGATGGCTGGATAGCGGGAAGTGAAGAGGTAATGGGGAATGGGAAACGTCACAGATGTTCCTGAAAATGCTGTTTCGCTTTTTCAAGAATAAGCGGATGGGTAACAGGGCTGCCTGCAATGATACTATGGTGGGCATTGACATCACTGCTGCCGCTGAAACCGGTAACGATACCGCCCGCTTCCCTGACAAGAAGCACGCCTGCGGAATAATCCCAGGGAAACAGTTTGTACTCCCAAAACGCATCGAACCGGCTGCAAGCGGTATAGGCAAGATCGATCGCGGCCGAGCCGGTTCGTCGGATTCCAGCCGAATCATGGATGACGTCCTTGAGCATCGAGGCGTATGAATCGAGGTAGTGGTATTCCTTGAAGGGGATGCCGGTAGCTATCAGGAAGTGCTCCGGATCGTTACGCTTCGATACATGAATACGATTTCCGTTGAGATAAGCGCCGTTTCCTTTTTCTGCGGTAAAGAACTCATCGAGGACCGGCTGATAAACAACAGCGGTAACAAGATCGTTATGGGCGTCGCTAAGTGCGATGCTGATTGAGAAGACAGGAAAGGAGTGAATGAAATTCAGGGTGCCGTCAAGCGGGTCGACGATCCACTTTCTTCCGGAAGAACCGTTTATAACACTGCCTTCCTCGCACACCATGCTGTCGTCCGGAAATGCTGAGTGAATAGCTGAAGCGATACTGTGTTCGCAAGCCTTGTCGACTTCGGTAACAAAATCTTTATACTCTTTGGGGTATATCTCCGTCAGGTCGAGTTCGCCGAATTTTCGGAGGACTATGGTTCCGGCCTTTTTTGCCGCTTGTATGGCTGCATCAAGCTCTCTGCTCATGGCACACATTAAGGATTCATTAAATCTCATTTTTCATAATCAGGTGCCGATTCCTTTCCGGCGCTGGCAATATACAGTATGTCATGGCAATTATAGAATAACATCGCTGTGACTTTTTCAGGGGAATCCTCCTTTCTTTTGATGAAACTTATTCTGCTATTTTGTGTTTTACTATGGAAATACATTGATCAGGCTTATTCTAAAACCACCAAACAAATCCTCAAATGAATATAAATCCACTGCTGCTCATCGCCTGTATTGCTCTTTGTCTGCTTGTTGGTTTTGCAGGCAGCGTTTTTACGCCGGAACCAGGGTCGGATTGGTATTATTCGGTGTTAAACAAACCTTCGTGGAACCCTCCAAGCTGGCTTTTTGCTCCTGTATGGACGGTGATTTTTATCCTGATGGGCATTTCGCTTTCAATGGTTCTTAAGGAGGGGGCTGATAAACCGGCTGTGGCTGCAGCACTGATTGTGTTCGGAGTTAACCTGTTTCTGAATTTTGGGTGGTCAGCGATGTTTTTCGGTCTGCAGTCACCTTTTTGGGGATACCTGGAAATTATTGCGCTCTGGCTGTCAATCATCCTCGCGACCGTACTCTTTGGTGCAGTGTCCAAAACGGCAGCTTATCTCCTGATTCCATACTTGTTATGGGTAAGCTTTGCGTCCTATCTGACATTCACGATATGGAAGTTGAATCCGTGATTGTCAACCCGGGCTTTCGGTGAAAGATCATATGATGAAGGGGAAAAGGAGTGCTCGAACAGCTGCAGCATGGCTGGTGGTGTTGATACTTGCCATACCCGCTATCATAGCTGCCGAGGATAGTGCCACGGTCTACCACGGTAACACAAAAAGCAAGGTCTTCCATCGGCCGGGATGCAGGTATTACAACTGTTCGAAATGCACCGCCAAATTTTCCGGCCGTCAAAGAGCCGTTGAAGAGGGCTACAGGCCTTGTAAGGTCTGTAAACCTTAAAAGCACTTCTCAAAATGGTTCTTTCGCCCACTCTCTGGAATAGGTCTTATGGGTCGAAACTGACCTAAATAATATTTTCTCCTTTTGGCAATATCCCGTAACGGTCGATGAAGTCTTTTTTCAGAACATCCATGACCGTCACGTCGCAGCGTTTGCCGTTCCGGTAGGCCAGCTCCCGCATTGTTCCCCGGTTCATGAAACAGCAATCCTCATACAGCCCGATGGCGTTTTTGTTGTGCGATTCCACCAGGAGCGCGATCACATGAAGATCGATAACATTGAACGCAAAATCAAGAAGCGTCAACATGGCGTCCTTGCCGTAACCTTTACCCCTCAGTGAAGGTTCGAAAATGCAGAACGACCCGACAAATGCGTGGCGGCTTATCCAGCTTATCGATTCAAGATTTACGATGCCGATAAGCTCCTTGCTGGTACAGCATTCCTCGATACCGAAAAAGAATTCGCTCCGCTCCCTGAAACGTTTGTCTTTTGTCCGTACAAGTTCTATGAGGTCCTGTTGTGAAGATGGGAGCGGCGAGGGAAGGTATTGCCGGAGCTCGTAGCTGTTCCAGTGAGAAAAAATCTTGCCGGCATCGGCTTCCTCAAGCCTGCGCAGTCGTATGTATTGTCCGCTGAACATGGTTTTCGGTTCCATGGTTGTGGTTAATGCAGTCTCGCAAGGTTCCTGGCCGCTACGTTTCCGGCACTCTTCAAACGTTCCTGAACTTCAGGAAGATCGGTGTTGCCTGTCCCAATGGATATGTAGTAGTCGTCTTTAAGAATGTAAAGGCCTCCGGTTGCAATAAAGGCTTCGTCGCCAAAGCCTTCAAGATCGATTCTTCCTTCGCTCTGGGCATCTTTGATGGAATGAAAAATATCGGAAGGAGGAACACCTCCCGGTTTCATGAAGGCCTGTTGTGTCAGTGTTATTTGTAGAAACGATGTGGATGCTTCATCAAGAGGGTTGTACATACAGAGCTTCATACCCACAACTTGCTGTTCGCTTTTTTCGGGCTCTTTAACCGGCTCGCCAAGCAGTGTTTCCGCATCTGTTTTCGTAATGAGCTCACAAGGTTCGATCAGAATGCCCATGGATATTTCTCCGGTGGGCTGTTCCTGATCTGGTGTTTTGCTGTCTGTTGCGCAGCCGAATGTCAAAAGGCAGCAAACCAGAGCGAACGAGGACAAAGAGAAGAGGTGCAGCATGGCGGATTTGTTTTCTTTCTGATAAACAAATATAAACAAAGAGGCCGTCAGTTGACGGCCTCTTTGTTTATGGAATGATGCCGGGAGTATTATTCCTCTTCTTCCTGTTCCCGGAGCTGCTCCAGTACGCCGAAATCCTCGAGGGTGGTAACATCACCTTTTATTTCCTTGGTTGAGGCCAGCTCGCGGAGCAGGCGCCGCATGATCTTGCCGCTCCTTGTTTTCGGCAGTCCTTCTGCCCAGCGGATTTCATCCGGTTTGGCGATAGGGCCGATCTCTTTTGCAACATGATTTCGCAGATCTTCTCTAAGCTTCATGTCACCTTCGTATTCATCCTTGAGCGTGACAAATGCGATGAGCGCATTACCCTTGATTTCGTCAGGTCGGCTCACGACAGCAGCTTCTGCAACGGCTTCATGAGCAACCAGGGCGCTTTCCACCTCACTGGTACCGAGGCGGTGACCGGAGACATTAACGACGTCATCGACTCGACCCATGATCCAGATATAGCCGTCTTCGTCTTTACGTGCACCGTCGCCGGTAAAGTACATATCTTTGAACTCCGACCAGTAGGTTTCTTCGTAGCGTTTGTTGTCGCCGTAAATGGTGCGAAGCATCGAAGGCCAGGGTTTTTTGATGACCAGGTAACCGCCTTCGTTGGGTTTACAGGATTTTCCATCTTTGCGGACAACATCGACCATGATTCCGGGAAGCGGTCGTGTTGCTGTACCGGGCTTGGTCGGTGTTGCTCCCGGGAGAGGTGAAACCAGTATGCCGCCGGTTTCGGTTTGCCACCAGGTGTCGACAATCGGGCATTTTTCTTTTCCGATTACCGTGTGGTACCACATCCATGCTTTCGGATTGATCGGCTCACCGACTGTTCCAAGCAGACGCAGGGAACTCAAATCATGTTTGGTGACCCACTCGTCTCCTGCGCGGATAAATGCGCGGATTGCCGTTGGAGCGGTATAGAGTATCGTGATCTTGTGGCGGTTGATGATATCCCAGAAGCGGTCCCATTGCGGGTAATTCGGGGCACCCTCATACATCATGATTGTTGCGCCGTTGAGCAGCGGACCGTAGACCAGGTAACTGTGTCCCGTGATCCAGCCCACATCGGCGGTACACCAGTAGATGTCCTCGTCCTTGATATCGAAGACATATTTGAAAGAGTTCGCCGCATGCACCATGTATCCCCCTGTTGTGTGCAGAATACCTTTCGGCTTTCCGGTCGAGCCGCTTGTATAGAGGATAAAAAGAGGGTGTTCGGCTTCAACGAATTCAGGGTCGTTATGGTCGAGAGCAAGTCCCATGAGATCATGCCACCAGTGGTCCATGCCGTCATGCATGGTTACCTCTTCATTGGTGACTTTCAAGACGATGACGCTGCGAACCGAAGGGGTATTGACAATGGCCTCGTCAACAATTTCCTTGAGGTTGATAGTTTTGCCGCGCCGTTTGGTACCGTCGGAACAGATAATGAGTTTTGCTCTCGAGTCATTGACTCTTTCGGTGATGGCATGAGCTGAAAAGCCTGCAAAAATGACGTTATGGACCGCTCCGACACGTGCACAGGCAAGGACTGCAATCGCGAGCTCGGGAACCATTCCCATGTAAATAGCAACCCTGTCTCCGGGCTTGACGCCTGCGATTTTCAAGACATTCGCAAACTTGCTGACCTGGCGGTGCAGTTCCCCGTAGGTAAGAACGCGCTGTTCACCTTCTTCTCCTTCCCAGATAATGGCAGCTTTGTTTTTTCTCCAACTGTTGACATGCCGGTCAACCGCATTATAGCATATATTCGTAGTGCCGCCGTCGAACCATTTTGCATACGGTGTTTTCCAGTCAAGAACCTTGTCCCATTTTTTCTCCCAGTAAAAGTTTTCAGCAATGCCTGTCCAGTACTTTTCAGGGTTTTTCATTGCTTGGTTATAGAGCTTTTCATATTCCTCCATCGAGGAGATGTGGGCATTTTTTGAAAACTCAAGTGGAGGGGGGAACTTTCTTTTTTCCGACAGAACTGAACTGATGGATTCTTGCTTGGCTGGTTTTTGATTCGATTGTTTTCTTTCCTTGGCCATTGTACCAGATTTTAGGTTGACAAAAAGGGAGCACCCTCCTGACAGGTATATATCAAAAGCGCATATTGGTTGTTATGGAAAAGGCATGGTGTATCGGCCGATAAAACAGCGAGATGGTGTTTGCTTCAAAACGGTTTTTCCCGGATAGCTTTCAGGAATATGCGACTGCAGTGAACTAAGTTAGAATTATACAAAAAAAAGCAGTGTGCAGGCAAATCGATTGTTGTATTCATGTACCTGTTCCCCATCACGGGAAAGCAAGCGGTTCAGTGCAGCGTTTTGATGATGAGGTAGACCACCCCGAGAATTTTGTTTTCGTTGTCCGGGTGATGCAAAGTTACTGTCCGGCCGGTGCCATCGGTCAGTAAAGTTTTTTTCTCTTTACAAAAAGCTTGGGCGAGGAACTGCCGGTTGCCGCTGAGCAGCAGGACAGCACTTCGATCTTTTAATGCAATGTCCGGTGCGGCTACCACTATGTCTCCTTCGGCGATCTGGGGAGGGAGGTTTGTCGTACTGTAGAATGCAAAAGAGTTGTTGTATTTGACAAGCGCCAAGGGGAGCGTTATATATTCCTTTTTTCCCTTGCCGCCAAGAGGTACCTGGACAATGTCCTGAAATCCGTACTTCGTCGGATATTCCTGGACAATATTGAAAAGATGGTTTACACGTTGTTCCAGAATATCGAGTCTTTCTCTGCCTTCTGATGCGTTTTCTTCACCGATCAGGTAGTTGAGGTTTAACTCAGGATACGTCCGCTTTAGCGATTTTATGAGTTTGTACCCAGGCTCTTTTTCTCCACGCTCTACTTCACTGATAAAGCTTTTTGATACACCGAGCTTATTTGCAAGGCTTTGAAGGGTAAGCTTTTCTGACTTACGGATGTGCTTCAAGCATTTCCCGAAATGGGTGCTTTTATCCGTCATGATGAAGTTTTTTTGTATATTTCCGCTATGGCGGAAAGATGTATTAACAGTAGGAAACAGAAATAAAGAAAAATAAACCGAAAAATATGGAAGGACAAGAGGTAAAGATCGATCATCGTAAACTTCCCTGGAAGGGAATATGGAAAGCTATTGCAGAAGAGGAGTCAGCCCGAAGAGGAAAAAAGGTGTCTCCTGAAGCTGTCCGAATGGGTGTTCAGGGGAAAAGTGAGTACTATCTTCAGTTGTACGATAAGGAGATCCGAAAGCGCAGGGCATATTTGCATGGCAGCGGCAGGGATACCTGATGGTATGTGTCTTGCAGTCGAAAAGAGCCGAAGGAAAACTCAAGCGGATGTGGGTGCATTGACGGAAAAGCTGAACGAAAAAAACAGGCAGATACAGTTGTTGCATCAAAAGCTGAAGCAGTCTGACGAATATGGCAGAAATCTCAGTGGCTTGTTACGGGAACTGATCAGACTGCTTGCGATTGTTGAGGAGCGGTAATTGCTCGTACCTGAACGTTTTGCTTTACATTGGTTTGACAACCAGGTTAACCAGCCTGTCAGGAACGACGATTTCCTTTACGATAATCATTCCCTGAAGGAATTTCTGCACTGTTTCGTCGCTACGCGCTTTTTCGAGCAGTGTTTCCTGAGAGGATTTTGCCGGTACGGTTATCTTTCCTCTGAGTTTTCCGTTAACCTGAACGGCGATGGTAACTTCGTCATCTGTCGCAAGTGCAGGGTCGAAAACCGGCCAGGGAACCGTTGCTATGCTGGAGACGTTGCCGATCGCCTGCCAGAGCTCTTCACAGATGTGCGGGGCATAGGGCGAAAGAAGCAGGAGGAGGTTTTCGACGGCTGTTCTGCTTCTGCACGCTGCTTTATGAAGCTCATTGACCAGTACCATCATCTCGGCAATTGCCGTATTGAATTTCAACTGGCCGGTATCCTCGGTCACCTTTTTAATGACCTTGTGCATTGTTCGCTGAAGGCTTTCCGGGACGGGGTCTTCGGTTATCGAAACCGGGCTGTCCGGCTCCGGGTAGACCAGCCGCCATACTCTTGCAAGAAAGCGGCTTACTCCCTCGATTCCATGGGTGTTCCAGGGTTTTACCTGTTCGAGAGGGCCGAGAAACATCTCGTAAAGGCGGATGGCATCCGCCCCGTATGATGACAGAACCCTATCTGCCGGAATGACATTACCCCGCGATTTGGACATTTTTTCATTGTCTTCGCCGAGGATCATGCCCTGATTGAAAAGCTTTTGAAAAGGCTCTTTTGTCGAAACTACGCCGAGGTCATAGAGCACCTTGTGCCAGAATCGGGCGTACAGAAGGTGCAGTACCGCATGTTCTGCGCCACCTACATAAAGGTCCACGTTCATCCAGTAACGTTCTTTTGCCCGATCGACCAGAGTTTCGTGGTTTTCAGGATCGATAAAACGCAGATAATACCAGCAGCTGCCCGCCCATTGCGGCATGGTGTTGGTTTCACGCCGAAAGCTCCCGTGTTCGTCGTGTCCGTAAAGCCATTCACTAATATTGGCGAGGGGGGATTCGCCGGTCGTTGTCGGCTGATAGGCTTCAATCTCGGGCAGGGTCAGCGGAAGGTTTGTTTCTGGCCGCAGCGTGCCGTCTTCATAATGCTTGACCGGTATCGGTTCCCCCCAGTACCGTTGACGGCTGAAGATCCAGTCGCGGAGCTTGTAGTTGACCGTTCTTTTACCTTTTGCTTTTTTTTCAAGCCAGTCGGCCATAACGTCAAAAGCTTGCTCGAACGTCAGGCCGTCGAGACTGATTTCGTCGTTCGATGAATTGACGCAGACACTCTCTTTTTCCTCAAAAACCGCTTCCTGGACATCGTGCGGGCTTTTGATAACCTCGATGATCGGCAGCTCGAACTTTTTTGCGAATTCCCAGTCCCGTCCATCATGGGCAGGAACCGACATGATCGCCCCGGTACCGTAGCTGGTGAGGACAAAGTCGGATATCCAGACAGGCAAGGCTTCTCCGTTTGCCGGGTTGACGGCATACGAACCGGTAAAGACACCCGTTTTTTCTTTCTGCAGGCCCGTTCTTTCAAGTTCTGTTTTCAGCTTGGCCTGTTCGATGTATTCTTTCACTGTCACAAGCTGCTGGGCTGTTGCAAGCTTTTCAGCCATTGGGTGCTCCGGTGAGACCACCAGGTACGTTGCCCCGAAAAGTGTGTCAGGCCTTGTTGTATAGACCCTGATCGTTGTTTTGTGGCAGGGGAGTTCGAAGTCAATTTCGACCCCTTCCGACCGGCCGATCCAGTTGCGCTGCATCTGCTTGACATTTTCCGGCCAGTCAACCTCGTCAAGGTCTTCGAGCAACCGCTCGGCATACGCAGTGATTTTCAGTACCCACTGCCGCAAAGGTTTTCGGACGACGGTGAGGCCATCGGCTATTTTCTCATCCACCTCTTCGTTGGCAAGGACGGTTTTGAGTTCTTCGCACCAGTTTACATCAACTTCGCTTGTATAGGCAAGCCCACGATCGAGCATTTGCAGGAAAATCCACTGTGTCCAGGCATAGTACTCAGGATCGGTTGTGTTGATTTCACGGGTCCAGTCGTAGGAAAACCCCATGCGCTGCAGCGTTTCCTTGAAACTGGCAACATTCTTTTCCGTAACAACTTTCGGGTGCGTGCCTGTTTTAATGGCAAACTGTTCGGCAGGAAGACCGAAAGCATCCCATCCCATGGGATGCAGGACATTGTGTCCCTGACTGCGTTTGTAGCGGGCGATAATATCCGTGGCAGTATATCCTTCGAGGTGCCCGACATGCAGTCCCGAACCGCTCGGATATGGAAACATGTCGAGTACATAATATTTGGGTTTATCTGCACTGTCCTCCGTGCGGAATGTCTGGTGCTCATTCCAGTAGGCCTGCCATTTGTTCTCTATGGTTGGAAAGTCGTAACGCATGTTTTTTTCGAATATGTTTGCGCAGTTTGCCGGTCTGGTCAAAGAAAAGAAAATCACACGAAAATGAAAAAGCCGGAAAAGGCTTTTTCGGGCAGAAAAAAAGCTGTGCAGCAGGTGTTGCACAGCTTCGCGTTTCTCATGGTCCACTGCTTACTGCAGACTCCCGGCTTTTTTACTCTTCCTGTGCCGGCGAACCGTTTTCAGATTCGGCAGGCATGTCAAGCAACGCTTTCATGGAAAGGGCGTAGCGTGTTTTGCCGGTTCTGGGATCTTTACGGATATCGATGAGCTTGACCTTTATCCGGTCGCCAGGTTTGAGGTAGTCGCTTACCTTGGCCACCCGTTCTTTTGCAATTTCGGAAATGTGTACAAGCCCGTCGGTTTTCGGGAGAAATTCGACGAATGCTCCCAGCTCTTCACGGATATCCCTGACTTTGCCGGAGTATACCAGGCCTACTTCCGGTTTCGATATAAGCGTCTTGATCGTTTCAATTGCGGCTGAAGCACCTTCTCCGCTTGGTGCGGCAATGGTGACTGTGCCGTCATCGTCAACATTGATCTCTGCGCCGGTTTCTTCCGTGATGCTTCTGATGGTTTCTCCTCCCTTGCCGATGATCATGCCGATAGCGTCTACCGGAACCTGGATGGTGGAGAGGCGCGGTGCGTATTTGCCGATTTCCGTTCTCGGACCTGCAATGGCTTCAGTCATTTTTTCAAGGATATGCAAACGTCCTTTTCTTGACTGTTCGAGGGCTTGCTCGAGAATATGGTAGTCGAGCCCGTCTATTTTAATATCCATCTGGCACGCCGTGATTCCGTCTTTTGTGCCGGCTACCTTGAAGTCCATATCGCCAAGGTGATCTTCGTTGCCGAGAATATCGGAGAGAACTGCATACTTGTCACCCTCCTTGATAAGGCCCATTGCAATGCCGGATACAGGTCTATTGAGCGGCACGCCGCCGTCCAATGCTGCCAGAGTACCGCCACACACCGATGCCATTGATGAAGAACCGTTCGATTCAAGAATTTCGGATACGATACGGATGGTGTAAGGGAATTCGGTATCCGGCGGCACCACTTTTTTGATGGCTCTTTCGGCAAGATTGCCATGGCCGATCTCCCGGCGTCCGACGCCTCCGACACGGCCGGTTTCACCTACCGAAAACGGCGGGAAATTATAGTGAAGCATGAACCGTTTTTCCGTATCGTCAAGCAGCGTATCGATCATTTGCGCATCTTTTTTCGTGCCCAGCGTCAGAGCGACAAGTGCCTGTGTTTCTCCTCTGGTAAAAAGCGCCGAGCCATGTGCTCTTGGAATAAGACCGAGCTCAATGCTGATAGGCCTGACCTCTTCGAGCGTCCTGCCGTCGAGACGTTTTGCGTCATCGAGAATCATATGGCGCATCACCTTTTTTTCGATCTTGTGGATATGACTTGAAATGATCTGTTCATTCAGGTAAAGAGCCTTCGATGGGTCTGCAGCGATATCGTCGGCGGTGATTTCTTCCTTGTAGCGCCCGAGGATCTGCTGTGTGACAGACTTGTATGTTTCCGAAGTTTTTTCTGCACGTTCTTCTTTTGCCAAGGGCATGTAAGCGAGTTCTTTCAGCGGAGCTTCACAAAGTTCCCTTATGCTTTCCTGCAGATCTTCCGGAGCGGAGATCGCCAGGAAAGAGCGTTTCGGTTTTGCAACTTCAGCGGCTATTTCGTCCTGCAGGGAGCAGATTTTTTTGATCGCTTCATGTCCGAAACGGATGGCGTCGAGCATTTCGGCTTCGGATATTTCGTTCATTTCGCCTTCAAGCATGCAGATTGTATCGACCGTTCCGCCGATCGATATATCGATGTCGCTCCTGGAGAGTTCATTGATATTCGGATTGATGACAAACTCGCCTTTGATCCTGCCGACACGCACTTCAGACATGGAGTTTGAGAACGGTATATCGGAAACCATTACAGCCGCCGATGCTGCAATGCCTCCAAGCACATCTGCATCATTGAGCTGGTCGGAGGAGATGACCGAGATGATTATCTGTGTGTCCTGATAATAGCCGTCGGGGAAGAGAGGACGAAGAGCGCGGTCGATAAGGCGGGCGGAAAGAACCTCTTTTTCGGAAGGTCTGCTTTCGCGTTTGATGAATCCGCCGGGAAACTTGCCGGCAGCGTAATACTTTTCACGGTACTCGACCTGAAGAGGAAAAAAGTCCTGATTCAGCGGGGGAGGAGTTTTGTCGGAAACCACGGTCGCAAGAACCATGGTTTCGCCCATACTTACGACGACGGCTCCATCGGCCTGCTTTGCCATTTTGCCGGTTTCAATAGTGATAGTTTTACCGCCTTCCAGATCAATTTCTTTGCGTATAAACATGGAATAAACATCAGTTGTTAGTGGATGAAAAAAAGCCGGTTGTCCCGTCAGCCCTCTCGGGCCGGTACACAACAATTGGTAAACGATTAAATTAACAATCTTTCAATATACGATATTCTTGAAATTAGTTGAGCGATAATTATCTCTGCCATTATACTTCAGTCTGAGTTGAGTGATAACTCAAGTATGCCATTGTCGATAAGCCGTGTTGACCCTATCCAGACGGCGAGGAGCAGTCGATACTTTCCATTTGCATCCAGCTTTTCGGTTTCTGCAAACGTTTCCGGATCGACAATGCCGACGTAGTCGATTTTTGTATCCGGGGCCGAATCGATAAGTGCGGTTACCTCCGCGAGAATTTTTTCCGTTTCGGTAGTTCCCTGTGCGGCAAGCTCCTTTGCATGGCAGATGCTCCGGTAAAGAACCGCAGCTTGCTCACGTTCCTGTGAAGAAAGGTAGATGTTCCGTGAGCTTGTTGCCAAGCCGTCCTCTTCACGGACAATCGGGGCTTCGATAATTTGTATGTCAATGTTGAAATCACTGACCATGCGTTTTATGACAGCAAGCTGCTGGGCGTCCTTTTCCCCGAATATGGCTAAATGAGCTTTTGAAGTCATCATGAATTTCAAGACCACGGTAGCCATGCCGTTGAAATGCCCCGGTCTTTTGATACCTTCAAACCTGCTCGCAACATCTCCTGTACATACCTGTGTCTCGAACCCTTCCGGGTACATCAATTCTGCATCCGGGGCAAACAGGTAATCGACCCCTGCAGCTTTCGCCATGGCGGCGTCTTTTTCAAAAGGCCGGGGATAACGATGAAAATCTTCATCAAGACCGAACTGGCGGGGATTGACGAAGATGGTAAGAATCACGGTTCCTGCTTTCTGCTTCGCTATCCTTACGAGGCTCAGATGCCCTTCATGCAGGGCTCCCATGGTCATCACAACCGCTATGAGCTGGTGCTTCAGCCGGAGATTTTCAGCTGTTTTCTGCATCTCTGCCGGATCATTGATAATCTGCATGTGTTCTCTCGGAGTTTATTGAGATAAAATAAACGATAAGTTTCCTTCTTTCAGGGTTCGCAGCCGGTATCGTAATCGGTACCATACTTTTTTTTGACGTTTGCCCTTTGCCTTTTTTTGCCTTCTTTTTCCCCTTTCGGATAAACAACCACAACAAACTCACCTCTGGTTTTCTCACCCGTGAAACGTTCGATCATGTCCGAAGGAGTGCCCCAAAGATATTCCTCGTGCAATTTGGTCGCTTCACGTGCCATGAACACCTCTGAACCGGTGAAAGTATCTTGGATTTCATTGAGCAGCTTCAGAATGCGGTGAGGGGATTCATAGAAGACTACCGTGCTTTCAAGAGTGGCGAGGAATTCAAGTTTGCTTTTGCGCCCTTTTTTATGCGGCAGAAAGCCGGCAAAGAAAAAGTTATGCACAGGGAGCGGACAAACCGAAAGCGCAGCGGTGACGGCACTCGGGCCGGGTACCGGAATGACTCTTGCGGGTTTTTCGTATGCTGCACGAACCAATGCATAGCCCGGATCGCTGATCGCAGGAGTGCCTGCATCGGTGATCACGGCAACATCGAGACCATCTTCGAGCAGTTCGAGAATGCTTGTAATCGCTTTTGTTTCGTTGAACGCATGATAGCTGATAAGTGTTTTTCCGCTGATTTCCAGATGGCGCAGCAGTATTGATGCACGTCGTGTGTCCTCACACGCAATTGCATCGACGGATTGCAGCGTTTTGATCGCCCGCAAGGTGATGTCGTCGAGATTACCGAGGGGAGTCGCTACGATGTAAAGCGTTCCGGTATCAGCGGTGTGGTCCATAACGGCCTTGATTCTTTTAACGGAAATGCAGTATATCTATATACATAGTAATTTTCTATAGAACCATGTAGAATGTAGTATTATAGAGGTGTGGGCAGGAGGACGAAGCAATTGCAATTGACGGCGTGATTGTGGCTGAAGATAAGGTTGTCAGCCGGGATGAGCTGGTGCAGTTTATTGCAGCAAGATAAGGGCGCCCTTGAGATGCCCATAACAATCAACAGGGTCTTATATGTTTGAAAAAGCAAGATGCACACTGTTGTTTCTTTTTTTTGCGGTGTTCTTTGGGCTTTTGGGCACCAGGACAACTGTTTTAGCTGAGAGTGTTTCATCTCAGGATTACCTTGGGGAGAAGCAGGTTCAGGATCCGCTGCATCTATCGGGAAAACTTGGTGACATAGTTGCCGGAACGCCAACAGGTTCGGAACAAGGAACAATAAACCCCGGTGCTGAAAAAGGATTTGCCGGCATTCCCGGAGCGCCTAAAATCAACTACTTTGTTGCCTTTTTATGGGCTTTATGGGTAGGATGGATTTTCTCGACTGTCGGGGCTTTTGGCGGCATTATGGCGGGAGTGGGACATTTAACCCTTTTTGGTCTGGGCAGTTATGCTGACAGTTTCAAGTTTACCAATCCTGAACTGAACGCACTGTTGACAGATACAATCCGGGCAACCAATCAATATCTCGTGGCATTGGCAGCCCTGATTTCCACATATAGTTTTTACAGAATGAAAAGACTGGTTGTCCCGTTAGGCGTGGCTTTGGGTGCAGGCAGCGTTGCCGGAGGGTTTTTGATCCCCTGGCTTACCGCGGGAAAAATACAGCTCAGCGAGTACATCGGCTTTTTCGGCCTGGCTGTTCTCGTCATAGGAGCTTTTATTTTTTACAGCACTACCGGGAGAGCCCGGTCTGCAAAGAAAAAAGCCAATGCTGCATCCGAGTCATTTCAGCGCATGATGAAAGAAAAGAATGATCCGGCATCGCAGGGAGTTCATATTGTCTCTGTTGGTTTGACAGATACAAGGTTTTCTTTCTATGGAACGGAATTCAGCTTCAATCCTGTGCTCGCGGTTGTTGGCGGTCTGGTGATTGCATCGATATCCTCGTTTCTGGGAATAGGAGGCGGTTTTCTTTACGTTCCGTTTTTAACGGTCGTTATTGGTTTGCCGATGTTTATTGTGGTGGGGACGTCGGCTTTGGCTGTGCTGTTGAGCATGATTACCAGTCTTTTTTCGTATGTGGTTGTAAAGGGGACGTTTATCAGCTGGGATCTTGTTGGTGTTGAAATGATCGGTGTTTTTGTGGGGGCAATGATAGGGCCGAGAACCCAGAAGTATATCCCGGAAATATGGTTGAAGAGACTGTTTGTCATTCTGGCCGTTTATGTCGGGTTGAGGTATTTCAGCAAGGGATTTTTCGGGGAGAGCTGGCTTCCGCCTTTTTAAAGGCATCTCTCTTTAAGGCACCTCTCTTTATTTATTCCTCGGTTCAATTGCTTCGTTGATCCCGACAAGTCGGGACACTCCGGTCTCTGTACTTCGTTTGCCATGAGCTATGCCGAAAGATAAAGCGAACATAGTATTGCCTGTCCATGTCAAGGCACCGGTTGAAAGAGTTTTTCCGCTTTGCTGTCCGGTGGAAGAATATAGATGGATACCGGGTTGGAAATGTCATCTGATTCATTGTCCAAATGATAAAGCGGAATTTGGAACAATTTTTAGTGAAATATCTTCTGCGCCTTTCCTGCTAAACAGCGTTTGGGGAAAAACCACCTGGACAGCGGTTGTTTACGATTCAGATGACTACAAACTTCATTTCAGGCTTGACAATAAAAAATCATCATCACTCTATAAAATCGAATTACAAGATGATGGCAGGGGAGGAACTACAGGAACCCTGGATTTTACCTATAATGCAGTTAGTGATAAGGGAGGCAGTTATCCTGGAAAAAACATGGAAAAGAAGATCCGGGTAATGCTGTCGTTGGTCAAGACCATGTTACAACATTATTGTGAAACCGGTAAGATGCTGACTTTTGCCGGGCTACAGGAAAGAGTGTTGTCAGAACCGGAACTGTCCGTAATGGATAAGATACGCATGGGGCTGAATCGTATGGTTGTTTTGGCCGTGTATAGATGAACTAAAATATTTTGTGAATACGTTATAACTAAACAGTTGTGCAGTATGTTACGTGCTTAATAATAAACACGTTGGGAGAAAACTTATGGAGAATCAGGAGGTTTATCGAAGGGCTAAAAAAAGGGTTAAAGCAAAGCTGGGATTTTACATTCATTTGGCAATCTACATGTTTGTCAATACAGCGATCATAGTTATCAATTTGAGTACCTCTCCCGAATATTTCTGGTTCATTTGGCCCCTACTTGGATGGGGAATCGGTGTGTTTTTTCATGGAATGGAAGTCTTCGTTTTTTCCGGAGGCTCAGCCGTCATGGAAAAAATGATTGAGAAGGAAATGAAGAAAGAAGCCTCAGGGAAGCAATGAAAAACGTGACATCCGGACTGGTCATGAAAAATGGAACCCCGTACGAGATACATCTATGTGTTGAGCCGGAAACAGGGCACACTCCTGAATTCTTGAAAGGCCAGATCGTGAATGCAATGCGTAGTATGTCTGCTCAGTCACGTTGGTTACGCTTTGCTTCACCTGCACGTAAACTTTCCGACAAACAGCTTGATTATCTGACTAACCTTGACGGTAAAAACAGGATGGCGTGGTGCGCGCTGATACGTGAAAAGAACCAGGAAAGAGGTATAGGATTATCCCGGTATGTCAAGCTGGCCGAAAAAAATAATATTGCTGAATTTGCCGTAACAGTGGTGGATGAGTTCCAGAATCAAGGTGTTGGTTACGCATTGTTAAAAAAGCTGATCGGGTCGGCAGGGGATAACGGTATTGCTATATTGCGAGGCTACATACACCCAGGTAACAAGCGAATGCTTTCTTTGTGCAGACGCTTAAGCGCAAGCATTCGTGTCAAGGGCACAGCCTGTATAGAGGCTGACATACCGGTATCAGGCACCTAATGTTATAAGCGCTGTATGAATCGCAAGATAATTCTTAATGCGTCCTTAACTATTAACAAAAGCTGACAAGAGGGAACCGGGCGGTTCCAAAAAGCTTGAGGGCAACTCTATTAACTTTGTTGCGCACCATGATTACGTCGTTGTCCCGATTCTATCGGGACTCGCGACAATTAATAGAAGTGCCCTTGAGTGATGTTCCTCACTTTTCGGAACACCTGAACCTCAACGTTACGCGCACAAAGTAGCCATATGAAAGAAACATTGGGGCCAGGTATCAAATACGAGCACAAATTTATCGTTCCGACATCGAAAACCGTTCCATCGCTTTATCCGGAATCGGAAGAGTTTGTAGCAATGCCGGAAGTGTTCGCTACCGGGTATCTGGTGGGTTTCCTTGAATGGAGCTGTATCAAGGCAATCAATCCACACCTTGACTGGCCGCAGGAGCAAACTGTCGGAACGCATGTAGACATCAGCCACGAAGCTGCCACGCCTCCCGGCCTGGAAGTCACGGCAGCCGTCGAATTGATCGAGGTTGACGGAAGAAAACTTGTCTTCTCGGTCGAGGCTCATGATGGTGTCGACAGGATTTCAAAGGGGCGGCATGAGCGTTTTGTGATCAACAGGGAAAAGTTTGACGCCAAGGTTACAGAAAAGAGGGGGAAATGAGCAGCGTAGCAGACATACCGCTTAACAGGTATTTGGGCATTGTGTATCAGGAAGATTCTCAAAGCCTCTCTTTACTTGATGATGCACGTATACACAATTATTTTGGCAGTGTGAGCTTCTGCGCCCAGTTCGCGTTGGCCGAGGCAGCCTCCGCCCAGTATCTTTTCGATCGGCTCGGCATGGATCTGGCAACTGATATGCCGACGCTGAGAAGCGCGGTTACGAAATTTTTCAAACCGACGGAAGGCTTGTCTACTGCCGAGCCGATTTCATTGCAACATACTTTTGATGAGTTTCAGCAAATTCTTGACAGCAGACGAAAGATCATTACAAGCGTCGTCGTAGAGGTTGTCTCCGAAGCGGGGGTGAAAGCTCTTGAAGGAGAGTTTACGTGGCTGGTGCTGAGGCGGAGTTACTGAAAATTCTTTGATCGAAGTGGATGAGCATCTTTTCTCTTTTAAATTGAGCAAGGAGGTTCCATGAAAACAGGTGAGCTCTCAACATGTTTTTGCACGAACGAGATAGAAATATGCCGTGAATTTTATCAGCATTATTTTGCTGCAAAAGTGATATTTGACTGCGGCTGGTATATCAATCTCCGTATTGGCGGAGACGGGCCTTCGATACAGTTCATGCAGCCACAGAATGATATGCCGGTGTTCAGTGGGGAAGGGGTCACGCTGAACTTCAGGGTTGATGATGTTGATGCTGAACATAAAAGACTTACGGAGGCGGGACTCGAGACTGCCATGCCGTTGGAAGATCACCCTTGGGGAGACAGGGGGTTTTCCGTCATCGATCCGATCGGGAACTCCGTTTACATTTATTCCGACCGTAAACCGTCCGAGGAGTTCAGGCAATTCTATAAAAAGTAATGACGGTTTTTGAATGAAGAGGTGATCGGGGAATCTTCTGGATGTTTGCCCGCTCAACCCGGAAAATCCGTTATATTGCCCCGTGCGGGAAACAAGGGTGCTTTTCCAGAGAGGAGTGTTTTTGGTTAAAATATTGAATTGAATTTGCCCGGGTGGAAAAGAACGGAAAAGGCATAGGTGAAAACGGCATGCTGTTGAAGGTCCGCGACCTCGAAGTTGCCTTTTCATCACGTAAAGGTGGGAAAAAAGCGCTTGTGCGGGCGGTCAACGGTGTATCCTTCGACGTGAGAAAAGGTGAAACACTCGGTCTGGTCGGCGAATCGGGTTGTGGCAAAACAACGCTTGGGCGTGCGCTCTTGAGGTTGACTCCTGTACCGGTGAAAGGTGGAATATGGTATGACGAGGAAGCTATAGACTCAATCAGCAACCGGGACTTTCGCAGCCTGCGCAGCGAGATGCAGATGATTTTTCAGGACCCGTTCAGTTCCCTGAATCCCAGGATGACGATAGGTCAGATGCTGAACGAAGTGTTGACGGTACACAAGGTCGTTCCCCGCAAGGAAGCAAAAAGGAAAATCTGCGAGCTGCTTGATGTTGTCGGTTTGAGCAGAGATTATTTCAACCGTTATCCTCACGAATTTTCAGGTGGACAGCGTCAGAGAATCGGAATCGCAAGGGCACTTGCGGTCAACCCTAAAGTGATTATCTGCGACGAGCCGGTTTCCGCGCTCGATGTTTCCATCCAGTCACAGATCATCAACCTGCTCAAGGATCTGCAGCAAGAGTTTGGGTTGACCTATCTCTTTATTGCCCATGACCTCTCGGTTGTAGAGTATATCTCGGATCGGGTGGCTGTCATGTATCTCGGTAAAATCGTCGAGATGGCCAATGCCGAAGAGCTGTACAACAATCCGAAACATCCCTATACGAAAGCTTTGATGTCTGCCATTCCCCTGCCGGAGCTGAGCGGTAAAAAAGAAAGGATACTGCTGAAAGGTGATCTGCCGGGCCCGCTCGACATGCTGAAAGGATGCAGTTTTCATCCTCGCTGCCCCGAAGCAATGGACCGGTGCAGGTCGGTGGAGCCGGTGCTGAAGCCGCTGTGTGAAGGGAGTAGCCACGAGGTGAGCTGTTTACTGTATGGATAAGAGGTTTGTTGAGTTGTTGAATCGTTGAGCTGTTGAACTGCTTGTTGTAACTGAAAATTGAAAACCTAATCTCATGGCAAAAAAGAAAATAGGGGCGGGGAAGATCGGGTGTATCGTTGTGGTGCTTCTTTTTCTCGTTATGGCAATAGGCGTTTACCGCCTCTTTACAGCACAAAAATCCTTGCCCCAGGAGTTTGTACTGAAAATAGACGTGGCGGGTGATGTCAGTGAAACTGGGGATTCCGGTTTTTTGGAACTATTTGGGTTGGAATCGAAAAAGTTGTCGCTTCAGGATATCATTTTTCTGCTTGACAGGGCAGGCAAGGATAAACGAATAAAAAGCGTCTTGTTCGATATCAGTGGCGTCAAAACAGGGTCGGCAAAAATTCAGCAGATTCAGCGGGCCATCGAACGGACGAGAGAAGCCGGAAAACCGGTCAATGCATTTCTTCGCAATGCTGCTGACGCCGATGTCTGGCTTGCTTCTGCCTGTGATAACGTGATAGCGGAACGGGGCAATTTTCTTTTGCTCGACGGTCTTAGAGCCGAACTGCTTTTCTATAAGGGGACGCTTGAAAAGCTCGGGGTATCTTTCCAGGCTGCCCAATGGACAGCCTGGAAAAGCGCTGTTGAACCGTTTACAAAGCTTAACGCAAGCCCGGAGCTCAGGAAACAGGTCCAGATGACGCTGGATGGCGTCTATGCTGCCTATACCGGTTATGTGACGAAGCAGAGAGGGATATCGCTTGAGACATACGAGAGCATTATCAATGAAAAAACAGTTTTGTCGGCAGAGCAAGCAAAAGATCTCAAGGTTGTCGATGAAATCAGCGGGCACTGGGAGTACCTGGAAAGGTTGAAAAAAACATTTGGAAATGGAGCGGACAAGCAAAGTGACGAGGACGTTCTGGTCAGCGGTGCACGATATAAAGCAGCAGTTGCCTGGCCCTATGAGCCTGAAACCAGAGAGAGCATTGCTGTTATTACGGCTTCGGGCCCGATTGTACGGTCGGCGGAGGATATGACGACTGAAGCTGAACAGGGTTTCGATGAAGAGATGCTTGGAAACTTGGTTCAAGCCGCACTCGATGACGAAAACGTCAAAGCGATAGTGTTGCGTATCGACAGCCCTGGGGGGGATGCTTTGGCCTCGGCCAATATGTTGCAGATTCTTGATTCGGCAAGGGTGAAAAAGCCGATTGTGGCTTCCATGTCAAGTATTGCGGCTTCAGGAGGATACATGATAGCGCTTGCTGCGGACAGCATTTTTGCCGAACCGCTGACTGTTACCGGTTCAATCGGTGTTTATGCGCTCAAGCCTGAGATAAGCAAGCTCCGGGAAAAGATCGCTTTGAACCGTGAGGTGTTTACCAGGGGGAAGAATGCTGATGCGTTTACTGTCTTCAAGCCGCTCGATGAAACGGGAATGGCAAAGTTCATGGAAACAACGGGCTGGATCTACGATGATTTTCTTGCCAAGGTTGCCCGATCGAGAAAAATGACACGGGAAGAAGTTGAGGCGGTAGCGGGCGGCAGGATCTGGATGGGAGAGGCGGCAGTGAAAAACGGTCTGGTTGACCGTATCGGCGGGTTTAAGGAGGCTCTTCGTGCGGCTCAATCGTTGGCCGGTATGGATTCTGCCGCCGTTCCCGGATTGAGGTTTTATCCCGAACACCGGGGATTGATGGACTATCTTTTTGACGGAGGTCCCGGTATTGCGAACAGTCTTTTCGGCAGGAATTTTCCGGAAGGAAGCATTGTCGACCGTTCAATGCAAACCCTTGATCTTCTGTTACAACTGGAGAAACAGCCTGGGGGGATGTACCGGATGACGATGCTGCCCTACGAAATGCGTATAGAGTAGAGGTAGATGTGCTTGATTCCAGGTAATGAGTTCCGAGTGTGGATGCGTTTTAGAGGCTGTGGGTTATTAGGCCAGAAGTGAGGATTTAGAATTCTGAAGTCAGGAGGGGTAATTCCCTTTTTCAATCAAAAAGAAAATGCATGAACTGATTAAAGAGATCAGGGCAATAGCTCAGACCGGCAGGCACTATACCAGGGATCCGTATGATCGCGAAAGATATGAACGGCTTATCGCTATAAGCAGTATTCTCTACTCAAAGTTCAGCTCTTCAGGGGTGGAGGAGATAGAAAGGTTTTTCATTCCGGAAAAAGGTTACGCTACTCCTAAAGTGGATTTGCGCGCCTGTGTGATTAAGGACAACAGTGTTCTTTTGGTGAGAGAACGGTCAAATGGAAAATGGACACTGCCCGGCGGATGGGCGGATCAAAATGAATCGCCAAAGGAAGGAATTGTTCGGGAGGTACTCGAAGAATCCGGGTTTACCATAAAAGTCGTTTCACTTTACGCGATTAAAGACAGAGACCGCCACCCGTACACGCCAAGATATCCGGTAAGCTTATATAAGCTGTTTTTTACAGCGGAAGTGACAGGGGGCGAGCCGCGCGATAACATTGAAATCTCCAATATTGATTTTTTCGATGTGAATGATTTGCCGCCATTATCAGAAGACCGGGTCTTAGCCCAGGATATCATCGAGGGGATGAGACATTATCGTGAGAACAGTGGACTTACTTACTCAGACTAAGTGAAATGCCTGTTCTTTACCAGTTTTGGATTATCAGCATTTTCAGGGGCAGAGAAATACCATGTCATCTGACTTTATCACAAGGAGGGAGTTTCTTTCGAGGGTATGCAGATATTCCTCTTTGTCCATGATGGCGCTGTTCTTCGGATGCGATATTGCGCGATTGACAGAGGAACAGAAGAAAAAAACAGCCCTTATCTATGCAACCAGATACGGTGCTACAAAGGAGACAGCCGGCTGGATACAGGAGGGAATGCAGGAGCCGGTCGATCTTCTTCTTGATATCGAAAGCATTTCTTTTCCTGATGTTACAGCACGATATGACCATTTTATCATTGGTTCGGGTGTCTGGATCGGTGGTGTACACAAAAAAATCATTGAGTTCCTCGAATCCCGAAAAAATGAGTTGAGCGGGAGAGTGCTCGCTACGTTTGTGGTATGTGGAACAGATGGTAGTACGGAAAACGGCAGGAAGCGTGTCGACGGCTATTTTACTCCATTGTACGCTTGTCTGGACAAGAGGCCCCTCCTGAGCAGATATTTCGGCGGGAGAGTGATCGTGGAGAATCTGACGGATGAGGACAGGGAAGCGCTGAGGGTTTTCTACAAAACATACCTCCGCGCAGAGTTGCGAAGCTGGGACCGGACCGACCCGGAGAAAGCCGCACTTTTCGGGGGAGAGGCGAACCGTTTGCTTGGTGAGAAGGTGAGCGTATCCGAGCCAACGAACAACCTGGTATCCAGAGTTTAAAAGGTGCATTGCAATGTCGAATATCGGATTTGATTCGAACGCTGAAAATATTCTCTTCTTCGGTGACCCGAATCTTGGAGAGGAGGGCTATCGTTTATTCTCCAGTTTTTTCCCCAACGCGCAACAGTTGATCTGGAAAAAAGGCACTGACAAAACAGTGGCAAGGCAACAATTGCGCTCCCGATCCTGGTTGTTTACCGTCTCGTTTTACAACGATTTCATTTTTTCTTATGACGATTTTGATTTCCTCGGCCTGCCGCTCAATATACATCCGTCTATGCCCTCGATTCGCGGAGTCGGGTATGACCATGTTCCCCTGATTGAAAATCATAAAGAGCACGGCGCAACCCTTCATATTCTTAAACGCCCTTCACGAAGCGGGTTCATTATGAAAAACGACATCGATGCA
>JAKSDC010000205.1 GCA_022360275.1 Chlorobiales bacterium
GGTAAGCCGGTCAGGTCTGGAAGATGGCAGATCATGATCAACGGTGAGTCCTACAAGGTTATCGTCGCCGAAGCAGCAAAAAAAGCGCTTGAATATAACAGAAAAGAAACCGGCGTCGATCAGAACCACTTTGAAAGGGTTTTCATCAGCGAGCTGATTCATGACAAAAACGACCCTAACAGGGTTGCCGGTGCGATCGGGTTCAGCGTAAGGGAAAACAAGGTGTATGTGTTCACGGCTAAAACCATGCTGCTTGCCTGCGGCGGAGCGGTTAACGTTTACAGACCGCGTTCGACAGCCGAGGGTCAGGGGCGTGCATGGTATCCTGTCTGGAATGCCGGTACTACCTATGCATTGGTTGCTCAGGCCGGTGCCGAGCTTGTTCTGATGGAAAACAGGTTTGTTCCTGCACGATTCAAGGATGGATACGGTCCTGTCGGTGCATGGTTCCTGTTCTTCAAGTGCAAGGCAACCAACTCGCTCGGGGAGGATTACTGCGTCACAAACCTCGAGGCAGCCAATAAAGATTTCGGTAAGTATGCCGAGGATCCTCACCAGCTCACGACAGCTATGAGGAACCACATGATGATGATCGACATGAAAGCCGGTAAAGGGCCGATCCTGATGCGTACCCATGAGGCCATGCAGGCTCTCGGTGAGACCATGACTCCGAAACAGATGAAGCACCTCGAAGCGGAGGCGTGGGAAGACTTCCTCGATATGTGTATCGGTCAGGCAGTTGTCTGGGCTGGTAACAACATCGAGCCGGACAAGCTTCCTTCCGAGCTGATGCCGACCGAGCCTTATCTTCTCGGTTCACATGCCGGCTGTGCCGGAATCTGGGTAAGCGGTCCTGGCGATATTGCCGGTATCCCGGATGAATGGCACTGGGGCTACAACAGAATGACAACCGTTGACGGTCTCTTCACCGCCGGTGACGGTGTGGGTGCTTCCGGGCACAAATTCTCCTCCGGCTCCCATGCTGAAGGAAGGATTGCCGGTAAGGCGATGACCGCCTACTGCCTCGATCATGCCGACTACAAGCCTGAACTTGGGAGAGATGTCGATGAGGTTATTGCTGAGATCTACCTGCCGATGGAAGTTTTCGGCAAGTACAAGGATTACAGCACTGATACGGATGTCAACCCGCACTATATCAGGCCGAAGATGTTCCAGGCAAGGCTCCAGAAAATCATGGACGAGTATGTTGCCGGTGTAGCTACATGGTATACAACCAGTAAGACCATGCTCGAAAAAGGTCTGGAGCACCTTACCTTGCTCAAGGAAGATGCAGGAAAAATGGCTGCCGAGGATCTGCATGAGCTGATGAGATGCTGGGAGAACTATCATCGCCTCATGGCCGGTGAAGCCCATGCACAGCACATCCTGTTCAGGGAAGATACAAGGTACCCCGGTTACTACTTCAGGGCGGATCATTTCTATGTAGATGATGAGAACTGGAGATGTTTCACCATTTCGAAGTACGACAGGGATTCTCATACATGGAGCCTGTCGAAGAGAGATTACGTTCAGGTTGTACCGGATTAATCTGTGACGTGGCTCTAAAAAATATCCCCGAGACATATTGTGTCTCGGGGATTACTTTA
>JAKSDC010000206.1 GCA_022360275.1 Chlorobiales bacterium
AGCCCAGACCTTGTTCAGCGAGACGCTGGTTTTCGTCCCGTCAAGTTCGATAGAAGCGTTCATCAAGCTGTTGGCATCGAGACCGTTGCCGTTGGAAGAGCCGTTCCAGTCAACATCAACATCGCTCTTACCCTCGTCGATCGCTTCAGCAGTCGGCGTATCGAAGTTCAAGGTGATAGTGGAGAAGTAGTGCAGGACGATGAATTCAGGGACTCTGACCGAAACGTTGGTAGTGCCGCTGGTGCTGGCAGCGAAGGCCTGAGAGGGGGTGCCAAAAAGGAGTGCGGCAGCGATGAAGATGTTTCTGAGCAGTGTCATGATGACTCTCCGGTTGGTTAACGTTCTACAACAGGAGCTTCAACCATCATGCCAGCGGTGCAGGGAGAGAGAGGGGGGAGCGATTAACTTATTGTATTAAAGACGTTTATGATAATTCTTTTTTGTTGAAGAAGGGTGCCGTGAGGGTGATGACCGGCGGGCGAAGGGCGCGTAATCGAAACAGTTGTTCCAATATTGCACATATTGGTCGATCACCTTTGGTGGTTCAATTTGAGGCAAAAAGAGGGTGAAGGCGCGGCTGGGAGTATCAGATGGTTTCGGCGGTTATTTTGTACTGGCCGCCTGTGTGAAAGCCTGCGCGTGTTGTTTCGGAAAAGTTCAGGGTAATGCGAACGTTGCCGATCGTTGCTTCGGAAGCTGCAATACCTTTGAGGCTGGTATTGATAGAGGTACCGGAATGGCCTTCGTTGTCCTCAATTTGAATGTTCCCTTCCCCTTCTTCGATGATGATCCTTGAGGGGCCTGAGATGAGAACGTTATTGTTGAGGGATATCGAAACTTTGGCATTGCCTGAGGGAGAAAGACCGCGGATCGCCCAGACATTCGGGAGTTGCAAAGAAACCCTGTCCGGCAGATCAAGTGCCGTATTCTCTTCGCTTAGTTCGCTGGAACTTTCAGCTTGGCCGTCCCACTGGACATCAAATTCTGCGGCGCCTTTGTCTTCTGCCGAAGAGAACTCTTCGAAGTCAAGGGTCAGGCCCGAATAGTAATGCAGTATAATGAGATCCGGTAATGCAATAGATATATTGGTCGTGCCGACAGTGCTTTGCGGTCTCGAGAGTTCTTCTGCCTTGACAGGATGGAGGTAGAAGCAATATGCCGCACAAAAAAGCAGCGGATATAGAAATAGTGTACTTTTCCCGATCATACTGGGGGTTCTTCACCGGGGTTCTGTATTCAATCAACCAACTTCTTCCATTGTACTGAATTCTCTTTTCATATCAAAAAAACGAAAAAGACAATGAGGGACAGGATTTGCAGAAACGAGTAGCCAGTCTCACGCAACTACACAAGAGCAGTCATGCCGCAACTGATGCGGCGACATCCATGGGAGTTTTTGGCTATGGGGAGGAGAATTATGGACGGATGGTTATTATGCCAGTGGTTATCAGTTGTCGATCTTTATTTTCTACCGTTACGGTTTTCAAGTATTGATGATGCCGTGTTTTCAGGGTGTAAAGGGTTTTTTTCATTAAAGAAAGATTTCAGTAATGGAGGATGTAATCTATGTAACCGGAGGGGCGAGAAGCGGAAAAAGTTCTTTTGCGCTGGAATGTGCAGAACGATATGGTAAAAAAGCGTTTATTGCTACAGCAGAACCTTTCGACGAGGAAATGGCAGTACGTGTGCAAAAACACCGGGAAGAGCGCGGGGACGATTTCCATACCATCGAAGAGCCGGTATGCCTTGATGAAGCACTGCAGAGCGTATCGAAGGATACGGACGTTGTCATTGTTGACTGCCTGACAATGTGGGCGGGGAATCTTCTGCACAAATGTGAATCAAACGGTGTCATTATGTCCCATGTCGAGCGTTTGCTCGATGTCTTGCGAAATCCGCCGTGTAATAGTATTCTCGTATCCAACGAAGTCGGGATGGGAATTGTGCCTGACAATGCCATGGCACGCGAGTTTCGCGATATTGCTGGCATTATCAATCAAAAAGTGGCGAACGTTTCTACCGAGGCATGGCTTCTCTGCAGTGGACTTCCTGTAAAGTTGAAATAGAATGAATATCCTTATCAGAAATGAACATCCGGCCGACTACCGAAGAGTCGAAGAAATTACACGAAAAGCGTTCTGGAACCTTCATGTTCCCGGATGTGATGAACACTTGTTGGTACACAAGTTGAGGAAACATAAAGATTTTGTCAAAGAGCTCGACTTTGTTGTCGTAAGTGACAATGAGGTTATTGCCAATATTATGTTTTCAGATTCATGCCTGACGAACGAGAATGGTGATACGCTGAATACCCTGACTTTTGGGCCGGTGAGCGTACTTCCTGAATATCAATGGCAAGGGATTGGTTCAAAACTGATTACTCACGCGATTGAACGAGCAATTGAGATGGGATATGCTGCAATTATTATCTGGGGAAATCCAGGGCATTATTGCAAGTTCGGATTTAAGTCATCGAAGTCATATAACATTAGTATTGCAAATAACAAATACCCGTGCTGCCTTCTTGTAAAAGAGCTGAAGACAGGGATATTTTCAAATCATCATTGGCAATTTTATGCAAGTTATGTTTTTGATGTTGATAGAGAAGAGCTTGAGGAATTTGATTCTACGTTTGAAGAAATAGAAAAAGAAAGCCGCTATACGCAAGAAGCATTTGCCATTTTGAGTAACGCGTATTTTGAATAAACAACATGTACAACCGAATACCATGCTCAATCAGTTACAGGATATTCTCGACGACATCAAACAGGTTGACTATTCATTAAGCAGCAAGGTTCAGGCTCGCCTCGATGATCTGACGAAGCCGCAGGGAAGTCTGGGACGTCTGGAAGAAATTGTGACGAAGTTTGCCGTCGTAGCAGGTACAGATAGTCCGGTTCTGAAAAAGAAAAAAGTTTTTTGCTTCGCCGCCGACCATGGTGTTGCCGAGGAAGGTGTCTCGGCTTTTCCTGCTGAAGCGACATCCCAGATGGTATACAATATGCTGAATGGTGGAGCAGCGATCAATGTGTTGGCGCGACATGCCGGAGCAGATCTCGATGTGATCGATATCGGGGTGAATCATGATTTTCCCGGTCTTTCAGGATTGAAAAAGAGGAAGATCCGAAAATCTTCGGCCAACATAGCAAAGGCGCCGGCTATGAGTATCGATGAAGCTTTACAGGCGATTATGGCCGGTGTCGCCTTTGCAAAAAGGGCACACGGGGATGGATATCACCTGCTTGGTACCGGTGAAATGGGTATTGCAAACACAACCCCGGCAACAGCTTTATTTGCTGTATTGCTCGATCTTCCGGTTGAGTCCATTGCCGGTCGGGGTACGGGGATTGACGACAAGATGTTCGATCATAAAATTTCGATTATTAAGCAGGCTATTGAGACCAACAAAGATTCCCTCGTTACCCCTCTTGATGTGCTTGCATCACTCGGGGGCTTTGAAATTGCCGGAATCTGCGGCCTCATTCTCGGTGCTGCATCGGCCGGAATGCCTGTGGTGGTTGACGGATTTATCTCCTCGGCAGGTGCAGTTGCCGCCATGAACCTTTCATGCAAGGTAACTGACTATCTTTTCTTCAGTCATCTGTCCAACGAGCAGGGGCACAAGGCCGTCATGGCGAAACTCGGTGCCCGGCCTATTCTCGACCTCGATCTGCGCCTTGGAGAGGGTACCGGAGCAGCGCTTGCCATGCAGGTTATCGAGGGGGCAGTGAAGATTTACAACGAAATGGCGACTTTCAGCTCAGCCAATGTTTCGGAAAAACAATAAAGCCTGGAACTTTTTTCCATGGATTCATTTGAACAAATACAGAGGCGGTACGCCGATGCCGACAGCCGATTTGTCGAATGCAGCGGTTTCAGGGTTCATTACAAGGTTTTTGGAAAAGGGGAGCCTTTGCTTGTGCTTCTTCACGGAAGTTTTCTCAGTATACGTTCATGGCAAAATGTAATGGCTCCTCTTGCAAAAGAGGCCACCGTGCTGGCCTTTGATCGTCCGGCTTTCGGGCTTACTTCTCGTCCGGTTCCTTCCCGCGGTAGTCAAGCCCGATATTCTCCTGAAGCCCAGAGCGACCTTGTTGTACGACTGATGAAAACGGTTGGCTGCGACAAGGCAGTTCTCGTGGGTAACTCCACGGGAGGAACGCTTGCGTTGATGACGGCTCTCCGGCATCCTGAACATGTTCAAGGGCTTGTCCTTGCGGGAGCGATGATATACAGCGGATATGCGACAAGTGAGGTTCCTGCCTTCATGAAGCCACTGCTTACGGCCACAAGTCCGGTTTTTTCACGGTTCATGAAACTCCTGATAACCAGATTGTACGACAGGAATATCCGGGGGTTCTGGCATAACAAGGATCTGCTCAGTGATGAAACACTTGCGGCGTTCAGGCGCGATCTTATGATGGGCGACTGGTCCAGAGCTTTCTGGGAGCTTTTTCTTGAGACCCGCCATTTGGGTTTCGAAGAAAAACTTGCTGAGGTGGACGTGCCGTCACTGGTTATAACCGGTGAATATGATCTGACCGTCAAGACCGAAGAAAGCCTGAGACTGGCAAGAGAGCTTCCCGGGGCGGAGCTCAAGGTTATCCCGGATTGTGGTCATCTTCCGCAGGAAGAGGCCCCCGAGGCGTTTACTACTGCCGTTATCTCTTTTCTGAAAAACACAATGAAGGTGCTTTGAGAGGACTGGTTACCGCATTGCGAACTTTGACGCTGCTGCCTGTGCCGGGAAGAGATGCGGAACGTTTCAGCAGGGCCCTTTATTGGTTTCCGTTTGTCGGTCTTTTGCTTGGCGCGATACAGGCGGGGACAGGCTATCTGATAATGCTTTCGGGCTGGAAGGAAGTTGCAGGGGCGGCAGTGCTGCTTGTCGGGGTGGTGGTGACAAGGGGAATTCATGCCGACGGTTTTGCCGATACCGCCGATGGTTTTTTCGGGGGGAGAGATGTAGAGAGGCGTTTACGGATCATGAAAGATCCTGCAGTCGGTTCATTTGGCGCCATGGCGTTGATTCTGCTTTTTCTTTTCAAGTGGGCGGTTCTTGTTAAACTTCTTTCACTGGGTTTGTATACCTGGATTGTTTCCGGAGTCATGCTGGCACGTTTTGTTCAGGTCCTGCTTGCTTCCACTCTCCCCTATGCCCGCCGCCAGAGCGGTACTGCTTCCGGTTTTGTCGAGGGGGCAGGAGTTTCGCATATCATTGTTGCGTTTTCAATTTCTCTCGTAGCTCTTCTGATTGTTTCAAACGGCACGCTGTTGTTTGCCGGGGCTGCTATGGTTACAGCCGTTTTTGGGGCTTGCCTGACAGGTTTTGTCAGTCTGAAAAAAATCAACGGAGTTACCGGTGATGTTCTTGGTGCTTCGAGCGAGGTCACCGAAGTCCTGGTATGGAGTGCCGGCGCTTTTTTGGCTCTCCTGTGCTGATCTTGTCTGTCGGGATCGTAATGATTTTTTTTTGCCATAAAACGGGCATATGCTTATAATTTGCAAGGGTTGTTTTTGTTTGTATCAGAGAGGCGGTTTATCAGGTTTTCACATGAAAATAATGCATATTCAGACGTGCATTTTTACGGATATCATAAACAATTGTTAAAGCTTAGCGACATATGAGCGAAATGATAATTTCTTTTGCCGACGGTAAAAAAGTCAATGCAGAATACCGTGGTTTTACCATCAAGACCGACCAGTTGCCGCGCAACGGGGGAGAAGGGTCGGCTCCCGAGCCTTTTTCGCTTTTCCTGGCTTCGATTGGTACCTGTGCCGGGATATATGTGTATTCATTCTGTCAGGAAAGAGACCTTCCCACGGAGAACATTCGCATTATACAAACGCACCACAGGAAAGAAAAAGGAGAAGGTATCGGAAAAATATCCATCGACATAGAGGTGCCCGATGATTTTCCGGAAAAATATCATGATACGCTGGTAAAGGTAGCCAACCTCTGTGCTGTAAAAAAACACATTCAAGATCCTCCGGTTTTTGAGGTTGCAACCCGGGTCGCAAAACGTTAGCGAAAAATCTTTTTAAACCAGAAAACCACGACAGAAAAGCAATGAATAGTAATGCTGCATCTCCTGCACATGAGTCATCGTTACGATTGAGAAACTTCCATATCACCTTTTTCGCTATCGTTCTCGGCATGGCCGGTTTCTCTTTGGCTGTTCAGAAGGTAGGCGGTCATGATGGAAAAGGGATTCTTCCGGCACTGGAAACCCCTGCAACCATGCTTGTCTATCTGACCCTTGCGCTTTTTGCACTTGTTGGTATTGTGTATTTGGCAAAAGCTTTCAGATACCCGGAGGCTGTAAAAAAGGAGTTCAATCATCCGATCAAGATGAATTTCTTTCCTTTGATTGCTAAGGTCTTTCTTGTCCTCAGCATTGTTTTTCTCGACCGGGACATGAGTATTTCCTATTACTTCTGGATTACCGGAACAGTTCTGCAGTTTGTGGCATCTATAGTCATTATTTCAATATGGATGCGCCATACGCATTTCAAGATCGAGCATGTAACTCCGGGCTGGTTCATTCCCATTGTAGGTGCCATTATTGTTCCCATCGCCGGTGTGCCGCACGGTTTTATTGAAATATCCTGGTTCTTTTTCGCGGTAGGTCTTGTGTTCTGGATGGCTCTGTTTACAATCGTGCTCTATCGTATGATGTTTTATTCACCAATCCCCGATAGGCTGCTCCCGACGCTGTTTATTCTTTTTGCTCCTCCGGCCATCGGTTTTATTGCCTATGCGAAGCTTGCAGGTCTCATGGCGCACGGTGAAGAACCTGATGCGTTTGCAAGGATTCTTTATTACTTCTCGCTTTTCATGTTTGTCCTGATTCTTTTCAAGGTCCAGATCCTTGCAAAAATAAACTTTTACCTTTCCTGGTGGGCTTATTCTTTTCCGCTGGCAGCAAAAACCCTGGCTTCGATAGCAATGCTGCATATGACAGGCGAGATCCTGTTCAGGAACATCGCACTGTTCGAGTTCGGATTGCTTGTGCTTGTGATAGTGATGCTCATTTTCGTGACGTTGAAGGCGATTATAAAGGCAGAGATCTGTGTAGAAGACTGAAGGCTTGTTTAAATAATGGCATATGCTTATAATTGGATATGAATCGTAATCGTGCAGGAAGGCCGAAAACTTGTCGACGTGTAAAGGATACCCCGAGGGTACGCTGTTTCAAGCCCCAGGGGATTCCAAGAGGTCAGCTCGAAGAGGTTATTGTTACCGTTGACGAACTTGAGGCAATAAGACTGGCAGATCTTGAAGAGCTGTATCAGGCTGAAGCGGCTGAAAAAATGAATGTCTCGCGGCAGACCTTTGGTCGCATCCTTGAGTCGGCACACAAAAAAGTGGCGGAAGCTATTGTTTCCGGGAAATCAATTGTATTCAGAGGAGGAGTATTTATGAAAGACGAGGAAATCAGAGAAACGAAACAAGACTTTTGTGTATGCCCGAAATGTGGGACTGAAGCCGAACATCGTCCAGGTGTGCCGTGTCGAAACATGAAGTGCGACAGGTGTGGCGTCTCAATGGTAAGAAAAGGAGGATGCGGTGCAGGCCGGAGAAAAGGGAGGGAGTGTTAGCGTTAATCCTACAGTGAGAAAAGGTTGCAATTGAAGGAGCAGCTTTGCTTATTATTCAGCGGAAAAAGATACCAGCATAATTGATGAATAGTTTTTCGCTTCTTCGTCAGCCTCGTGTTTTTTTCAGACCAGGAACGATTAAATCTCTTCCTTCCCTGATCCATGAGTTCGGCAGGAACGTGCTTCTGGTAACGGGTACTGCTACATTGCAGCGTTCTGAGAGCTTTGCTTCCTTTCATGACCGGATGCAGGCCGAATCACTTTGCTGCCATCATTACGCCATAAAGGGGGAGCCTTCTCCCGAGCTTGTTGACCGGGCTGTTGAGGAGTATGGATGTGCCGGGATACAGGTTGTTGTTGCTGTAGGAGGAGGAAGTGCCCTTGATGCCGGAAAAGCGATTTCGGCAATGCTTGTAAAAAAAGAGCCCGTCGGGCACTTTATTGAAGGACAACCTGAATACAGAGAGCATGACGGCTCGAAAGTGCCTTTTATTGCCGTGCCTACCACCTCGGGTACCGGAAGTGAGGCAACGAATAATGCTGTCATCAGCAAGGTCGGGAACAGCGGTTACAAACGATCCCTCCGTCACCATGCCTTTGTACCCGAGGTTGCTGTTATCGACCCGATCCTGATGCTCAGTCTGCCTTTCGGTCTTACTGCCGCATCGGGCATGGATGCGTTGACCCAATTGCTCGAGGCTCTTGTTTCGCCATATGGATCTCCCTACACCGACGCCGTTGCCCTCAGTGGTATCGAGCTGTTTTCACAAACATTTATCCGGGCCTGCCATAACGGTGCGGCAGATATCGATGCCCGGAGCGGGATGGCATATGCAGCCCTTATGTCGGGTATTGCTCTTGCAAATGCCGGCCTGGGCATCGTTCACGGGTTTGCTTCCTCCGCAGGAGGATATGTTGCTGTTCCTCATGGGCAGCTTTGTGCGACCCTGCTGTATCCGGCGACCAGAGAGAATATCTCGCAACTTCGTGGAAACGTTGATCGATCAGCGTATTTTCTTGCCAAGTACGCAAAGGCGGGAAGGTTGCTGTCTGAGGATTCATCTCTGAATGATGACGAAGGTTGTTGCGCATTGCTGGAAAAACTCGAGTCGTGGCAACGCGAATTACAGTTCCCGCGGCTTGGTGATTTCGGTATTGTAGAAAAGGACGTGGATTTTATTGTTTCGAAGACGCGCAGCAAAAGCAATCCGGTTGAACTGAGCGTGGAGAGTATGAAAAAAATATTGAAGGAGCGTTTATAATGAAAGCCATGCTGACAAAGAAAGCAGTGTTTGTGGAGGAGCCGGAGTCAATTTTACGGGTTCAGGTGACCTCACTGATATTCCGGGTAGTCCACCATTCGCTGCCGTAGTTGTAGAAAAGCTCTTCTCCTTTTCGTATATCGCGCAAGGCGTAGATGATAAGCTCCGGGCCGAGCGGTGTTTCTTCAAGGTGGTACGAGACATTCGGGAAAGACGAATGGTTGAACAGCATGCCGTTTCCCATCGCAATAAGTCGTTTCTTTTCATTTTCTCCGTAAAAGACATAGTTCAGGAGTTCGCCTCCGATATCCTTTTCGTCCAGCTGAAGGACAGGACAGCGTTCAATGAGATCACCGTTTTTTATATTTCGGGTAGCGAAAACGCCCCTTCCACTGACGTATGAAGGGCCTACACGAACAGGTGCTTCGGCAGTCTCATCGGTTTCCGGGCGGAATTTTCTGCCGATCAGGATGCCTATGGCAATCCCGGCTATGAAGATGAAGACAAGCAGTGCAAACAAGGACGGTTCCATATGCTTCCGGTATTCAAACGATTCTGTCAGGGTCGCTGGTGTCAGGCATTTTACCCTGGTAACCAAAGAAAAACTGCAGAAGTCCTACAAGTGCGCCTGATTGTTTACGGACATACCATTGATCGGCAGCTCTCCTGTTTCCAAGGGCGTAAGAAGGGTAGGGATGAATGGTGTCGGACATCTGGCGGAGGGTGACTCCGTTACGCATTGCCAGGGCAAATTCACTGATCAAATCTCCGGCATGAGATCCAAGGATGTCCGCCCCGAAGATTTTACCGTCAAAGCCGGCAGCATAGACGCGTATCCAGCCTTCTGTTTCGCTCTCGGTAATTGCCCTGTCTATTTTGCTGTATGGAAAACGGTAGAGCTCGTAGCCGGCATTTCTGCTTTTCAGCGCATCTTCGGTTTCACCGACATGTGCCATCTCCGGCTCGGTATAGGTGCACCAGGGGACATGTTTGTCATCGATTCTCATAGGAAGATGGGTGAGCATTTTGCTTGCTGCAACTTTGGCCATATGTTCCGCCATATGTGTAAACTGCAGCCCTCCTGCAACGTCCCCGCAGGCGTAGATGTGGTGCCGTGACGTTTGACAGCTCTCGTTCACGGTGATCCCCCGCTTGTGTGTTTCTATACCGGCTGCTTCGAGGTTCAGTGTTTCGATGTTTGCCTGTCTGCCGGATGCGACAAGAAGAGCATCTCCTTCGACCGTGAAGGAGTCGCCGGTTTTTCGGTCTTCGACTGTCAGCACAATGCTGCCGTCCTTTTTCTCAACTTTTTTGACGGCGGTGTTGAGCTTGAAACAAACGCCTTCACGAGCAAGAATGTCCTGAAGGGTTGATGTGAGTTCAGGATGGTCCTTGGAAAGAATTCGTTCGCCGAAATCAAAAACGGTGACGTCTGAACCAAGCCTTGCGAATGCCTGACCCATCTCTGTGCCGATCGGCCCAGCTCCGATAACCAGAAGCTTTTTCGGTTGCTGTTTCAGAGTGAAAATGGTTTCATTTGTCAGGTAGGGAGCCGTATCGAGTCCTTCAATCGGGGGAAGGAGCGGTCGGCTTCCTGTAGCGATTACGATGTTTTTTGCCTGGAGCGTTTTGGTATCTCCGCCCTCTCCGGTTATGGTGATAGTGTGTTCGTCTGCAAAACTTCCCTGACCTTCGATGACCGTTATTCCCATTTTTTCATATATCTCGGGAGCGTCGGCTTCTTTGTATACGCTTTTTTGAACGGAATGGACACGCTTCATGACAGCTTCGAAATCGATGGATAATCCCGTTGTCGTAATTCCGTACCTGTCGGCTTCCCGGACTGTTTGGGCCACCTTGGCTGATTTCAGGAGGGTTTTGCTGGGGATGCAGCCGTACCAGGTGCAGTCACCGCCCAGTTTTTTCTCTTCGATCATTGCTGTTTTGGCTCCCAGTGAAGCTGAAACACCTGCAGCAGTCAAGCCGGCAGCTCCTCCGCCGATAACGATAACGTCATAGTCAAAGTTCATCTGTGTTCTCTGTTTTTGAAATTTGCTTGCCGATTTTCCTGATCGTCGACCACGCCCCGAACCCAACAAGCAGGGCAATGAAGAGGTATACCCAGTATGGTACGTTTCTGCCTGCAATGATCAGATAAAGATATGCTGAAATAAAAAAGAATCCGGTAAGCAATGCTGGAAGCACAGCCGGTTTTTTCTGCTTCAGGTTTCTGACAAGCCATGCAAGGCTGAGCGTGAAAAAAGGGATCGCTCCGACATAGATCGCTCCGAATATGATCGGATTGACTCCATACTCGGTTCCCAGTCCCATAAACCATGTATAGAATGCGTCAAAGAAGTTCATTGTTCGTCTTGTTACTTTTCCTAACAATGTACATGACTTTTAGTAAAGGTTAAACAAGGGCGGAGGGAAGGGATTGGGGAGAATTTTGACTTTTTTCTTGAGGTTTGACGCACAAATGAGTAGGTTGGTTTTGGATGGACGTCCAGCCAATATCGTTTGTTTTATGTTGTAAAGCTGCTTATGGAAAAAGACAAGACAACCCTGATTCTTACAGCTGCGACACAAGTTCTTTCAAGGCACGGCTATGCAGGGACAACCATATCTCGTGTTGCTGCCGAGGCCGGGGTAAGCAGGGGACTTCTTCATTATTATTTCAGGAGCAAGGAAGACATGCTTGCAAAAGTCCTGCGGAACAACATGGAAACAATCGGCAGGCTTCTCGGTGATATTTTCTGTGAGAGTCTCTCGGCTGAGCATTTTGCAGCACAATTGACTTCTGCTTTCAGGGAGCTTTATGATACTAAATGTGAATTTTTCACACTCTTCATGGAGGGGATCTCGGTTGCCCGTCACAGTGAAACAATCATGAAAGAGATGTGTTCGATGTATATGGATTTTCAGAACTCGCTTCAAAAAAGCTTTGAGGTAATGAAAGAGCGTCAGGTCATCAGACCCGAACTTTCAGCAATGGGGCTTGCATCCTTGATAACCGGACTTCTGGATGGTTTGGGCTTGCAGCTCCTCATAGTTCCGGGAATCGGAGATGACAATGAGCTGTGGAGCAGCTTTGAGAAAGGTATTCTGCTGCTTGTGAAAGGTGCCGCATAGTTTCGGTTGGTGAGAAAGGGGAAGGATTGTAATCGTTATGGCATATAACCAGGGCAGTATTGGACAAACAGTACTTGGTGTAGACAAGGTGAGCAAGGTCTACACAATGGGTGAGGTAAAGGTCGAGGCCTTGAGGCATGTCTCTGCGGACTTTTACGAAGGTGAACTTGTCGTCCTCCTTGGCACCTCCGGCAGCGGTAAATCGACGCTTCTGAATATCATAGGAGGTCTCGATGTTCCTTCGGAAGGACGACTCTATTTTCGAGGAAAGGAGATGACTGCGGCAAACGAAGATGATCTGACTGCCTACCGAAGGGAATCCATAGGTTTTGTTTTCCAGTTCTACAACCTTATTTCCAGTCTGACAGCTCTTGAAAACGTACAACTTGTGACGGAAATATCCCCGGAGCCCATGGCAGCGGAAGAAGCTCTGAAGCTTGTCAGCCTTGCTGACCGTATGAATCATTTTCCCTCGCAGCTTTCAGGAGGGGAGCAGCAGCGTGTCGCAATCGCTCGGGCGGTTGCCAAGCGTCCTGAACTGCTGCTCTGCGACGAACCTACTGGAGCGCTCGATTACAAGACCGGTAAGCTTGTTCTGGATGTGATACGCAAGGTGAATGAAGAGCTGGGAACCACCACGCTGGTGATCACGCACAATGTGTCCATTGCGGCAATGGCCGACAGGGTCATCCACATGCGCAGTGGAGAAATAACGGAGATAGAGCGGAATGAGCGGAAACTGTCTCCTTCTGAGCTGAGCTGGTAACAAAGCATGAAACAGCTGAACCGAAAACTGTTACGCGAATTGCTGCGCATGAAAAGCCAAATGCTGGCGGTGGCGGCGGTTGTCGCTTGTGGTATTTCTGTGTTCGTTTCGATGAGCAGTGTTGAGTATTCCTTGAAATCTACAAAAGCAAGCTATTACAGTGACTACCGCTTTGCCGATGTTTTCATGCAGGTAAAACGTGCTCCAGAATCAATGCTCGAGAACGTGAGAAATATTCAGGGGGTAGCAGCAGTCAGGTCTCGTATTGTTGCTGACGTGACACTTGATGTGCCCGGCCTCAACGAACCTGCCAGCGGAAGGCTTGTATCGATGCCCGACAGGAAAGTGCCGGTTCTCAATGACGTGTTTCTTCGCGAGGGACGCTACATTGAAGCCGGGCATCCTGAAGAGGTTATCGCAAGTGAAACGTTTATGGAGGCAAACGGTCTTAAAATCGGTGATCGTGTGGGGGCGGTGATCAACGGACGCTGGAAGGAACTGGTGATCGTTGGCATGGGACTTTCCCCGGAGTATATTTATGAGGTACAGCCCGGAGCGTTTTTTCCGGATAACCGCCGGTTCGGTGTGTTCTGGATGAGCCGTGATGCATTGGAAGCGGCGCTGGATATGACAGGAGCATTCAATGATCTTTCCCTTACTCTTGCTCATGGAGCGTCAGAAAAGGATGTCATTCAGAGATTGGACGATATGTTCAGGCGATACGGCTCTCTTGGTGCCTACGGAAGAAGCGAACAGCTTTCCGACCGTTTTATTTCTGACGAAATCAAACAGGTGGGCATCCAGATTACCGTGTTGCCGGCCATTTTTCTTGCAGTCGCCGTATTTCTGCTCAATATCGTCCTGAAGAGGCTTGTCAGTACGCAAAGGGATCAGATAGCCGTGATGAAGGCTATGGGGTATACCAATGAAGAAGTCGGATTGCACTACCTCGGCTTTGCCATGGTTCCGGTCGCTATAGGTGCCGTGGCCGGTACGGCGCTCGGTATATGGCTGGGTCTGGGGTTGACCAAGGTTTATGAAGACTTTTACAATTTTGCCGAGCTGATCTACTATTTCCGTTTTGAGGAAGTTGCCCTGTCGGTTTTGCTCAGTGCAGGGGCGGCGCTTGTCGGAGCGCTCAGTGCCGTCAAACGGGTTGTTTCCCTACCCCCTGCCGAAGCCATGCGGCCTGAGGCGCCTGTTGTTTACAAGCCTGGATTTCTCGATCGTAAAGAGTTTCAGAAAAAAATTCCGGTTTCTGTACGCATCATCGTGAGAAATCTGGAGCGGCGTAGATGGAAAACGGCTATTTCAGTGATTATGATCGCTTTTGCTGTTGCGATCCTTATCGCAGGCCGTTACAGCTATGATGCGATTAACCATCTTATACTGGTAGAGTTCAGCGGGAAGCACCGGGAGGATCTGACGATTATTTTCAACGAGTCGAGGCCGCGCTCGGTACAATACAATTTGGCATCTCTGGGCGGAGTGCTTGAACAGGAGTTTTACAGGGAAGAGCCTGCGAAACTGATATACGAACACCGCTCCCGCCGTCAGTCGATAACCGGTCTCAAGACCTCTGACGGTTTGAAACGTCTTGTCGATGCGCATAATCGCCAGATTCAGCTTCCTGAGACGGGGATCCTTTTGACCACGACCCTTGCAGATATTCTTGGAATAGCGCCCGGCGATACCCTCACAGTAGAGTTTCTCCAGGGAAAACGGCGAACTGTGAGGGTGCCCGTCGGCGGTACGATTGATGAACTGCTGGGGCTTTCGGCTTATATGCGTATTGACAACCTTGATCGTCTTACGGAAGAAGCCGATATGGTTACAGCTGCATATTTGCGAATCGACGGGACCGAGTCCGAAAAGCTGTTTGCGGACTTCAAGGAAATGCCGGATGTGGCTGGAACATCCATGCTGAAAGCGATGCAGGAGAGTTTTGAAGAGCTTATTGCCCAGAGTATGACGACGTCAACGGTTATTCTGACGACCTTTGCAAGCATTCTTGCGTTTGCCGTGGTATATAACGGGGCGAGAATTTCACTTTCCGAGCGGGCAAGGGAGCTTTCAAGCCTTCGCGTGTTGGGGTTGACCAGACATGAAATTGCGTTTATTCTGCTTGGAGAACAGGCGATTCTGACCGCCATCGCTATTCCGGTAGGTTTTCTCATAGGCATTGGCCTTTCCGTGCTGCTGGCTTTGGCGCTGAGTTCGGAGCTGTACCGTATGCCGGTGGTTTTCAGCAATTTCAACTTTGTTTTCGCGCTGATTGTTATTGTCGCAGTAGCGCTTTTTTCAGGTATTATGGTGCACTACCGGTTAAACCGCCTCGACCTGATCGCAGTATTGAAAACGAGGGAGTAGGTTATCAAGTCAAAGGGCAAAAGGGAAAAGTCAAAAAAAGAAATGAGATACAGAGTCGGCAAATGGAAAGTACTGCAACAATGAGGGGAGAGGATTATGTGCCAGGTGTCAGGTGTGTATCCCGGCCGGTTAGCTTGGCGGCGGGATGGCTCGATAGCAGAAGCAGGAAATAGGTTTTCCAAATGAGATGTTGAATAAACGCTTTAATGAAAAGGAGAATGAAATTTTCAAAGACGCAGCGTATTGCCGTGATTTCGGGGGCGGTTGTCGCAGGCATTCTGGTGTTTGTGATGAAACCTTCACCGTTACAGGTTGATGCTGAAGCCGTTCGCAGGGAAACATTGACCGTAACCCTTGGCGGGGAAGGAATGACAAGGGTGCGTGACGATTTCACCGTTGCGTCTCCGGTAAATGGTCGGGTAGAGCGCATTACGCTTGAGGAAGGTGATTTTTTGCAAAAGAACAGTGTGGTTACCCGGGTTACTCCGCCGCCGCTCGACGGTCGGGAGTTCGAAGAAGCCGAGGCAAGGTCACGTTCGGCGGAGGCTGTACTCGAGGCCGCCCGTGCAGGTGAACGGCAGGTGAAGGTCGATTTGGATCGGGCTGAAAGGAAATACAAACGGTATGAAAGTCTCTACCAGAAAGGAGCGGTGGCCGCCGAAACTTTTGAAGATCTTAAAACAGCCTGGCAGGTTCTTCAAAAACAGCATCAGGCCGCTTTGCTCAATGTAGAGTCGGCACGCTATGACCTTGAGGCCGCCCGTTCCCTGCTCGGTCAGTCGGGAAACGGCAACACCATTGCTGTTCTTGCGCCCGACAGCGGGAGGGTATTGAGGGTGTTTGAAAAAAGTGAACGCGTCGTCGCTGCCGGAACACCGCTGGTTGAGATAGGTAATCCCGAGGATATTGAGGTAGTCATTGATGTGCTTTCTTCAGACGCAGTCAAGGTTGAACCGGAGATGAAAGCGCAGATAGAGGAGTGGGGCGGCGGCAGGATACTTTCAGGGTTTGTCAGAACTGTCGAACCGGCGGCGTTTACCAAAATTTCCTCATTGGGAATCGAGGAGAAAAGGGTCAACATCATAGTGGATCTGGAGAAACCTGAAGCAAGACTTGGTGACAATTATCGTGTGCAGGCGAAGATTGTCTTGTGGCAGAGCGATAACATTCTACAGGTTCCGGTGAGCAGTATTTTCAGGGCTGATCAGGGTTGGAACGTTTTTGTGGTCAAAGGCGGCAAGGCATTCAGGGTACCGGTCACCATTGGAAAGCGGGGAACCTACTATGCCGAGGTTCTCGAAGGTCTTGAAGAGGGAGATATCGTGGTGATACATCCGACCAACGATCTGGAGAATGGAATGCGCGTGAAGGTCATGAATAAATAGAGATGCCTAAGACGTTTTTTTGGTAATGCTTTGTATAGGTAGGGGGGCATGTGTAGAGGGACGATGGAGAAACGTCGATCAGATGGAGGGCGGGTTTTTCTCCTGATCCTGGAATTGTTTTCCTGGATAGACGTTGCAACTCATTCCGTAAAGATCGCAGGTGCTTACAGATCGGCCTGTCAGTTTGAGGTAGTAATACAATTGCCCCTTGTGCTGGTTAAGATGAAATATCATGTGCAGTAAACGCTGGCCGAGTATCATGGGATGTCTTGTCCATGGAGCAGGGGCATATTTGCGGGACAGCTCTTCTTCCGTGCACTTTTTCAGGCTTTTCAGAGCGAGTTTCCGGTCTTCAGAAAGCAGTTTTCTGGCGTCGCTGACGCTGTTGACCGAAGGAAGCATGTCTGCATGTGGGAAGATCTGCTGCACCTGCAATTCGTTGACGGCATATTCTTCCCGGATATTCCAGGCACCGCTGATCAGTCCTTCAAAAGTGCTGCCGCACGCATCGGTCATATGCATAAGCAGCTGTCCCATGCTCATCCAGTTGCTTCCATGATCCGGCTTCCAGTCGAGCTCATCATCCCGGACAAGACTTACAAGATGGTCGGTGACACCGTATGTATATGCGATTTCATCAGAAAGAAGTTCTTTCCAGTTCATGGGCGATATCTTTTTTTGTGAAAACGAAGTACGTTCGGTGTGTTATGAGCGTAAAAATGTTTGTATCAATGAGATTATTACATCTTTCTGTTTTTTTGGATGAAGGGCGGTCATGCGCCAGAATCGGATTTTGCTAATTCCGTGAAATGTAATGAGCCATAACTGTATTTGAAGGGTTGCCTGCAGGCTCTCCCATGGCATCGAGCGCAACAACACGGATGTAATAAGTGGTCTTTTTATTGGAAGTCTCGCTCGTTTGCCGGTTGATGAACTCATCAAATTCAATTTCGAAAAGGCTGCCGTTCCCAAGACCAAACTGAATGACGACCGGACCGCTTGCTACAAGTCCTTCAGGTTCTTTCCAGTCGTGCTGCGGCTCTGCGAAGGGGCGACCTGCAACCTGCCATAGAAAAAATTCTGCATGGTCATCGGTTTTCAATCGAAACCACCAGTTCAGATTTTCACGATTTCGATCAATAATTGTTTTGTCACTGAATGTAAACAGGTTTTGCTGGGCTATGGTTCCGGTTCCTGTCCAGATTTGCAGGTGAATTCCCGACTGCTCTTTCATGAGCACCTTTGCCGTGTCTTTTGTCTCTTCCTTTTGTTCTGGTGAAAAAAGGCGGAGAATCGGATGTTTGTCGTAGGGCCCTGTGTTTGCAGGAGTAGAGCCTGTCAGTAAGAGCAGGGCGATAAAAGGAAATGATACTCGCATAAAGATTGCTTTCTCCGGGTTTTCAAGGAGGTTGACAGGGGCTGAAAACACAATATAATACGTCAGGCATATCTGTTGATGGTTACCGTGTTTTTTTATTGTTGCTGCAAAGCCTTTTTCGTCAGTGCTTCTTCGATGTTAGTCGATATGGTAAGGCTTCTCAGCAGGTGGAGAAGGTTCTGCTCGACGTTCAAATTAAGATGAACCGGCCGGCCTTCCTGGAATGATGGGTTGGCCCCTTTCAACTGCAGACGGATAAGGGATTGACCGTCAGGATTCATGGAAATCGAGGATATCAGTTCGGAATAGAGAAAATTGCTCAAGGCCTCATACGTGAATCTCAGGCTCTCGTTTGCGGCAGCCCGCTCCTCGGGGGTGGTTGCATAAATGATCTTGCCGGTTTGATCGGCATCCATGTTGCCGGTCGGGATTTCGAAAACACCTTCTTTCATGATTACCGGAATTTTCCCCTTGATACTTCCCGTAGCATAGATTTTTTTCATGCCTTGCATGTCAAGCAGTTTCTGCAACGGAATATTGTTTAAAACAAGTTCTGTTTCAGCAGTTTTTTCTGCCATATCATAATCGACGTTTTCTATTCCAACCGATCCCTCCAGAAAACCCGCTGAAAACTTTGAAAGAGAAACCAGGGAAGGCTTGCGTTTGACATGCCAGAGGGCAAGGACTCCTTTTGGAGCGGACAGCTCCAACGTGCCTCCGGATGTTTTGCGCGTGATTTTTTTTAGAGCGAAGTCGATTGTCGTCTTTCCCTCAAAATCGCGGATGATTCGTAAATCGGGTTCGCTGTACGTGTAAGTGGCGTCGGGCCTTGGCGCACCGAAGATATTTTCCTGTGCGCTTTTTTTCTCACGGGGCGGCGCGTGGATGATTGAGCCGTTCCCTTTGGACGAAAGGAAGGCATTGTTTATGGAAAATCTCCCTTCCTTCACGGTAAGGGGTACCGTTCCGCTTAAGGATCCTTTCAGAGATCCTCCAAAATCCCCGTGCAACTGGATATGTTCAGGCAGGTGAACGTTTTCGAGTTTGAAGGTGAAAGAATTTGTTCCGTTGATCGGGTCATGGAGCATGGGACCTGATTTTAGAGAGCCCCCGAGGAGTCCGGCAGAAAAGCTTTTTAAAGCGATACCCGGAAGATTTTCATCTTCATCGTTCAGGGCTATGGTCGCGTTAAGGTTGCTGAAAAGTTCTGATTCCTTGTTGCCGGTGCCCGCCTCGATCGAGAGCCAGGGGTTTCCTTCAAGGGAATAATACAGCAGTTTCGTTTCTGCACTGGCCCGAATGACCGCATTGCGAATCCTAAGCATCGAATTCCGGAGTTCTACCGGTATGTTTCCGTTCAGCTGTCCTGTTGCTAACGGCCGTTCCGGATCATTTCTCCTGAAACCGGGGAGCTGCTCAAGCGGAAGACTTTGCAGAACCAGAGTAAAAGAGGTTTCCTGTTTAATGGGATTGTAATCTATTCGCGGCGTTTCCGCCCTGAGATCGAACAGATCGACGGAACACTCTTTAAAGGTGATCCCACAGGGATTTTCAGGGTCTTTTTGAAGGCCGAACCATGCCTTGAAATTGGAGAGGGGAGCAGGATCGGTTCCTGAATACAATGATGCTACCTCGAGAGGCGCGGGTTTTTGAAGCCAGTTATTTTGACGGTCTATACTGAACGTGTAAGCGATATCGTCAAACCTGAGCTTGTTGATCACAAGAGTGCCGTTTTCGATACCGTATTCGAAAGATTCCGGCACAGGCTCAAAGATTAATCCCTTTTTTCGAAGAATTCTGACCTTTCCTCTCATATGAGGGTTGCTGTCACTGAATGTCAGGTCTCCTGTCTTCTGTGAGATATGTACCGAATCTGCGTTGAGCTCCAAAGAAAAATGCAGGATTTTCGGGATCAGCCCGGTTATCGGAGGACTGTCAGTTTGTGATCTTTTCCATGACAGATATCCGTTATGAGCAACGACGACGTAGCTGGCGGAGCTGTTCGTGCATGAATCGGGCGGAGTATCGAACACAACCTCGAGCTTCCCGAACGATATGCCCGAGAGGCTCGGCAGGCCGGGGTTGTTTACCTGTATGCTTATGTTTTTTCCTTCGACGGCGCTGTCGATCAATGTCTGGACATACCGTGGAAAAGCATACCAAGCAGCTGCCGCAGCAACGATCACGATAAGCAGTGCGGCAAGGATAATACGCAGTACCCGTTTCACGGTGAGTACGTTACTTTTGCATCCACCTTCCCTGAATCTTTACCCATGTTCCTGCAGGGAATTGCGGATAGCGTTTTTCAAACGTCGCTTTCCCTGCAATTTCTGGAGTGACTCCGTTTTTCTTGGCAAGAGAAGCGTAAGCGGCGCTGCGCTGCGTGTTGACTGAGCTGACAAGCGGTTGCGCCTCGTTTGTTGCGCCCGGAGGAATCGCAAGGTAGCCGCTGTCAACTTCTCCGGCCAATCCTTTTGAAAGAGCTGTTTGAAGATCGATTGCCAGCAGTCCCGGGCTGAACGAGAGCAGTAAAGCCAAGAAAAGTACAACTGTTTTCAGGCAGCGGTGTGCAGAGGTAAAGGTTGAAATTTTCATGTCGAATCTCCCTGGTTAAAAAATGTCTTTTCTTTCGTCAAGCATGTTTTCGATGTCTTTGTCAAGCTTGACCCTTATTTCATGGTCGATCTTGATATTCATGTTGATCGTTATCGGTTTTTCCGGCGCCTCAACCTTGACGGTGGGTTTGCAGGAAATGAGTGCCATGCAGCAGAGCAGGCTTGTCATTGCACCCTTTGTAATGATTGACGTTGTTTTCATATTGTTCCGGTTTAAGTGACAGCGAAAATATCCGTTGCTACACAAGCCCGCATCGAGCGGCAGTCCCCGGCAAGCCGGGACAGGTTACAGATACTTCATCGTAATAACCATCGTGACGGTTTCCCGATCGAGAACAAAGCCCGATTCCTCGAATTGAGGCGGTCCTAACCTGATTTTCGGGTTGTTTGATGTGCCGAATCCTTCTTTTGGCTTGCCGAGCCAGGTTTTGTCCATTTTACTGTTTCCGTTTTCATCATGAAGAATGCTCACGGCATAGGAGCCGTAAGGTATGTTTTCAATAACAACCTCACAAGGTGACTCGTTAGTTGCAATTTGCGCAAGGACATATGCCTTATCCGGTTCGTCGGGAAATCCTTTTTTGTTTCTGAAAAGCGCAATATTAAGATGGCCTTCGGTATTTCTGATGTTATCGATGCGGATCGAGATGCACCCCTTTGGTTTCGACGAATCTTCAGGGCTTTGCGGATCATTGAATATGAGGGGGACTGCCTCTCTGTTGCTTGGCGCTACGTGTTCATCGGCATGGAGCGGCGACAGGGAGAAAACAAACGGTAATGTCAGGCAAAGAGCGATAAGGATTGGCTTCATAAGGTTGTACAATTTTTTCTTATTGATGCACGCTGTTAAAAAACATTGCAGCTCTAATTCTATTCAATATGACGGCCTTATCCTTTAATTCCGGCGCTTTTGAAAGCAGTGCTCCAGGTTTACTTCAAGCAGGATGCAGTTTGGCTGGATGTCTGAAAGATTATGCTTTTATTGATTGATAGTTGGAAGATCGAGAAATTTCCCGATACTTTCAATACAACTGTGAAGCATCAAAATTTAATATAAGGTTATTGTCTGCGCCGACTACTCTGAAGACCCAAGGGCGGGTACGGTGTGCCTCTTAGTAGTTAACTTAACGCATTTAAAAATAATGGTAGATGCAAAAAGAAGCATTTAGTTTCGGTCGAGATGTTCTTGAGAAGAGTAAAGATATTCCGGTCCTTGTTGATTTTTGGGCCGAATGGTGCGGGCCTTGCAGGGTGCTTGGTCCCGTACTTGAAAAAGTTGCGGCAAAACATGAGGATGAGCTGGTTCTTGTAAAGATCAATACTGAAGAGTATCCCGACATTGCCCGTGAGTACGGCATTATGAGTATACCATCCGTCAAATTGTTTGTCGGGGGAGATGTGGCTGACGATTTTGTCGGAGCTTTGCCCGAAAAACAGATAGAGCAGTGGTTAAAGAAATCTCTCCCGGGAAAATATGCTGATCAGCTCAAACAGGTCGAAGAACTTGTCATTGGAGGAGATGAGGCTGGAGCAGCTTCTATCCTTGAAGAAATACTGAAGCATGAGCCGAAAAATATTCGCGCTACTGCAATACTTATGAAGCTGAAACTGTTTTCCGAACCGAAGATTGCAGCATCGTTTGTCGAAACCCTTGAAGGGGAGCAGGAGTACACGGAACTCATCGAGTCGGCAAAAACGATTTCCGGGCTTTTGCTGAAAAATGCTGCCGATTTTCCCCAGGATGAGGTCAAGGGGCTGTATCTTGGAGCTGTAGATGAATTGCGGAAAAAAGAATTTGACACAGCACTTGTGAGGTTTATAGAGGTAATCAGGGAAAACCGTTATTATGACGATGACGGTGCGCGTAAAGCATGTATTGCCGTCTTCAAGTATCTGGGCGAGGATCACCCGGTTACGTTAAGGCATAGGAAAGTGTTTGATAGAGCGTTGTATTGAAGATTGCTGTTGAGCCGTTGATTTGTTTGACTGTTCGGGAAGCCGGGTTCACATTATTTTAAACAGTGAAAAGAATTCGGAAAATGGGAAAAGCTGAAAAAAAAGACAGGCCGGTTATCGGGGTCGATCTTGACGGTGTGTGTGCAGATTTTTACGGACGGATGCGGGAAATTGCTGCCGAATGGTTTGAATGTTCCGCCGAAGAGTTACCGGAAGATGTTTCCTATGGACTCAAAGAGTGGGGTATACGGGAACCGAAGCAGTATGAAAGCCTGCACCGCTATGCTTTGCATCAGCGTGAGCTTTTCAAGACCATGCCGATGATTCCCGGTACAAGAAAGTATTTGAGAAAACTTTCCGATGAGGGCTTTCATATCAGGATCATTACACATCGTCTCTTCATTCACTATTCTCATGCTTCGGCTGTCCAGCAGACCGTTGCTTGGCTGGACGGCCACGGTATTCCCTACTGGGACCTCTGCTTCATGAAGGAAAAGTCAGAGGTCGGCGCAGATGTTTATGTCGAGGATAATCCTCATAACGTTCAGCAGTTACGGGAGGAAGGACTCTATACAATCTGTTTTGCCAACAGTACCAACAAGGATATTGCCGCCCCTCGTGCCGCCTCCTGGAAGGAGGTATACACGCTGGTTCACGCTTATGACAAGTCAGAGGCTTAATCCTGTCCTCGCCCGGTACGGTTACATTTCACTGACATAAAAACAGGCGAATTTAAGGTAATGTGTTTCCGGCATGGAGAGCAGTACAGGATGATCTGCAGGCTGCGAGTTCCTGAAAACCAGGCGCAGCTGTTTTTTTTCTGAAAACGATGCCTGTCGAATAACCCCCAGAAAGTCCTCTTCGGAAACATGGTGAGAGCAGGAGGCCGTTGCAAGAAAACCTCCGTTTCTGACAAGCTGAAGCCCCAGCTTGTTGAGTTTTTTATAGGCATGCAGAGCTGAAGGCAGGTTTTTACGGCTTTTGGTAAAACTCGGCGGATCAAGAATAACCAGATCATATGATTTTTTATCCTTAATCAGCCGGTTCATGACCTCGAAAGCATCGCCTTGAATCAGGGAATAATTGGAAAGCTTGTTTCGTGTTGCGTTTTCTTCGGCGCGTTGCAATGCCTCATGGGAAATATCGACCATGGTTACCGCACTGGCTCCGCCGTACAGTGCATTCAGACCAAACCCGCCGTCACTGGTAAAAACATCGAGTGTTTCCGTTCCTGTGGCAATTTTGCGAACGATACGCCGGTTATCCCTTTGATCGAGGAAAAAACCGGTTTTGTGTCCTTGAAAAAGATTGATGGTGTACTGCAATCCGGTATCGTAAATAATTTGGGCAGTGTCTGTTTCGGAGCCGTGGACGATTTTTTTATAGAGGGGAAGTCCTTCGAGCTCCCGAAGAGTCGATTCGTTGCGTATAACGATTGATGATGGTTGAAACAGATCGGTAAGAACGTCGCATACAAGCGGCAGGTGACGATCCATACCTGCAGAGAAGGCCTGAAGAGCATACGCTGTATTGAAGCGATCGACAACAAGGCCGGGAAGACCGTCGGATTCGCCATGCACGAGCCTGAAAGCATTGGTGTCGGACTCAGGGTAGATTTTGACCCTGAGATCGAGGGCCTTGAGGATTTTTTCCCTGAAAAAATCACGGTCGGGAATTTCACCGGTTCTGGACAACAAACGGAAGGCGATGAGTGAGTGGGGGTTGTAAAAACCCGATCCCACAAACTTGTTGTCATGGGTGTAGAGCTTTACGGTTTCTCCCGCGGCAATATCCTTTGGAAGAGATTGAAGCTCGTTGCTGAAAGACCAGAGATGTCCCTTGAACAGCCTGCGATGTTCTTTCGGTTTAAGGTAAAGAGAGTGCATAAAAAAGCCAGGGTTGATTGGTGCACAGTGTCAATGCATTAATGTAGGGATAAAAAAAGAACTGCTTAAAAAAAGAATATTCACCATATTCTCTGTACTTTTGACCTGCTCACTATCTAAAAATGTTACGATGAAGCAAGCATTGAGGGCATTTCTGTACGTTTTTTTGATCGTTTTCATCGCAGGGTGCGCCGATTTCAGGACTGTCACTGTTGAAGATTGGCCTTCCGAGAAAGTTGAGCTTACAGATGACCTTGCCGAGCTCTACCGCGATATTTCGGAGGCATCCAAGGTGGTGGCGGCACTTGACGGATATGCGGATATCTGGATAAAGACACCGAAACGAGAGGAGCATCTGTACAGCACAATTCAGCTTGAGCGTTCAAAGGATATGCGTCTGATCGTCAGTGCGGGTATCGTGGGTTGGCCGGTAGCCGATATGCTGTTTCGATCCGATTCCCTGTTCGTTCACGACATGCTCAACAACCTTCTTCTTGTGGGAGAGAATCACCCCGATAACCTTGAGAAAATTCTTGGATTGAGAGCCGGCTATGAGTTTCTTTCGGATGCTCTGGCAGGCGTTGTTGCTGTTGATGAGCCGTTGCGGGCTGTAGAAAATGTTTATCGGGGATTGGGAAAAGTGAGCTTCAGCGTTGTAACAAAAGGTGGAAAAAAAGAGCTGCTGGTCAACCCTTTTACCCGGAACATTGAAGGGGTGCTGTTTATCGATTCTCGCGGTCGCAAACAGATCGAGGTGCATTTCAGAAATTTCTCGCTGTATACTCTGGAAGGAAAGGAGATCGGTCTCCCGGGCGAAATCGATGTCATAATGTTTAATCAACGCCTCGATGGCGGCGGGAAACATGAACTGGTCATTGTCTATGACGAGCGGGTTGTCAATCCGGTTGATCTCGATATTCAATTCAAGGTTCCGGAAAATGCAAAAGTGATTGAACTGGAGAGGGTAGCCCAACTCCCATGGATGTAAAACTTGCTGGAAAAAAAGTCCTTTTTCCAGCGGGTTCGTTCATTGGATAATGAAAAATAGGCTGTCTCATTTAGGGGTATAGCCGACTGAAAAAGATAGCTCACTGCTCTTTTGAGACAGCCTCTTGCACTCATCGCTTGTGATGCAGCTTTACACCTGGGCGTTGAGGAAGTTTTGTGAAGCGAACTCCCAGTTCAGAAGTTCGTCGATAACGGCTGCCACGTAGTCGGGACGACGGTTCTGGTAGTCGAGATAGTATGCGTGTTCCCAGACATCGATCGTCAGCAGCGGGTATTTGCCGCTGGTGAGAGGGGTTTGCGCGTTGGCCGTTTTAACGACTTTCAACGTCCCGTCGTCGAGCACGAGCCATGCCCATCCGCTCCCGAACTGCGTTGCCGCGGCATTTGCAAGCTCGCTCTTGAACGCATCGTAGCCGCCGAAATCAGCATCGATTTTCTCGGCAATCTGTCCTGTTGGTTTGCCGCCGCCGTTCGGAGAGAGGCTGTTCCAGTAAAAAGAGTGGTTCCATGCCTGAGCGCCGTTATTGAACAGACCGGCTTTTTCCGGATTTTCGGCAGCTGCAAGGATGACTTCTTCAATACTTTGATCGTCAAGAGGAGTTCCTGCTACCGCATCATTGTATTTCTTGATGTAAGTTGCATGGTGTTTGCCGTAGTGAAAACCCAAGGTGTTTGCCGAGATATGAGGTTCGAGTGCATTTTCAGCATATGGGAGTGCCGGTTGTGAGTATGCCATGTGACTGAGGTTTAAATTGAAAGAAAGAGTAGGTATAGCATAAATAGCACGATTTGGTTTTTTAACTATTGCCGTAATGATTTAGTTTCTCATCCTGGTGGATTTTTTTGAAGTCATGCTTTTTCGGTGAATACCTGCTGCTGTGTTGATACGGTTTTTGCCGTTCGAAAAGTTGCCTTGTTATTGTAGAAAAAAAGGAGTTATGATGGGTCGGCGAGTTGCCGGAATGTTGTTTGCTGGTATGGTAGCTATGCTTTCCATGCTTTTTATGGAGGGGTGTACTCAACAGGTGCAGCCCAAGCTGGGCAGCGATGACAAGAAGTTTGCCGCGTTTTATGCCGATTATCTCATACTTTCGGGAGTTGCGTCAGACGAATCGGAAACGGTTTCTTTGGTGGGCGGCAAAGATATCGATTCGCTGTTTGAGGTTCACGCATTGACTCTTGAACGTTTTAACGAGCTTGCCGATGCCTATAAGGAGGAGCCCAGGCTTTGGAGAGCTGTTCTGCTTGAAGTGAAAAACAACCTGCAGGAAAATGGTCGCTGAGAAAAATACTGTTGTACATGTTCCTTTGCTTGTCGGGATGACGGGGGGGCTGGGGAGCGGCAAAAGCAGTGTCTGCGGCATGCTTGCCGGGATGGGTTGTGCTGTTTTCGAGGCAGACAAGATTGCCAGAGACCTTCAGGTTGAGGATCCTGAAGTTGTCACCGGGATCAAGAGAATTTTCGGAAACGATGTTTATTCACGAGACGAGAAAGGAAGGCTTTGGCTGGACAGGCTGCGTATTGCTCAAAAAGTCTTCAGGGATGCCGGTGCTTTGAAGGAGCTGAATGAATTGATTCATCCAAAAGTTTTCAGGGCTTTTCACGAAGCGGTTGACAGCGCAAGGGCAAAAGGAGCAAGGATACTTGTCAAGGAAGCGGCAATTCTTTTGGAGGCAGGGGGGGATAAAGGATTGGATCTTATCGTTGTCGTTGTTTCCGATCTTGAAAAAAGAATCGCCCGTGCCATGAGAAAAGGTATGGGGAGCCGGGAAGAAATAATGCGTCGTATCGATGCACAATGGCCTCAGGAAAAGCTGGTGGAGCGCGCTGATTTCATAATAGAAAACAACGGTACGATAGAGGAACTTGAGCAAAGCGTTCACGAACTGTATCACAAAATCATAGGCATGGCCGGCGCATGTTAAAAAGGGCGGCACGTACTGCTCGTCACACTATTTTTTCAGGTCTTTTGTCGTTTCGTCCAGAGCATTGTTTTTACGGTTCACATAACCTGAGATTCCTATGCTCACCTCGTAAAGCAGGATCATCGGAATGGCAATGACAAGCTGCGTTACTATGTCTGTAGAAGGCGTTACCACGGCTGCGAGTATCAGGAGGGTGACGATGGCATGCTTGCGATAAAAGCGCATGAATGCAGGGGTCAGCAATCCTATCTTTGAAAGAACATATGAAATGAACGGGAGCTCGAAAACAAGGCCTGCCGTGAGAAGTGCACCGATAAAGAAGCTGACATAATCCTGAATTGCGATATTGTTTTCAATGAGTGGGGTGCCGAAACCGGCAAAAAATTTAAGCGAGATCGGCATGAAAATGAAATAACCGAAAGCAATACCGGCAAAGAAAGAGAGCGAAATAAAGGAGATGACAAATCGTGTGGCTGTCCTCTCTTTTTCTTTCAGCCCGGGCAAGACAAACTGCCATATCTGGTATACGAGATAAGGAAAGGAAAGAATAAAGCCCGAAAAAAAAATCACCTGCAGGTACAGTGATATCTGCCCGTATGGAACGAGATTCTGCAGGACAATGGTATCGCTGCTGTTTTTTAACGGAGAGATAAGCACCTTGTTGACGAGCGTATCGGAGAAAAGTGCGCACAGAACCATTACTACGATAAGTGCAATGCCGCTTTTGATAAGTCGGTTGCGGAGCTCATCGAGATGTTCGATGAAATTCATTTCCGTATCAGCGGCACGGTCATTTTCCTCTTCATGTTTTGCCAGGTCACGTGCTTCTGCTTCCCTCGCTTGGACCTCGGCATCCATAAGCTCCGAAGCAGGTGATTTTGGCCTGGAAGATTCTGTTTCACTACTCATGCTGCGCTACAGCTTGTTTGTCGGGAACCCGTTTGCGTTCATAGGCTTGGTCTGCGTTGGAGAGCAGGTATATTACTGAATCGAAACATAGTAATAAACATACCAATCGTGAACAAATTGTTTTTTAGCGGTAATCCATTGAACGATAAAGCATTGATGTACCACATAGTGTTAACGCATATGACCTGAATTCTATGGACGGACATGATATGAAAAAGCATACATATCTGTCAAGATTTTGCCGGATTGACGTGCCTTTTCCCGGGTGATTTTTAGAGCATGGTATGAAAATTGCCCAAGATTAATCTGCATTGAAAAGTCAATGTTTGCGAAAAAATCGATGAAAATGGGGTATAAAACCGGTACGGGGAACTGGCGAAAAAAGTGTTGCGGATTCTATAAAACACTTTATCAAACTGCTTTTTTGTTTTTTCTGACAGTGTATATGTTTCCTGAAGGTTCTTTCGGAGCAGATCTCGCTCTCAGGAAAATACAGGTAGGCGGGCTGGAGAGAAGCTATTACCTCCATTTTCCACCTGCGCATGAGTCAGCCGGAAAGCTTCCTGTGGTGCTGGTGCTTCATGGCGGCGGAAGGGGAGACGGTGATGATGTGGCTCGCTGGACAGGCTACATGGAGATTGCAGACCGGGAGAATTTTATTGTGGTCTATCCGAATGGAATAGATGCGCAATGGAACGATGGGCGTGTCAAAACCTTTCGCAGGGGAAAAGACAATGCCGAGATCGATGACGTTGGTTTCATTTCAGCGCTGATCGATCTCGTGGTACGTGATTTCAATGGCGATCCCGGAAGGATATATGTTACGGGGCTTTCCAACGGGGGCATGATGGCCCTGAGGCTTGGATGTGAAATCAGCTCGAAGCTGGCGGCGATTGCTCCGGTTATTGCGAACATGCCGGAAAACATATACGGAAAGTGCAGGCCTGAAAAAAAGCTTCCGGTTCTTCTTATGAATGGCACGGATGATCCGCTTGTTCCTTGGGACGGAGGGGCTGTGGGTTATTTTGGGAAGCGCCGCGGACAAGTCGTCTCAACAAATGAGACCATTCGGTTCTGGAAAACACACAACGGATGCAACTCCCGGATTGTGAGGTGGCTGCCTGACAGAAACAGAAGGGACAGATCGAGGGTCAGGGTGACAACCTGGAAAAATCAGGACGGTACCTGCGAAGTGGTTCTTTACAGGATCGAGGGCGGCGGCCATACGTTTCCGGGAAGCAGCGTACCGGACAGGCCGCTGCTGTTGGGAAGAAAGAACAGTGATATTGACGGCGCGGAAGTTATCTGGTCTTTTTTCAGCAAGCATACCAGGTAGTCATGCCGCTCTTCCTCAGTGCAACAGCGATGTTTTTTTTCTGTATTTGGAATATTTTTTGAGTTAAGGAATTTTACATCCTGTTTCTGGCTTTTTATTTCGGAGAGAACTGTTATAATAACAGACTGTTCAATTGATTATCCACGTGTACCTCGGGCAGCTCTCTATCTGCTTGGAAGGTGCCGGTAAGAAGCAAGGCCTGTGAATTTACAAGACGTTGTCTTTCCTGTCACTGGGGAGCTGGACGCTTTTCGACAGAAATACAAAACGGCACTGAATACGGACAACAGCCTCGTCGACAAGGTTGTTCGCTACATACTGAAACAGCAGGGAAAACAGATTCGCCCTCTGCTGGTTATGCTTGGGGCAAAAGTGTGCGGCGGGGTTCAGGAGAAAAGCTACAGGGCCGCTATTATGGTCGAGCTGCTGCATTCGGCGACGCTGATCCACGACGACGTTGTTGACGGGGCAGAAATGAGAAGAGGACTGCCTTCGATCAATGCTCTGTGGAAAAACAAGATTTCCGTGCTGATCGGTGACTATATGCTTTCGAAAGGGTTGCTGTTTTCGCTGGACAACAAAGATTATCTTTTTCTGCACATGGTGTCCGATGCCGTTCGGCGCATGAGCGAGGGGGAGATACTGCAGATACAGAAAACAAGGAGCCTTGACATAACCGAGGAAGATTATCTGAAGGTTATATCGGATAAAACAGCCTCGCTGCTTGCCACGGCAAGTGCAATGGGGGCGGCAAGTGTTAGCGATGATCAGGAGAAAATACAGGCGCTGAAAAGCTATGGTGAGTACTTGGGTCTGGCATTCCAGATCCGTGACGATCTGCTCGACTATACCGGCGATTCAAAAAAAACCGGTAAACAGCTTGGTATCGACATAAAGGACAAAAAAATCACACTCCCTCTCATTTATGCGTTGCGTAATTCGGAGCGCTCAGAACAAAGGAAGATAAAGGGCATTCTCAAAAACTCTAAAAAACGGGCGACAAGAAGTCGTGAGGTTATTGAGTTTGTAAAAGAAAAGGGCGGCTTGGATTATGCAGCCGAAGTGGCGGAGGAGTTTGCCGCCAAGTCTCTGGCTGCTATAGATGATATGGAAAACAGTGACGCAAAGCATTCTCTCGGGCTGCTTGTTGGTTTTGTCATGAAGCGCCAGAATTAAGAAGGTTCCGATAGTTATAATGAAGAAAATTCTCGTAGCGGTTGTCCTGCTTGTTGCTGCATTTGTTGTGATGGACAAGCTCGCAATGACCGCATATACCCGTCAGGGGCAAAGTGTGTTTGTGCCGGATGTACAGAAAATGCGTTATGATGATGCCGTCGGAGTCTTACGGGCAGCCGGACTTTCAGGGGGGAAAAGCTATAACGCTCGTTATATACGCGATATTGATTCCAATGTTGTTATTACTCAACGTCCTTCAGCCGGTTCTGAGGTAAAACCGGGCAGAACGGTGTATCTCGTGCTGAACAAACGGGAAAAACCAAGCTTTTCCATGCCGGATTTTTATGGCAGGCCGCTTGATGAAGTGCGCCAGATTCTCGACCGTTTTGGTATCACGGTAAGGGATGTGCAGGTACAGTCGGTTTATGATCCTGCAGAAGACAGCAAAGTACTCAGCCAGTCGGTAGCCCCCAAAGCCGTTGTTTCTTCAGGTTCGTCCATTTCATTGATTGTCGGTAAAGCAGAGGTGATAGAGACCGTCCGGAAAATTTCCGTGCCGGATGTTCTTGGCATGTCTCTTAAACAGGCAAGGGAGGTTATTGTTGAAAACGGGTTCAATACCGGCAATGTTTCTTACGAATACTCGTCGCTTCTGGTGCCTTATACGGTCATAAATCAGAAACCTGCCGTAAATTCGCTTGCCGAGCCAGGGAGGGTTGTCGATCTGACTGTTGTCGTTGACGAGGAATAATTGAAGGGGCGGGTGCTTCTGGTTACCGGTAGTTTGCTTTTTTATAGTCTTCACGAAGATCTTTTATGCCGGTGGTTCTGTCGTTACCGTCACTGATAATGCCGAAATATTCAAGCACGATTCGTATCACAAGCCACATACCTGCAAAAAAAATTCTGATGCTGCTGAATATGGTGCCGAGAAGAGACATTATTTTGCGTTTTGCATTGGAAGATAAAAGACATTCCCGCGAACGGCTTTTTACAGGGTTTTTCTGCTTCTATATACGATCTGACAGCTCAATTCTTTTTCAGCCTGTAGCCAGTCTTCAACAGTCAGAACCATGGATTCCACCACGTTGTTCCCAGCGGTAACATGTGGTGATGCGGATGGTTTCGTGAATAGGTTGAGGATAAGCTTGTTGTTCGCTTTTAAAGCGATTGAAGATAAAAAAATATATTGGATGGTTGATTGCGAACCCATACTTTGTGAGCCGAGCTCTCGTTCATGAAAGGTCCCTCGAAAACAAAAGGCAGTTGGAACAGGAAAGTCCTTGCCATCCTGTATATCCTGTTCAGAAGAAGCAGGTATTTTAAAGGTACCTCTCAGAAATTTTTCAAGCTGACACTTGAAAATATCCTCATTCAGCTCAACCTCAACCAGGATCTTCCTTTTCTTTTTGTCGCGGTATTTGTCGGTGTTACAACCGGTTACGTTGCGGTTGTTTTTCATGACGCAATCAAGCTCCTGAGCTACTTTTTTTTCGGTGGACTTGAAGTTTTCGGAACTTCGTTTATCACCGAAGGGTACTGGGGGCTGCTTATGCCTCTGGTGCCTGCCGCCGGCGGGTTACTTGTAGGGCTGTATAACGCCTACATTGTCAAGGCGAGACCGGGACACGGACTGGCGAGTGTTATAAAAGCGGTTGCACAGAACGAGGGTAACCTTCCTCGAAGGTTGTGGCTGCACCGAACGATAACCTCCGTTCTCAGTATCGGTACGGGCGGCGGCGGCGGACGAGAGGCGCCGATTGCACAGGTGGGAGCCGCGTTAGGGTCTTCAGTCGCTCAGGCGCTCAAGTTTTCGCCCGACAGAAAACGAACGCTTCTCGGCTGCGGTGCGGCCGCTGGTCTTGCAGCGGTGTTCAACGCTCCGATCGGGGGCGTTATGTTCGCTATCGAGGTTATCCTTGGTGATTTCAGTGTCAGAACTTTCAGTCCGATCGTTATTGCTGCTGTTATCGCCACTGTTGTTTCACGAAGCTATCTTGGCAATTCTCCGACGTTTCAGGTGCCGGATTACAGCCTTGTTTCCAACACTGAGCTGCTGTTTTACTTTGTGCTCGGTGTACTGGCCGGTCTTTCCGCCGTGATGTTTATTAAGGTGTATTACCGTATAGAAGAGTCTTTTCTGAAGATTGAAAAAGAGCGCAACATACCGGTATGGGCAATGCCTGCGATAGGCGGTCTGTTAAGCGGTCTTATCTGTATGTGGTTGCCCGGACTTTACGGTTACAGCTATGAGGTGATCGATAATGCCGTCAGGGGAGCCGAAACATGGGTTAACATGGTCGGAGTGTATCTTCTGAAACCGGTTGTCGCCGGATTCAGCGTCGGCTCGGGCGGCTCGGGCGGCATGTTTGCGCCTGCAATGAAAATGGGTGCGATGCTCGGCGGCATGTTCGGTAATCTGGTAAACACTTTGTTTCCCGGAATTACGGCAACCTCCGGCGCCTATGCCCTTGTGGGTATGGGGGCCTTGACGGCAGGTATCATTCGTGCACCGCTTACGGTGATTCTGATTTTGTTCGAGGTGACCGGAGAGTATGAAATTGTTCTGCCTATCATGTTTGCCGCAGTTACAGCGGCATTGATAGCGCGTCTTGCCTATGATTATTCGATGGAGACCTATGTGCTTGAAAAAGAAGGCGTTCGTGTCGGTTATGGCATCGCTCTTTCCATAGCCGAGAATATCAGTGTGCTGGATATCATGAAGACAAGCTATGTCAGGTTTCGTGATGTTACCAAGGCTGAGAAAATCATCGATGTGTTTCACAATACTCCTGAATCGAACTTTTTGGTGACAACCGAAGATGACGACTTCGTTGGCGTTATAAGGCTTGAGGAAATGAGTCTTCTGCTCAGAGAGGGGCCGATTACCGGTCTTATTGCCGAGGATATTGTTAAAAAGGATATTCCTGTCCTGTATGATACATCCAAGCTTGATGAAGCGCTTAAGCTGTTCGAGTTGACCGATTATGATATCATACCCGTGTTGTCGCGCAAATCGGATAAGTTGCTGGGCGTCGTGCGGCAAGAGCAGGCATTCTCCTACTACCGTAAGCAGATGAATCTTTACGGTTCTGACAGTGACGGCGCAGAAAAAAATTAACTCCCGCGCATGGCTTTTGTCAGAACGAGTATCATCAGGATCGTAACAGCCTGTACCATCATGAATATGTCTTTTGGCACATAGGCGTTTACGGTTAATCCTCCGTATTCCAGAAACCCGAACAACAGGGCAGAGGCAACAAGCCATAGGGGGTGAGCGAACGCAAGCAACGCGACAGCAATGCCTATGAATCCGATCCCGCTTGTCAGCCCCGCTTCGTAAAAATGCTTGTAGCCGAGCACAAGATTTGTCGATGCCAGACCTGCCATGGCGCCACCTATTGCCATGGCCTTCATGAGATGGGCGTTTGCATTAATGCCTGCATAATCGGCAGCTTCAGGCTGCAGGCCGACGGCTCTCATTTCATAGCCTGTAATGGTTTTGAATATCATGACCCATGAGGCCAGGCATGCAGCAAGTGCGAACAAAGTGCTGATGTTTGCCGGGGACTTTTGCCAGATGCCTATAATGCTGTCAAACATGGGAAGCTGGGCCGACCGGATTATTTCAGGGGTATGCACGGTTGAGGGAACGGCGAGATGCCAGGTCAAAAGATAGCCGGCAAGTGCCTGAACGATGAAGTTGAGCATGATTGTCGATATGACTTCATTAACACCAAAACGTACTTTCAGCCAACCGGCAAAAAGGCCTACAAAACCTCCGGCGATCATGGCCGACAGGGAGCAGAGGGTTATTGCAATCAAGGGGGGTGTTTCGGAGGGGAGTACGATGCCGACGGTCGCTGCGGTCACAGCTCCGGCAAGTACCTGGCCTTCTCCTCCAATGTTGAACAGTTTTACCTTGAATGGAATCGCGACGGCAAGTCCGGTCAGGATGAGAGAGGTGGTTCGGAACACAATCTGCCCGGTTCCATAATCCGATCCGAACGTCATTGAAAACATTTTCTGATAGATCATCAGGGGGTTTCTTCCTGTTGCCATGATCAGCAGTGCACTAATCAACAGGGCAGCCACTACGGCAAGCACGGGAACGGCAAGCTTGAAAAAACTGTTTCGCATGGCTGGAGGGAGTTTCAGGTGATAAACATGCCGATTTCTTTTCCGAAATTCTGTTCGGAACCCCTTCCTTTACGGATTTCTTCCGTGGAAAACTCGCGGCGGATGGATCCTTTGTACAGGCAGCCGATTCTGGAGGACAACGAAATGATCTCTTCGAGTTCGGCGGAGACAAGAAGAATTGCGATGCCTTTATCCCTCGCTTCGATGATCTTTTTATGAATCATTTCAATGGCGCCGATATCCACTCCCCGGGTTGGCTGGGCGAGTATGAGCAGTTTCAGATTTGGCCGGTCGATCTCTCTCGCCAGAACTATTTTCTGCTGATTGCCTCCCGAAAGAGTTCCCAGTGGGGGGTTGCTTTCCAGGTTGCATCGCACATCGTACTGGTCGATCATGCGTTTCGTGTAACGTGCGACGGATGCGGCATCGAAGCCCCCCAGCCTGCGAAATGTGTTTTCCCGGTGACGTCCGAAAACGATGTTTTCTTCGATCGAGAAGTCAGGTACGACAGCATGTTTCAGGCGGTCTTCCGGAATATGGGAAACGCCTGAGGAAGCAATCTCGGCAGGATTTTTTCCTTTGAGGTTGACGCCGTCCAGCGTAACAGAACCGTTTATAATGCATTGGGGATCAACCATTCCCCAGAGCAGGTCGAGCAGCTCGCTTTGTCCGTTCCCCTCGACCCCGGCTATGCCGTATATTTCTCCCGCCCTGACCTTGAAACTGAGATCGTCGATCCTCGAACGCCCCTTTGTATCGGTGAGGTTGACATGTGATACATTCAGGATGTCTTTTCCAGGCTTTTCCGGTGGATTGTCGATCTTCAGCAGCACGTTTCGGCCTACCATCAGGTTGGCGAGGTCGCTCTTGGTAACGGATGCGGTTGGTTCCGTTGCCACAATTCGGCCTTTGCGCATGACACTGACGGTATCGGACACGGCCAGAACTTCATTGAGCTTGTGCGTGATCAAAATAACGGTTTTCCCCTTTTCCTGAAGAGACCTGAGCGTTTTGAACAACTGTTCGGTTTCAGAAGGGGTAAGAACGGCGGTTGGTTCGTCGAGGATCAGTATTTCCGCTTCGCGGTAGAGCAGCTTGAGAATTTCAACCCGTTGCTCCTCTCCCACGGAAAGTTCCGATACCAAGGCATTCGGATCGACAGTGAGTCCGTGGCTTTCTGCAATGGACTGAATGTTCGAGACGGCTTCTTTTTTTTTCAATGCGGCGAAAAGCGGGCTACGTTCGTCTCCAAGTATGATGTTTTCCGTAACGGTGAGTTCCGGTATCAGCATAAAATGCTGGTGAACCATGCCGATTCCTTCGGTAATAGCCTCTCGCGGAGAGTTGAGGCGCACAGCCTTTCCTCTGATGGAGATCGATCCGGAAGTTGGACTGAAGAGTCCGTAAATTATTTTGGTCAGGGTGCTTTTGCCCGCACCGTTTTCACCGACAATGGCATGAATAGAGCCGGCTTGAATATCAAGAGAGACATCCCGGTTGGCCCATAACGCTCCAAACTTTTTTGAAATGCCGGATAAACGTACCGCAGCAGCATTCATGGTTTTTAATTAAATCCAGCTTATGACGGTTTTAATCGCTTCCTTACTGTCCAGCGCAACCCTGTATGCGAGTTCGAACTGGTTGAGAGCAAAAACGTTCGTAAAGAATTTCTCGCTTTCGATAGTTTCACTTTCGAGAAGCTTATGGGAAGAAAGAAGGTGCTCATAGGAAGTGATGTTCGAGCAGATAATAACCGGCTCCTTGTGCTGGATCAGCCTGTAATCATAGGCAAGTATTTCATAGTTGCCCATAAGCAGTACCGTTCCTTCCGGTTTAAGAAGACGAATTGCTTTTTCAATCAACAGAATACGTCCGGTAGTTTCGATCACAATATCATAGGAGTCGTTAAAATCGCTCGTGAAATCGCTGATCTGCATCGCAATGTTTTTTGCGCAGGAAAGCTGGCCGCGAATGCCGAAATTTTCAAGAGCATCGATCGATTCGACTCCCTTATGGCGGAGGTATTCGGCTGCCATGAGCCCTACTGAACCAAGTCCGAGAATAAGGACCCGGCTTGAGCTGTCAGGACGCGCTTTTTCGATAGCGGAAATGGTATAACCCAGAAGTCCTGTCAAAAGGTCCCGATGTATCGGTTTACGGCCAAGGGGAAGAGTGTTTTCCTGAGACGTGGGAACTGTCTCGGCATGACAGCCGTAGTAGGATTCAGCTCCTGTCCAGCGATCGCCTTTGAACGTGTAGACAAAATCGCCCGGTTTCAGTGCTGTGACACCTGGTCCTGTTTCCATGACCTGGCCGATCATTTCGCTGCCGAGCATGATCGGGTAATTCAATACCCGGTGTGAAACAGGTTTATTGGTTAGCAACAACCGGTCGACTCCCGGGGTAATGGTTGTCGCGATTGTTTTGACAAGAATATCTCCCCGCTTGTCGGCATTGTAGGAAACGGTATTGAGTCTGAGCTTGTTTGCTTTCGGAAGAATTATAGCCTGCGCCTGACCTTGCATGATGACCTGTGTACCCTCAAATTAAGTATGCTATATGTGGAAAATCGAGCTTAAGATCCAGGAGACGAAACTGATGACCAGCGAGCCAAGAAAGGCCCATCCAAAGCTGTCTACTGAAAAACCATCAACAATTGCCGCTGCAAGCATGAGCATGAGGGCGTTGATGATCAGAAGAAAAAGCCCGAGGGTTACAATGATGAACGGAATGGAAAAAAAAACCAGAACCGGTTTTACAATTACGTTGATCAGGCCAAGTACAAGGGCGACGATGAGGGCGGCCCAGAAACTTTTTACGTAAATGCCTCCGAGAAGGCTCGCCGTAGCGTAGACCGCCAGAGCGTTGATAAGCCACATAAGCAATATATGAACCATAATTGTCCTTTGTTTGAATTCCGTTTCTTTTCCCTGTTTTCTGTAGAAACATTCATTTTATCTGAAGAAATGTAAGGCTTTTCGGCTTGAAGCCAAACCCGCAACATTATTTGCAGGCCATTCAGGAGGTGCCTTGAAGATTCATTCGAACCAGCGCATCCTGTAACGATCCACAACCGATGATTGTAATCGGCAGCTTTCGGATGGAGGATTTGAGCTCTTTCGTGTTTGATTTCGGCAGTATGATGGTGTCGAAGCCCAGATGTGCAGCTTCCCGTATCCGTCTTTCTCCGTCGCTTATCGCCCGCAATTCACCTGACAGTCCTATTTCGCCTCCGCAAACCATGCCCGGGGCAAGCGGCGTGTTTTCCACGCCGGAGGCCACCGCTGCAGCTACAGCCAGGTCGGATGCGGGCTCAACCAGTTTGAGCCCTCCGGCGACCTTGATGAAAACATCCTGTCCCCAGGTCGGCATACCGAGTCGCTTTTCAAGCACGGCAAGAATGATAGTTATACGTTTGAGGTCAAAGCCGGCGCTTATCCGTTGAGGCATCGGATAGTTGGTCTTGCTCACCAGCGCCTGGACCTCCACCAGCAGTGCTCTCGACCCTTCGATGGCGGCAAGCACCGAGTTTCCCGGCACGCCGGTTGAACGCTCGGATATAAAGAACTCGGAAGGGTTTTTCACTTCTTCAAGCCCCTTTTCATCCATGCGGAACACGCCAATCTCATTAGTGGGGCCGAAACGGTTTTTTATCGAACGGATCATCCTGTACCATTGATACCCTTCGCCCTCGAACTGCATAACCGTATCGACCATGTGTTCAAGCGTTTTCGGTCCGGCAAGTACGCCGGTTTTTGTAATATGGCCGATAATAAGGAGAATAAAGTTCCGGCTTTTTGCGGCCCGGATAAGTTCCGAGGCGCATTCGCGTATCTGTGTTATCGTTCCCGCCGAGCTGCGGTATTCACCGGAGTAAATTGTTTGAATCGAGTCGATAATAACGATGTCAGGCCGGTCACGATCGATGACACCGAGTATTTTTTCAAGATTGACTTCCGGTACCAAGCTCAGGTCGCCGGAGGTGATGGAAAGGCGCTTGGCGCGGTCCCTGATTTGTGACGGTGATTCTTCGCCCGAAATATAAAGAATACGGGCGGGAGAAGTGCGGCGGGCGAGCTGAAGCATCAAGGTCGATTTGCCGATACCAGGTTCGCCACCGATAAGGACTGCAGAGGCGGGCATAAGGCCTCCGCCAAGAATACGGTCAAACTCTCGCATCCCCGTTGAAATTCTGTCCCGGAGCACGGCATTTCCTGACTGCAACAGACTTTCCGAAGCAGGAAGATCATTGAGAGCCGGAGTCTTGCCGGTTTTTCCCGGCAACGGCTCTTCGACGGCAGATTCTTCAAGGGTTCCCCAGCTCTGGCAGGCAAAACATTTGCCTGAGTATTTTAGCGCTACCGCACCACAATCGGCACAGATATAGCGGCTTGCAATTTTTCCCATGCTGATGTGTTACAGGGAATCAGCGGAACCTTGAGCCTGCATGAACGACTGGAACGTGTTTTTGAGGAGCATGGCAATGGTCATCGGGCCGACCCCGCCGGGGACAGGGGTGATGGCCGAAGCTATTTTGGAAACAGGCTCGTAATCCACGTCGCCGACAAGCCGATAGCCTGATTTGCGTGAAGCATCTTCAATCCGGTTCATCCCGACATCTATGATCACAGCCCCTGGTTTTACCATTTCTTTGGTGATGAGGTGTGCCCGGCCGATAGCGGCGATCAAAATGTCAGCCTGCCGGGTCAATTCGGGCATGTTCTGCGTTGCGGAGTGGCAGACGGTAACCGTACAGTTTGTTTCCCTGAGTTTCTGCAGCATCAGGTTGGCCATCGGTTTTCCTACGATGTTGCTTCTTCCTATGACGACACAGTGCTTCCCCTTCGTCTCGATATTGTATCTGGCAAGAAGCTCGAGGATGCCGTATGGGGTACAGCTTATATAGCAGTTGTCGAGATTTCCGAGCACCATCTGACCGACATTTTCCGGATGGAAACCGTCAACGTCTTTTGCCGGGGAAATCGCCATCGTTACGGCATATTCATCGATATGTGAGGGGAGCGGCTGTTGAACGAGTATGCCGTGGACTTCCGGGTCATTGTTCAGCGATTCGATCCTGGAGAGGAGTTCCTCCTGCGATGTTTCTGCGGGAAGCTCTATTACTTTCGAGTTCATGCCGATTTCTTTGCAGCTTTTAGCCTTGTTTCGTACATAGACCTGTGAGGCGGGGTCCTCGCCGACTATGATTACGGCAAGGCCCGGCACGGCGTTGACTTTCTGCCTGCATGCTTCGACAGAGTTTTTCAGTTCCTGTTTGATATCGCTTGAAATCTTTTTTCCGTCAATGATTGTCATAGCTTGCTTTTTCGAGATGTTTGGGTGGATAGATGGTTTTATAGGCTGTTATAATAAAGAAAACAACTTTGAATGATGTGTAAAATAGGATTTTATACAACGAATTTTCATGCCGGCAATGTTTGCTATCGATGATGTGCTTATAGATGACGGGATTCCGGAGGCCTTGTTCCGTTGCGACCTTGATGCGTGCAAGGGAGCGTGCTGTGTGGAGGGAGAGCTTGGCGCACCGGTTCTGCAAAAGGAAGCCGAGTCATTGCGTGAAGCGGCTTCTCTTGTCCAAAATATACTTCCGGAAAAAAATATCCGGTACATAAGACGGAACGGCTGCCTGGAAACGTATCAGGGAGACATCTATACCAGAATCATGGAGGGGCGCGAATGCGTTTTTGCCTTTTCTGACAAAGGAATAACGTTTTGTGCCATTGAGAGGAGAAAACCATTCTCCTGCAGGTTGTTTCCGATCAGGATTAAAAAAAAGTTCGGATTGGATTATCTTGTTTATGAGCGGCATGCGATGTGCCGGCAAGCGGTCAAAAAAGGGATCGAAAAAGGCGTCCCTCTTGTTGATTACGTTGGAGAAGCATTGATTGATCGTTACGGTTTGCCATGGTACGGCCGCTTGAAGGATTTATTAGCGAATTCTCCCATAACTTATGCCAGACATTAAGCTTCGGCAGAGTCAGCGGACTCAGCTGTCTTCTCAGCAGATCATGACAAGTCAGCTGCTGCAGCTTCCGCTGCTGCATCTTGAACAACGGATCTGCGACGAGATGCAGGACAATCCCATGCTTGAGCTCGAAGAGCAAAAGGGAGAGTCAATCGATGATTCCGGGGTACAGGGTGACGACGGGCATGAGGAGGGCATGTTCGATTCAGTCGATCGCTTTGAGAAAGACAGGCCGGGTGAGGTCGACAAAGGCAATAAGGATGATTCTGAAGGAACCTTGCAGTTTACCATCGATAATCGTCCCAAGGAAAGCTTTATACAAGCGGTTCAACAGGACTCATGCGAGGAAAAACTGCTCAAAGATCTTTCGTTACAAGAGGGGATCGGTACAAAAGAGTTGCTGATAGCATCTGAAATTCTCGGCAATCTCGATGACGACGGTTATCTCAAGGATGATCTTTCAATCATAATCGAAGGACTTGAGCATAACGATATCGATGTGGACAAGGAAGAGGTTGCGGCTATCCTTAAAAAGATACGCTATCTTGACCCTCCGGGGATAGCCGTTCGTGATCTTCAGGAAAGACTGCTTGCACAGCTCGGTGCAAAAACCGGCAGGAACAAAACGCCGGTCTTTGCCCTTGCATCGCAGATCCTTACAGAGCATTACGACGACTTTCTCAACAACCGTTATGAGCGCATACTCAAGCGTTTGCAAATCCGGCCTCAAGAGCTTGAATCGGCAATTGCCGTGATTTCCACCCTGGATCCTCATCCCTTTGTTGCCGGTGTCGCTGCAGACGAATATATCGTTCCTGATTTTATAGTGACATACGAAAACGGTCGCCTTACTGCCGTACTGAACGACCGGAGCAACATGTCGGTTCACGTTTCGAAGGAGTATCAGGATGTGCTGAAAAACAGAGGGGTTCCTGCGGAAGATAGGAAATACATGCGGCAGAAATTGAATCGCGCCAAGGAGTTTGCCAGCGCCATCGCACAACGCAGAAACACTCTTATAAAGGTTATAGAGGCACTGATGAATTTTCAGTATGACTTCTTCGTTACAGGTCCTGAAAAGCTCGTTCCGCTCGTTATGAAGGATGTAGCTGAAAAAACCGGTTTCGATCTTTCCACGATCAGCAGAGCGGTGAACGGCAAGTATGTTCAGACCAGATTCGGTACTTTCGAACTCAAATATTTTTTCAGCGGCAGTCTTCCGACAGAAGAAGGAGAAGATCTTTCAACAAAGATAATCAAACAGTATATACGGGAGCTGATTGACGCCGAAGATACCGCCAAACCGCTCAATGATGACAAGCTTGCCGGGATGCTGGAGGGGAAAGGCATAAAGATTGCAAGGAGAACGGTTGCAAAATATCGTGAACAAATGCAAATTCCAGTAGCAAGATTAAGAAAAAAAATATTTTAATGCGTTCCGAAGAGGAGAGGTGATGGAGATGTATGGAAAGCCGGAGCTGAAAGCAACAACGGTTCTCGGCGTGATCAGAAACGGAAAGGCGGCTCTTGGCAGCGACGGCCAGATGACGCTCGGTAATACGGTAATCAAACAGAGTACGAAGAAGATACGCAGACTGCGCCAGGCAAACCTGATTACGGGATTTGCGGGTGCTACAGCGGACGCGGTAACGCTTCTCGACCGTTTTGAAGAAAAGCTGCAGGCTTATGGCGGTCAGCTCGAACGCTCAGCGGTCGAGCTGGCAAGAGATTGGCGCACCGACAAATATCTCCGCCGCCTTGAAGCTATGCTCGCTGTCGTCAGTCCTGAAAAGGCGCTCATTATCTCGGGTACAGGCGATGTTATCGAACCGGAGGACGGGATTGTTGCCATCGGCAGTGGAAGCATGTTTGCTCTTGCATCGGCACGTTCGTTACTCAAAAACACAGCTCTCGAGGCTTCGGACATTGTCAGGGAAAGCCTGAAGATTGCCGCTGACATATGCATATATACGAACGACCATATTATCCTTGAAGAAATCTGATCTTCAAGACTTCAGCTCTATTTTTGTTAACGTTTTTTTGTAATCGAATATGATAGATCAGAATCAGTCGCAAGTTCTTGAAATACATGAAAGTAAAGCCGTGAACAAATCTTCGATCAATAGTGAATTTCTCACCCCTAACCAGATCGTTTCCCGTTTGGATAAATATATCATCGGTCAGCAGGATGCCAAGAAGGCCGTTGCCATCGCCCTCAGGAACCGTTTGCGCAGGCAGAACGTCAGTGACGAACTGCGTGACGAGATCATGCCCAACAACATCATCATGATCGGACCCACCGGTGTCGGTAAAACCGAAATTGCACGCAGGCTTGCAAAGCTTGCCAATGCCCCTTTCGTCAAGGTTGAAGCTTCCAAGTTTACCGAGGTCGGTTATGTCGGGAGGGATGTCGAGTCGATGATCCGCGACCTGACCGATCAGGCGGTCAACATGGTGAGAAATGAAAAATCCGAAGAGGTTAAAGAAAAAGCGGCTGTTCTTGTGGAGGAGCGTTTGCTCGATATTTTGTTGCCGACAGTGCCGGCTTCTCCTTATGAAAGGGAAGAGGATGGCGGAGAGGGCGAGATTGCCGAGGATAAGGGAAGAGCCGATCTTGAAGATGCTATCAACCGAAAAAGCCGGGAAAAAATGCTCGAAAGGCTTCGCTCGGGCAGGATGGAGGATCGTCAGATCGAGATGGAGTTGAGCAGTGATTCCCATGGCGGCATGATGCAGATTTTCGGGCCGCTCGGGCAGATGGAGGAGCTTGGGGGAATTATGCAGGACCTCATGAGCGGTCTTCCGAAGAAACGTAAAAAAAGAAGAGTCACGATTGCCGAAGCGAGGAAGCTGTTGGAGCAGGAAGAGGTACAGAAACTCATCGATATGGATGCCGTGATAAAAGAAGCGGTGCGAAAGGTTGAGGAGTCCGGCATAGTGTTTGTTGACGAGATCGATAAAATTGCCGCTCCGACAACAGGGGGAGGAGGCAAAGGGCCTGACGTAAGCCGTGAAGGTGTTCAGCGTGATCTCCTGCCTATTGTCGAAGGCTCCAACGTGGCAACAAAACATGGAATGGTGAAAACCGACCATGTTTTGTTCATAGCCTCCGGCGCATTTCATGTCGCCAAACCTTCCGACCTGATTCCCGAACTCCAGGGACGTTTTCCTATTCGTGTCGAGCTGAAAAGCCTTACCGAAAAAGATTTCTACAAAATTCTCACTCAGCCGAAAAACGCCTTGATTAAACAATACAGGGCGCTCCTGCAAACCGAGGGCGTGGAACTTGAGTTTACGGACGAGGCGATCAGAGAACTTGCCGCTATCGCCGCGCAAGTCAATGAGTCAGTGGAAAATATCGGGGCCAGGCGACTGCACACAATCATGACGAATCTGCTCGAGGAGCTCATGTTCGAGATTCCTGAAAAATGCAGCGATGAAAAAATTGTCATCGACAAGGACATGGTTGGCGGGAAGCTGAGTGTGATTGTCAAGGACCGTGACCTGAGCCAGTATATCCTTTAGGGAAGAGGGGCAAGAAAGTTTCGAGTCCTGAGAGTCAAGTGTTCTATGCTCCATTCGCTGGATAGCTCGACAGCTTGCTGGCTGAATGGCTCTACGTCTCGGATTCTTTATTGCAAAAGAGGGTTGAGGAAGGGAGGCTGTGGAAGTAAAGCGGGAAAGCATGTGCAAGGATTCAATTGCCATGAGTCAATAGTCAATTAATAACGTAAACAACAAAGAACGACATATGATAAAACGTAACCAGATGGCCCGGACAGCAGAGGCCGTGACGGCGCCGAGAGTTTCAGCAGACGTGCAGACGAGAGTGGTCAACCAGGTCTATACATGGATGACGCTTGGACTTGCATTGACGGCGACAGTAGGCTACTATGTCTCGGAGAGCGAAATGCTCAGAAACCTCATTTTTTCCAACGGCCTGATCGTGATCGGGCTGATTGTTGCTCAGCTCGGGATAGTGGTTGGTTTGAGTGCCGGCATCAACCGTTTGTCCGGTTCGGTGGCAACCGGGCTGTTTATTCTTTATTCCGCGCTAACCGGTTTGACCTTTTCAACCATTTTCCTGGTGTATACTGCAAGTTCCATCGCAAGCACTTTTTTCGTCACATCCGGGACATTTGCCGCAATGAGTGTATTTGGTTATACCACCAAGCGTGATCTTACAAAACTCGGCAGTATAGCCTTCATGGCGCTTATCGGCGTTATCCTTGCATCGCTGGTCAATATGTTCATGCAGAATTCGATGCTCGAGCTCGGGATCAGTGTAATCGGAGTTCTGTTATTTACCGGTCTGACCGCCTATGATGCCCAGCGCATTAAAGAGATGGCGGCCATGGTTACTGACGGTGAGTCAGAAGCGAAGGTTTCTGTGATGGGTGCGCTGTCGCTTTACCTGAATTTTATCAACCTGTTTCTTATGCTGCTCCGTTTTCTTGGGGTTGCGCGTAATGAGTGATGGATATTCTTTCAATTCTTGTACTTAACGGTCCCAACCTTTCGAGGCTCGGAAAGCGTGAGCCGGAAATATACGGCAATCACACTCTTGATGACATCAATCGGGAACTCACGGAAGCGTTTCCGGGTATTTCCTTTGATTTTTTCCAGTCCGAAGAAGAAGGAGAGCTTCTGGAAAAGCTCTTTCATTGCGAAGACCAAGGGAACTGCAACGGAGTAATACTCAATGCAGGGGCGCTTACTCACTATTCGATTGCTTTGCGGGATGCTATCGGTGCTATCAGTATACCCGTTATCGAAGTTCATCTTTCGAACATTTATGCGCGCGAGGAATTTCGGCGAACATCGGTGATTTCCGAAGTATGCAGCGGCGTCATCAGTGGATTCGGAGCGAACAGTTACCATCTCGGTGTTCGAGGTCTTATAGGTATGCAGGAGCTCAAGTGAGTGTTTTTTTGAACCCTCCATGGATAAAACGAAAAAACATTGTACCTTTGTGTAAATTCGGGGCTTTATACGATTGCACTATGAACGGAGAGTAACGTATACGCACCTTCGTCCGCTGGTTGTTCAATCAGGGGTTGAAACGTGTGTTTAATTACTCGGGAGGCCGAATGACAAGCAAGCATTTGTTGGGTTTACTTTGTCTGACCATTGTTCTTTTCTCTTCTTTGCCGGCTCGAGCAGGTTCCCCTTATGCAGGACTGACTGTCGGTCTGGCGTATTTGAATGATTCAAATCTCAAGGGTTCAAAAAGCGGTGATCTGAGCTACGACGATGGAGAGGCCTACAGCTATGCTCATGGTTTGAACATAGGTCGTGTGAGGCTTGAAGGAGAGATCGGGTATCAGAAAAACGATTTTGATACATTTGGCTCGGATGGCATAGCAGCCGAGGGCGACCTTTCCATTCTTTCTCTGCTTGCGAACGGTTATTACTATTGCGAGATCGGCGACAGCAAAATTGTTCCGATTCTCAGTGCCGGTATCGGTGTAGCCAATGTCGAGTATGAGGACGATATTGACGAATTCAGCGAAGATGATATCGTTCTTGCCTATCAGGTTGGAGCAGGTTTGGGGGTGAAGGTTTCTCCTTCGGTGACGGTCAATGCAATGTACCGCTATTTTTCAACCCAGGACGCAAGTTTTCAGGAAGCGGGAGACGATATCGAGCTCGATATTTCAAGTCATAATGTTTTGGTCGGCCTGAAAGTCGATTTCTAAGGGTACCTTTTCAAATGGCATTCTCCATTAGTCAATCGTCGTCAATATTCGTTTTTTCTTTTCCTCTCTCTTTGTAGACTGCTTACTGAAGACTGTAGAGTTTTTTCTCCGCTCCCGGATTCCACCTTACACCTAATCGATCTTTTTCGAGAGTTTTTTGATCAGGATGCGGATGTTTTGCAGCCTTCGTTCGTCGCTTTTCATCAGCACCGGTTTGTTCAGTGCTTCCTGAAGCACCTGAACAGCTTCAGGGTAACGCTTCACGTCGCGATACAGTTTCCCGAGTTCGTGGTAGTGCCGGATAACCCTGGGGTTCAATGCAATGGCCTTTTTAAGCATTTTTTCGGCTTCTTCGTGGCTTCCTTCAGGCAGCGACCCCAGAAACGTCTTTGCGAAAACTTTTTCCAGCCATCCCATTTCGGCGATCTCCCGATTAAAAGAACCGAGGATCGACAGGGCCACATCATCATTTGGGTTCAGTTCAAGTGCACGGTCAAGCTCGCTCTTTATGATATTGGCGCGCTTGATTTTCTCTCTTGGGCCTGCATTGTCGGCAAGAACACCAAGGGATGCCGCAAGCCAGGTATGTCCTTCCGCAATATTTTCATTGCTTTTGATGCTTGCCTCGGCATGCTGCACCGCTTTTTCGTAATACGGTTGACGCTCTTGGGTGTTTTCGGGAGAAAGAGCTTCACCCATGCCGACATAAAGGCGGGCCAGCCTCCAGTTGGTATCGGCATTTTCGGGATCTTCTTCAAGGATCGATGAATAAAGCGAATCGGCAGCCTCGTAATTCATTGTGTAAAAAGCCAAATCGGCTTTTTGAAGAGTGTCGGAAAGATTCTGTTGTCTGGATGAGGTTTTTTGTGGTTTTGCGGCGTAAGAGAGGTTTCCTGCAGGGAAAATACCTGAATAGTTACCGCAGAGAAGAACGGCTGTCAGTAAAAAAAATGCCGGGGTCGTTGTTTTACAGCTCATAACTCTCTTTTGATGAATGGCCCGGTTATCACGCTCTTTTGATTTGAAATAGCTTCGTTTATTCTCTTATCGGAACCAAAGTGAGTCCGGATACTTTTCGTGAAGCTTTCTGTCCATTCCGAGCCAATGTCCTGAAGGAAAAATCATCATGAGCACCGAGTACACCATAAAGGGGGGAAGTGTAAGGTTGTAGTATCCTCCTGCGGCGAAATTAAGCACGAGGAAGAGTGCAAAAGCAGCGTTTAGCCGGACAACGAGACCGAGGACAAGGGAGATGCCGATAATGAGCTCTCCGACGGTTACAATCCAGGCAATCGGCAGAGCCAGCGGGATAGCGAAGTGCTCAAGATACAACGCCTGAAAAGAGCCTGGAACGAGTTCGCCAAGTCTCTGGGTGAAATAGTCACGCATAAGGTCGGTCCAGAGCCATCCTTTCACCAGTTTGTGCCAGAAGCCATAGAGAAAAAATGCGGCAAAAAGGTAGCGGCCTACAAGAAAAAGGAAAATGCCGATAGTTTTAAGCGGGTGTTTTTTCAGGTAGCCGGATGACCATTCGAAATCAGTCATGTCAAAAAGTATGGAGCGTTAACACATTTTTAATAATATACGCACAAGATAGATAAGTGAGTAGTTACACGTCAACAATCCTACATCATACTCTGCGGGTCGACATCGATGGTAATGGAGAGATTGTTTCGGCTGTATTTGCTCATCAGGGAATATTGCTGCTTTTTCAGGAAATCGGCAGAGACCTTTTTGCCGGGAAATTTCAGCAGGACCTGATAACGGAAACGCCCTCTGATACGGGCGATACCGGCAGGGGCCGGTCCGAGCACAAGACAGGTTTCCGGGGAAACGCGGGGTTTGAGTGCTTCGGCAAATTCACCCGCAGCTGTTTCAGCGGTATTTTCTTCGGGAGCCGAGAACTCGCAGGAAACAAGTTTTGCGAAAGGGGGGTAGAGCAACGTTTTTCTCGCCTGGAGGTCCTGTCGGTAATACTTTTCATAACTGCCGTGCAGCAGAAAAGTGAAGACCTCGTTATCGGTATTGTATGTCTGGAGGTAGACTTCACCGGAAATCTTCGATCTGCCTGCACGACCGGCTACCTGCATGAGCAGCGAAAAAAGCCGCTCTCCGGCTCTGAAGTCGGGAAGGTTGAGGCCGATATCCGCCATAAGCACGCCGACAAGACTCACATCCGGAAAGTCGAGACCCTTGGCCACCATCTGCGTGCCGAGCAGGATGCGCGCTTTTTTCTCATGGAAATCGTTCAGGATCATGGTGTGAGCTCCTTTTACGCCGGTGGTATCGACATCCATGCGAAGTATTTTTTCTTCGGGAAAAAGGGTGCGGAGCTCCTCTTCAATACGCTCGGTGCCGCTGCTTTTATACAGGATGTTGTCCGAAGAGCAGTGGCGGCATTTTTCCTTATAGATAACCGCGTGACCACAGTAATGGCAGCGGAGATGACGGCTGGCCGCATGGTATACCATGGGTATGTTGCAGTGGCTGCACGTCGGGGTTTGTCCGCATTCCAGGCAGAGCAGGCTTCCTGCGAAACCTCTTCTGTTCTGCAGAAGGATAACCTGTTCATTTCGATCAAGCCTTTTTCTGATCTCTTCATAAAGAACGTCAGAAATGGAGAAAGAAACTTTCCGGTTTTCCCGCATGGGAATGAGTTTTACCGTAGGCACGGTTGCGCCGTCAACCCTGCCCGGGAGGTTCAGCAGATTGTATTTTCCAGTTTCGGCATTGTAAAACGATTCGAATGAGGGCGTGGCCGATCCAAGGACGCAGACAGCTCCTTCGAGCTTTGCCCTCATGACAGCCGTATCCCTTCCATGGTACCGTGGAGTTCTGTCCTGTTTGTAGGCAGTGTCATGTTCCTCGTCTACAATAATGGCGCCGACGTTTTCCAATGGTGCGAAAACTGTTGAGCGTGGGCCGAGCGCTATTCTTGCTCTCCCGGTCCGCAGTTTTTGCCAGGCATTGTATTTTTCCTGGTTGTTCATAGCGCTGTGTAAAATCTGGATATCGTCTCCGAAATGCTGCCGGAACCGGGATGCGGTCTGAGGGGTAAGCGATATTTCCGGTACCAGTACGATGGCAGTTTTGCCGGCGGAAATGACTTCTTTGAGCAGTTCAATGTAAACGATTGTCTTTCCGCTGCCTGTGATACCATGGAGGAGATATGTTTTAAATGCCTCAGCCTGGAATCCCGTTACGAGTTTGTCAAGTGTTTGTCGCTGAGCTTCCGTAAGACGTTTGATGATTTTGGAGGGTTCGGTAAACCCGTCTGAAAATCCGATCTCAGTTTCAATTTTTACCGGTTCGAAGATCCCTTTTCTTACCAGTTCGCGTGCAGTTCCTTTTGTCGCTCCGATCTGTTCAGGAAAACCCCAGGACATTTCCAGTTCATGCAGTCGTTTTACCGCTTCAGCTTGACGGGGAGCCCTGGACAGGTTTTTCAGCAGCGATTCGCTGAAAGGTTGTTTGAGGCGATAGGCTGTTTTTGTTTTCGGTTTTGTGGATTGAAATGTTTTTTTCAGGGTGATCAATCCGCCCCGTTCCATTTCGATCAGCGTTCGGTAAAGGTTGTGTTTGCCGAGTCTGCTTTCAAGCTGTTTAACCGTCAGCTTTTCTTTTTGCTGAAGAAGTCGAAGAATCTCTTTGCGTAAACGGGTAGAGACAACTTTCCGATCATTGCTGCTCATGAGCTGGAAATCGGTAAGCTCGACGATTTCGCTGACTTTTGTTTTAAGAGGTGCAGGCAAGACGGCACTAATGGCTTCAATCGGGCGGGTCATGTAATAATCGGCTACCCATGAGGCCAATTGGAGGGTAACCGGGGTGAGAACCGGCATCCCTCTGTTGAGAATGTCGGTTACAATGCCTTCTGGCTTTTTTTCTGTAGCCTTGTCGAGTATCTTGGTTACGTAGCCTATAACGCTCCGTCTGGCATTGTTTGCCGGAGAAAACAATACCTGGCAGCCGGGCAGAAGATCCGTTGCCAGATTTTCCTGTACAATTACGAGTAGCGGCTCATCGCGCAGGTAGTAATTGGCATGTAGTAATGCGAGATGCATGGATAATGAGCGTGCAATAAAAAAGTCAGTGCACATTTTCTCTACACTGACTTTAATAATAAAAAATGTGAAAAGAATATCTCAGTTTTGAAGAACGCTGAGAATTTTATCCTTTATCTCATCGACGCTTCCTGTTCCCTTGATGCTGCTGAACCGGGGAGCATTCGGGTCACAGTTCTGTCCCCATTTCCGGTAATACTCGATAAGAGGCGCGGTCTCTTTGTGATAAATGTCGAGGCGTTTGCGCACGGTTTCCTCACTGTCGTCCTCACGTTGAACAAGCGGTTCTCCCGTGACATCGTCCGCGCCTTCTTTGACAGGAGGATTGAATAAAACATGATAGGTCCTGCCTGAAGCAAGATGCACGCGCCTGCCGCTCATACGTTGAATAATTTCTTCATCATCGACTTCGATGTCAATGACGTGATTGATTGTGATATCGTCTTTTTTCAAAGCTTCGGCCTGGGCGATAGTGCGGGGAAACCCGTCAAACAGGCAGCCGTTTTCACAATCAGATTGTTTCAGTCTCTCGTTGACCAACCCGAGAATGATATCATCTGAAACCAGTTGGCCGGCATCCATAACTTTCTTGGCTTCAAGACCGAGAGGAGAGCCCTCCTTGATGGCGGCACGAAGCATGTCGCCCGTGGAAATTTGCGGAATACTGAATGTGGAGGCAATAAACCGGGCCTGGGTCCCTTTGCCTGCACCAGGAGCCCCAAGTAAAATAATTCTCATAATGCCGGGTTCTTGGGTTGCTATTTTTTGAGCTTGATAACTTTGACCTTTGTTCTGGATGGTTTTTTCTCGGAAGAAGAACTTTCACCATTCGCAGTCGCAGAGTTTGCCGGGATTTCTTTTTTCTCTGGAGAAGAGGATTTCAGAGTGGCGCCGTTGGGTTTAGCGGCAGGCTTGAAAGGGATGGTCTGCTTGGCTGGTTTTTTCTTTTCCTCGGCAGGCTTTGTCTGGAAATTGGCATTGTCAAAGAGTTCCTGCATTGCCTGTGTCTGGCCTTTTGGATCAAGAGACCTGAACAGATACTCGTCATCCTTGATGTGGGACTTTCTGAATTCAAAATCAAGAGCTGAAAGCATCATTCGGATCACTCTCCGGCTTTCTCCCAAATCACCGCGTGAATCAATGTCAGTTTCGGCTTTGGCGTTTATGGTGGTGATGGATTTGCCGTTACGGTCTTTCTCTTCGGAGAGGCCGAACGTTACCATGATTTTGGTGCCGAGAAGGGCAAAGGAAGAAACTTCGGCGCGAATCATCGTCATGCCGCCAACCGAGGTTTTCTTGTTTTTAAGATTCCAACCTACCCAGTTTTCTATTTTATCGACAATGAAATGAGCAACTTCTTTGGCAGGTTTGGAAAAACGCCTGACTTTCAGCTCTTCGAAAACAGGATTCTCGGAAGTTTGATTGGCATTTCCCGTAAGGCCGTGATATGCTTTGTTCAATTCGTTTCTGAAGGGAATAAAATCCAGTAGATCCATGATTGATATGAGCGTTTTAATTATATACGGCCGGAAGGTGCTGTTTTTTTCTCCGTCAAAGCCAACTGACCGCATGCTGCATTGATTGATGCCCCATAACTTTTTCGCACCGTGACATGCAAGCCTGCATCGACGAGGATCTGTACAAAATTGTCCCGTTTTTGTGCTTTTACAGGCTTAAATCCTATGTTAACTATAGTATTGTAATCAATCAAGTTAATTTTACATAAAAAACCACGGCTGAACCGGACAAGGTTTTTTGCATCTCCGGCTGTATCGTTGATTCCTTCAATCAGCATGTAAACCAGCGTGACCGGTTCATTTGTCTGTGCGACATACCGTTCGAGAGCACGATTCAGGTTGTCGAGGGTGTGTTCTTTTGCAACAGGAAGAAGCGTTGAACGCTTTTCCTGCTCGGCGGCATGAAGGGAAACCGCAAGTTTTGTTTTTAGACCCGAGTGTGCGATCGAGTCAATCTGGGAGATAAGGCCGACGGTCGAAATGGTGATCCGGCGCTGGGAGAGCGAAAACCGATAGTCCTGATGTGTGAGCGTCCTTATTGCCTCAAGAACGTTGGAAAGGTTCAGCAGGGGTTCGCCCATGCCCATAAACACTAAGTTGCTCAGAGATGCTGCAGGTGATTGACCTGCAAGACGATCGTTGACAAGATATGCCTGTTCGACGATCTCCGCGGCATTGAGGTTGCGCGTAAACCCCATATAGCCTGTTCCGCAGAAAGTACAGCGAAGCGGGCAGCCAACCTGGGAAGAAACGCATACGGTGTTTCTGTCACCGGCAGGAATGTGCACGGTTTCAATGCATTCGCCGTCATGCAGCGAGACCAGGAGCTTCGAGGTTCCGGGGCTTTCTTCGGGTGTCAGCTCATGCTCTTCCTTTTGAATGGAGCACGATGGAATAAAGAAACGGCTTGAAAGCAGCCTTCTCAGCTTCGAACCGAGATTGGTCATGCTGTCGAAATTTTCCATCCGCTCATTGAACAGCCAGCGATGCACCTGATCGGCCCTGTATGCCGGTTCGCCCAGCTCCTGTAAAGCTCCCTGCAGCTCCTTGACGGAATATGACTTGATGTTGATTTTCTGGTCCACTATCGGTTCTTTTATCGTTCAAATATGGTAAAAAGTGTAGCAAATCTTTGCTCTGCTGCGGATTTGTTAAATTGTGTACTTTATTTATCAAAGTAACAGACACAAGCAAATTCATTCATCCGGAAGCGGTTGTATGGGTGGAGAGATAAAAGAAAAGGACCGTAATTACAAACTGTTGGACAAGGTGATTCACTCGCGGATACGCTTTGCCGCTCTCTGTTACCTCGAAGAGGTTACAGAAGCTTCTTTTATCGATATCCGTGATACCATCAGGGCGACAGACGGTAACGTGAGCGTGCATTTACGCAAACTCGAAGAGGCGGGATATGTCTACTGCGATAAAACCTACAGTAAGCGCGTACCTCTTTCCCTTTATCGGATTACCGACAGGGGAAAAGAGGCATTTACGCGTTACAGAGAGCAGGTAGGCAATTTTTTCGCCAATCCCCTCAAAGAAAAAGGCTGATTTCATTAATTGTCGCGAGCGCCTTGGGAACAAGGCGAACGGAGCACAGTAACCGGAGTGTACACGTAGCTACATGAGGATTTCGAGTACCGCTCAACGAAGTAATCAAGGTGTGCAGCAGGTTAATAAAGCCGGCCTAAAGATTTTCCTTGAAATAATCCTCGAGCCTGTGCGTACCGTGTTTTGGTGCAACGCTGTCGAGCTTGCTGACCGCAAGGGCAAAAGAGATGATGTCGGCAATGTCCCTGTTGATCAGTCTCGAAACCGCAAGCAACCCGTCTCCAATCCATAACGGAATATTGAAGTAGAACGGGTTTTTCCCGGTAACCCGTGCAGCAAGTTCGCCGACCTCCCGGTAGGTGAACACATCAGGCCCGCCGGCATCGATATCGGTTGTGTCCGAATCGACCGCGTCAACGCAGATTTTCGCGAGATCCGCGGCATGTATCGGGTTTGAATGTTTATCCCCATCGCCGAGGATCGGCATGATTCCCGTCTTGGCAAGGTTCAGGAACTGGATCATATCCGAGAAGTAGCCGGTAGGGCGAATTATCGTGTAATCCAAACCGGATTTTCTCAACTCGCCTGCAAACTGCTCATGAGCCTGTATGTTTTGAATCTCAAGCATTTTTTCGGCATTGAACACCGAGATATAGATGAACTTTTTCACCTTCGAGGCAAGGGCAAGATCCAGAATGCGCTTGTTGCCCATATAGTCGATGTCGAAGCTGGAGTGCTTGAAATCAGGCCTGGTCAGCCCGAGCGACGAGAAGACGGTATCGATATCGTCACAGATGTCTTTCAGGGTTTCAGGCTGTGTGGCGTCAGCAGTGACAACGTCATCGACGAGGTCATAAATGACCGGCTCGCCATGTTCTCCCTTTTCCTTTATTTTGTCGGGATTACGCACCAGCACTCTCACATAGTAGCCTCTGTGTTTGAACTCCCTTGCGACATGGCGCCCAAGGTATCCCGACCCTCCCGCGACAAGTACCTTTTTCATGATAGTGGTTGATGAATGTTATGGTTTGTTGCTTGTAACCCTAACATCCGCCGATGATTATTTGTTCGGCAGCGAAAGACCAGAAAAAAGCAAATGACAAAATCTTGCTGCCTCAGTGTAACAGCACTAACATTACTCAGGGTAAGTGGTGGCTTGCAAAAGAAAAGGGAGTGCGAGGCCAAAAGTATGTAGGTTCAATGCACACAAAAGCCCAAGGTATGTTTTGGTAAAGATATCCGTTAATCATATGCGAAAGTCCAAATAAAAGGCAAAATTACTATATGCTTTTTTGAAATATTTTTCTAAAAGGAAGGTTGATTACAAGAGGCAATGGTACGGTTCGACACAAAAGAACTACTTGGAAGCGTTGCACGGTTCGGGTATGTTGTTTTATATATGGCTCTTAACGGTTCTTTATGTTTGGCAGGTGAAGGAAAGCAGAGCGCTGAGGTTGATTCCAGGGTGACAGGGATTGGCAAAGCAGTCGGGGTGGTGAAAAGCCTGGAAAAGAAAGAAAGAGGCTTGCGTGTTGACACGAGCGAAACAGAAGCACAGAGCCAAGCTATAGGAGACCGAAAAAGGCCGTCTGAAGATGTTGTTCAGTCAGAGCCCTCCGTGACCACCTGTACACTGGACGAGATGCGAAAAACAACCGAGGTGAATTATTTCGGCAGTTTTCTTGGGATCAAACATGCTGCGATTGCCATGAAAGAACACAAGCCAAACTTGCCGCGGTGGGTTTGTTGCCGTTTGGCATCAAGGTCAACACCACTTGTTTAGGCAGGATGGATACCCCAGGGCTGCGCTTTGCCCAACACGCACTACCTGTCTGCCGTTGAAGAACATGGAAGCCGCTATACGCCGGAATAATCGGGGTTTGGAAAAATGAGTAGAACAATGATTGTCAAAAGCATTAAAAGCCGCTTACCACAGGAATTTGCACAACCCATCGCAGATATGTGCGAAGCCGTGGGTTTCCCGTTTGATTTTGAAAAAGGACTGGCATCCGTCCGTGAAACGTTCGCGCAAGTGGTAGAACAAGCCCTTGAAATGTCAAAAACCATCGAGGGTGTTACCAAAGAGGTCATGCAAGTCAAAAGCCCTGATGACAATTATGATATACCTCTTTTTATCTACACCCCTGAAAATCAAAGCGAAGTCCTGCCTGTTTTTTATTGGATGCATGGTGGCGGTCTGGTTTTGGGGCAAGCTGAACAAGATGAATTTGTGTTGAGGAACTTCGTCAAAGATATGAATTGTGTCGAGGTTGCTGTGGATTACAGGCTTGCGCCGGATTATTCGTTCCCAATACCATTGAAAGATTGTTATACAGGGCTGGAATATGTCTTTGATGAGGCCGAAAAGCTGAACATTGACACCAGTCATATTGTTGTTGGCGGTGCAAGTGCGGGTGGTGGTTTAGCGGCGGCTCTTGCGCAAATCACCTGTGATCGAGATAAAATCCCTTTGGTACACCAACTGCTGTTATACCCGATGCTTGATCCGTTAAATATTACACAGGCTGGCGGTGATATTGACGACACCTATATCTGGACACGAGCCAATAATTTGTTTGGCTGGACATCCTATTTAGGACAAAAGCCCGAAGAAGGCGCGATTTCAAAATACGCCTCTGCGCTTTACAATCACGATCTTACCAATTTACCACCCGCCACCATCATGGTTGGGGATATTGATTTATTCGCTCAGGAATGCACCGCCTATGCTGCCAAGCTCTCAGCGGCGGGCATTCCAACAGAGTTGCACGTCTATCCAGGTGGTGTTCATTGTTTTGAAGATATAAACCCTGAAACGCGGATCGCACAAAACTTTCTCGCCACCCGTGACAGTGTATTAAAAGCGGCGTTGGAGAATTAAGGGCACCTTTATTTATTGTCATGAGCGGTACCCCTTTCTATCCGCTCAACGATGCGATTGAAGCGCGGAATAAATAAATAGAGGTGCCCTTGGGAAGGCATTGAGCAGAGTAGAAGGCCAATGGTTGTATCTGAAAAATTTTTTGTCAATTCTTTTTGTTTGTATAACATGTTATACATTAGCAATCTGAATTTGTCATCATGAATACCTCGACACCTGAAAAATCGGATCAGCTTATCGGTATTCGGATTCCGAAAAGTGTTAAAGATCG
>JAKSDC010000078.1 GCA_022360275.1 Chlorobiales bacterium
GCAAATGCACTCGATGCCGAGCTCTCCCTTGCCGATATAAGGCGTCAGCGCCTCGATGCCAAAACGGAACTGTACAGAGCGCTGGGGGGAGGATGGCAGTGACCTCAAAAGGAAATTTTTAAAGGGTCGTCTACGGTTACATTTTTTGTTGCTATTGAAAACCGGAATTGTGATTCAAGTGCTTAAAAACCAGGAGAAAGATCATGGAAGGCGAACAGAAACAAAATGATGCCGTAAAAACTATAGTCGGTGTCGCTATGCTTGTTCCTTCGATAGGGATTCCAATCTTTTTTGCATCGGTTGCGGCTAAAGTGTTCGCTACCATCTTCGGCTTTGCAGGGAGCATTGTCGGCAGCGTCCTCGGCAGCCTTGGTGGGGCGGCTCAGCAGCAAGGTACGCAGAAAACCGCTGGCTGAACCGCGGCCATGAAAGATTAACAATAGGGGCCTCCCTCTATACGTTACTGATTTTCTTTTCCGTCGTGATAAAAACGGTTTATATGTTGCCAGCTTTTACCCCGGTTTGTAACCTTCATGAAAGGTGGTATATTAATAACTAGGCTATTATGTGTCATTCATAACCTGAAACCGTTTAATCATGGCTGATTCAGATCAACAGGACGCAATGCTTAAAACAGCGGCAGGCGTGGCAGGTGGTGCGATTTTGTTTTCACCGGTTGGTATGCCGATTGTGCATGGTATTGCAGGAATTGCGGTTGCAAGCCTTGGTTTGATTGCCGCGGGTTCTGCTATAGGCGCAATCACCGATAACATCGGGAACGCTTTTGCGCCAAAAGACCAGCATCACGAAGACGACTATCCTGATTTCATGGACGATGACGATGAGTGATGAATCCAGGGAAGTTATGTTGCGCATAACTATTTCAGGAAAACAGTTAAAATGGAAGATATGATAAATAAAGCAGTAGGGGCTGCAGGATTGGCAGGGGGCGCCGTGATGTTTTCGCCTTTGGGTTTTCCGTTTTTATTCCACGGTGTATCGGGAATTGTGGTAGGCGGTCTCGGGCTTTACGCAGCCAATGCAATCATCGGGAAGATTGCTGAGGAAAACAAGCAGGTTCAGGTGTCCCAGCAAAGTCTGCTTGATGACGATGATCCCGCGCAGGATGATATCCTGCTCGATTGAGACGCTAACCGTTATTTCTTGAGGACGGTCCGGTTTTCCCGAGCAGTCCACTGAGATCTTTCTCATCGGAAACCGGCAGGCTGCATGTCTGGTTTGCACAGACATAGGCGGTTGCTTCTGTTGTCTCGGCAGCAATTCTTTCAAGAAAAGCGGATTTTTCTTTATCGCTCTCTGAGGCATGCACGACGAACGTGTCGGGCAGATATGTCCTTCCGAGAGTGTTTTCAAAGCTTTTCATTGTTTTACTTTGCCTTTCGCCTGCAAGGATAACCTGTCTCGTTCCGTAATAAGGCAGCATTGCCGCCTTGAGCATACAGGGCAGTTGCCTGCCGGTTTCCCTCAGCGCGTTACTGAAATATGCAATGGTTTTGTTCGCGGTTTGTCTAAAATCGTCGCGGTCCATTATATCTGCAAGCCGGTAGAGAGAGATGATGTTTACTGAATTGGGGGAAGGTTCCGCACCGTCATAGTCCTCTTTCATGCGCAACGGTATGGACGGATCGTCCGATGACGCATTGAAAAAACCTCCCGACGCATCATCGAAGAACAGTGCAATCTGTTTCTCCATAAGCTTCATGGCGTAGCTCAGATAGCGGTATTCGGATGAGGCTTCGTACAGATCGAGCAGGCCCTGTATGAGGAACGCATAATCATCGGCTTTGCCTTCAATACCTGTTCTCCCTTTCCGGTATCGCCGAAACAGTCGATCTTCTGCTTTTCTGTAAAGCACAGCAAGGATGAAATCGGCAGCTTTAACGGCTGCTTCAAGATAAACAGTGTTTTGCAGGGTTTTCGACGCCTTTGACAGGGCAGAGATCATCAATCCGTTCCATGATGTAAGAATCTTGTCGTCCAGATGCGGTCTGGGTCTGTCATTCCTGGCAAGGAGCAGTTTTTCCTTTGCCCCGGCTATGAGTTCATGGATGGTTTCAGGCGGATGGGAGAACTGTTCAGCGGCAGCTTCGATGTCATTCTTCACAAAAAGTATGTTTCGCCCGGTGAACTCCAGATGCGGATCATCCAGCACGTTGCCGTCCGCTTCTGCACCATATACATAACAGAAAACAACGCTTTCAAGCGGATCGAGAACCTGTTCGATTTCTTTTTTTGTCCAGGTATAAAAAGCTCCTTCTTTTTTCTCCTTGATGTTCTTGTCCGGAAAACTGTCGGCATCTTCTGCAGAAAAAAAACCTCCTTCACTGTCGGTCATATCGCAGAGCACGTAATTCAAAATATCTTCGGCAAGATCGGCATAGCCGCGTTCTCCTGTAATCTGGTAGGCTTCTGCGGCAACAACGACAAGTTGGGCGTTGTCGTAGAGCATTTTTTCGAAATGCGGCACATGCCACCCTTCATCGGTCGAGTAGCGGGCAAACCCTCCACCGCCGAGATTTTTTATTCCCAGGTGGTCATGAATGCCTCCCGAGGCCATTTTCCTCAAAGTGAAAAGAACCATATCACGGGTCTCTTGATTGCCGGTGTAATACGAATAAGCAAGAAGAAATTCGAGGATCGAGGGTTGCGGGAATTTCGGCGCATTACCGAAGCCTCCATCCTCCTTGTCGAACATCCCGGCAAACGTGCCGGCGGCTTCATGAAAAACGCTTTCATCCAGAGAAACAGCTTCGGGTGTATGCAGTGACAGGGCTTCAAGCTGGTCTGTCACGTTTTCAGCGGCATGCATCAGCCGGTTTCGATCTTCATTCCATGCTCTTTCGATTGATAGAAGGAGTGACAGAAAGCCAGGCCTGCCGTAACGATCTTTAGGAGGAAAATAAGTGCCGCCGAAAAACGGTTTCAGGTCGGGAGTGAGCCACACGGACATCGGCCATCCGCCTCCTCCTGTCGTGGCCTGTACATAGGTCATATATAATCTGTCGATATCCGGACGCTCTTCCCGGTCAACCTTGACCGGCACGAATGCCCTGTTCAGGACTGTGGCTATGGTTTCGTTTTCGAAAGATTCCCGTTCCATGACATGGCACCAGTGGCAAGTGGAATAGCCGACCGAAAGGAAAATAGGTTTTTGTTCGTTACGCGCTTTTTCGAATGCAACCGTCTCCCACGGATACCAATCGACAGGGTTGTAGGCATGCTGAAGCAGGTAGGGGCTCGTTTCTTTTGCGAGGAGGTTTGGTTTTCGTTCGGACGCTGACATTGGCGAAGTGTTTAATTATCTGTTTGTGTATAGAACAAAACCCTGGATAAGGAAGTTCACGACTCTGAAACCCTCTGTTGTTATTAATGGTTATATGAGTATGTATTCCAGATTTAATGCGGAGTGATAAGATGATTTATGCACGGTATCTGTTTGTGTCAATAACGATGATAATGACCTTGACAGTGACTTCATGCAGTATGCAGCAGCCTGAAGCCGCGGAAAAAACAACAAAAAAAGAAATGTCGGATACGGAGGATGTCATGAAATGCAAGACGTTATCACCGGAAGAAGAAAGAGTGATAGTTCATAAAGGAACCGAAATGCCCTTTACCGGGGAATATGTCTACAACAAGGAAGACGGAACCTATGTTTGCAAACGATGCGGCGAGCCTCTCTTCAGATCTTCGGACAAGTTCGATTCCGGTACGGGATGGCCGAGCTTCGACGATGAAATTCCGGGGGCGATAAAGAAAGAGACTGACGCTGACGGCAGAAGGACTGAAATACTCTGCACCAACTGCGGAGCGCATCTCGGCCATGTGTTCTATAACGAAGGGTTTACCGACAAGAACGCCCGGTACTGCGTCAACTCGATCTCGCTTGACTTCAACCGTGAAGCAAGCTCCGATGCAGCGTTGACAGGAACGACTGAAAAAGCGGTCTTTGCCGGAGGGTGTTTCTGGGGAGTGGAATATCATTTTCAGAAGGTTAAGGGTGTAAAAGCCGTAACGTCGGGTTACACGGGCGGCAACAAGGCAAATCCCACCTACAAGGAAGTGTGTTCAGGCACGACAGAACATGCCGAGGCGGTCGAGGTGGAGTATGATCCTTCAGTCGTTTCATACGAGACGCTTGCCAAGTTGTTTTTTGAAATCCATGACCCGACCGAATTGAATCGTCAGGGGCCGGATATCGGTACGCAATATCGTTCAGCGGTTTTTTATGCAAATGATGAACAGAGAAGGGCTGCCGAAAAACTCATCGCCGACCTGAAGTCCGGCGGCTATAACGTAGTGACAGAGCTCGAACCGGCTTCCGAGTTTTATCCTGCTGAAGATTACCATCAGGATTACTACATAAAGAACCCTATCCGCTACAAATTCTACCGCTACCGCTGCGGCAGAGACGCCCGACTCAAAGAAGTTTGGGGCAGCGACTACAAACACTAGTCATCTCTGAAAAGCACCTTCCATAAAAATATCGGGGGCAGAAAGATACACTTTCCGCCCCCGATTTTGTTTTTGCGAATACTCTAAAGGCGCCACTCGCCATCTTTTCTGAACGGGATTACAGAGAACAAATTGCCACCCTACCGTTTTCCGTTTATTCCTGAATAATTGAAAAATAATACTCTATCTCCATTCAGTTTCTCTGAATGGGGCTTCTTTCACCCGTTTCTATTTTCTACAGGAGCCAACAGTGCCAAAATTAGATGTACATATTGCTGCAAGTGTTGAACGCACAGGAAAAGAATATCGCGAAGTACACGAATGGATTGATGACGAAGAAAAGAAATACGAGCGTCATGACTTTTCCAAGGTGTTGCAGAACGCAGACATGTTCCGCGAAAAGTATGGAGAAGAGGCTGCGCAAGAGTATGTCTACCATCTTGTAGATGACTTAAAATGCCGCTTCGGCAAGCAGATGACAGCGCATCAGGCAAATATTGATGACTGTATCAAATATTTTACCGGATAGTTTTTCCATTACAAGACTGCGCCCTCTTGAATTGCCAAGTGGGTGCAGTACACGAAACAGTGCCTAGGGAAACAAGAACTCTGCCTATCCATTAAAACAGATAAAAACGCATAGCCCTAGGTGCAA
>JAKSDC010000207.1 GCA_022360275.1 Chlorobiales bacterium
ACCGTCCCGGACAAAACGTCCTTCTTTCTTCTCCACCGTTATCCCGGGCCAGTTACCGACGTGCTGGTTTGAACCGGTAAGAAAGTTGAACACGGTTGATTTACCGGTGTTGGGCTGCCCGGCGATAGCAACGGCGATCTCACCGGCCGGCCTTGATAATTCATTCACACTCATGCTGCTGCCTCCGCACTATTATTTTCTTGGCTTCTCCTCGTCCCAGCGCAACCTGGGTGTCACACAAAAACACAATCAACGGGCCAATCCCGAAGTTTTGGATGACAAGCAATGCTGCCTCCGGTGTGAACCCCCTGCCGGCAGCACGGCGAACAAATTTTTTGTCGCCTTCAATCGATTGAATGATGGACCTTGATCCTGGCCGCATCCGATCCAGAGACATATTTTCGTTAACTGTTTTCATGTTCATAGGCGATTACCTTGTTTGGGCAGGACACTCTCCGAATCGCCATGCCATCTGATCTCCGGTTGACAAAAGATAATCGGAGATCGATGCCGGCTTCGGGTTTCGGGGTCGAAATGGGCATCTGGCAGAATGTTGTAAACAATGTGCATCATCAATTGATAAAAATCTGTTAAAAGTAGTAACGACCCTCGGCACCGATAACTAATGGCTCCCCTGCGCGTCCCGCATCGGTGAAACTATGCACCAGATACTTTTCATCCAGAAGATTTCTTCCGTATACATAGGCCGCCCAGTCCGAGCCTTCATAACCGACTTTCGCGTTGAGAAGAAGGTAGCTCTCCTGCTCGATCAGGTTTTGCTCATCCAGATATTCTGGACCCATCAACGCTGCTGAAAATGACGTGAAAAAGCCGCTGTTGTGCCGGTACCGCACTCCTGTCGAGAAGCTGTACTCGTTGGCGTTGGGAAGTTTGTTGCCGGCCATGTTCTGACCGGTAGGATGGTTGTCGTAACGGTCGAACTCCCCCCTGAGCCAGCCGAATCCTGCCAGCAGATCCAGACCCCCTGCCGCCCGCCAGCGCGCTTCCAGTTCTAGCCCGTAACTGTGCGCTTCAGCGGCATTAAGCATGAGTGCCACGTTGTCTTTCACGACACTGACCTGCATATCCGTCCAGTCGATGTAAAAGGCCGCCGCACTCAGTTCCAATCGCTTGTCAGCCAGCAGCCCCTTGTACCCGATTTCGTAGGTCAGGGTATACTCCGGATCAACCGGTTCGCGTACAGCCTCGATATCCACCTGGTTGGCTGCATAGTCGCCGACTTTGTAGCCGCGGTCTATTGATCCGTAGATCCGCTGCCGGTCATCTATGATATAAGCTAAACTGGCCGAAGGCATCACGCCAAACCAGTCGTCCTTACGCGAGAAATCTTGGACCGGCGCAATGGGCACGCCTCCCATTTCAGACTTTCCCTGCCATGTCAGCTCCCGCTCCTCATAATCGAGACGAAGCCTGGCCCTGAGCTCGATTTTTTCCAGCGGGTGCAGGATAAGCTGCCCGAAAAGAGCCGCGCCCTGGCCTTCGATCGTTCCACCTCCGATCATATGCAGTCCGGGAGGCATTAACATAAGTCCCGCATCGTCGCCAAACCTGAAATCCGTCAGGAGGTCGATCTCCTCTTTCAGCAAGAACACCCCTGCAAGCCACTCGACGTCCGCTGACTCACCGCCGGAAAGACGAATTTCCTGGGTGAATGTTTTGAAATTTTCATCATAGTCCAGGACCATGAGATCGAAAGGGGATGAATCCTGGTCAAATACCGTCTGGGAATTGGAAGCGCTGTAGTTGGTGATCGAGGTCAGGGCGACATCGCCGAACGCTCTTTCCCAGGTCAGCGTCGGAGAAAACAGATGGCCCTTGCTTTTCCCCTCCTCATTATTCATTGTGGTGGTGCTTGTTCCAAAGACAACCGGCACATAATCGTCAAAACCGCCGTTGTAAGCGTCGCCGGTCACACTCAGCCGCAAAATATTGTCTTCGGAAAAAGCATTCTCGAAGGTGAAACGGCCGGAAAACTGCTCTTGGCGGCTGCCGTCGTCGCTGTTTAGAAACGAGTTCTCCATGTAACCGTCCGTACGGTTATACACCAGGGCCAGGCGGTATCCCTGATTCTCGCTCAGAGGCCCGCCAAAGGCCGCCCTGACTTTTTGGGTATTGTAGCTTTCGATCTCCAGAGCGGAATCGAACGAAAACTCGGGAGTCGGTTTTCGGGTAATCACGTTAACCACGCCCGCACCGGTGTTGCGCCCGTAAAGAGAACCCTGGCTGCCGCGCATCAGCTCTACACGCTCGACATCCATAAACATGTCAACCCCTGCATAAGGTACGGTAACACCATCCACGTTGATGTTCCAGATCTTGTTCATGTTGGTCATGCCGCCAATACCGCGAAAAACCACCTGGGTCACATGTGAATCTATTTTATCGACACTGATATTGGGCGCCAGATCCGTCAGCTCGTCGATATTGTCGATTCCCAGATCCTCCATGGCGTAGCCATCCATAACCGTAACGTTGGCCGGAACCTCCAGGACACTCTCCTCCTGCTTTTGGGCGGTTACGGTAATCTCACCGAGTTCAACCATGTTCCGGGCCCGCTCCTCCTGGGACGCCCGCCCCTCCGCGGCAAAAGCAGCCACAGCAGTAAACAGGATGAGCCCCACCGTATATGACACCGCGGAAAAAACGGCGGACGGTGCAGCTTTTTTTCTTTGCATCATCTTTCCTCCTTGTTAATACGTTTTTTAGGACTACAGAAAAGGTGACTATGACATAAGGGCTTGTTCCAACAAACTTGCAGCAAAGGCTTCACATCCGACAGTAAACGGCCGAACCGACAACAATCCCCCCCTGGCAGGAGATACCAGAAGGGTTACCGAAGGAGATTAGCAAACTCTATTTAGACACAATCCAATTAGCGCAAGAAATCTAACAGTATTCACTGAAGGGGAATACCCCCTGAGGAACTATTACTGCCAATTAAGGGGCTTTTTACCGAAAGGACGTGGATAGATCTGATACTTACAGGGACAGATGGTGCGTCATCCGATACTCTTTCAGGGATCTCAGGTATTCTCCGGGCCTTACCCCGTGGTGATGTTTGAAGATGGCACCGAAATGGGAAACATTGGAATATCCTACGGCGCATGCAACATCGGTAACGCTTTTATGATCCCTGTCGAACAACAGCTTTGCCTGCTCCATACGATATTTGCGAAGAAAACCGTACACCGTGGTTCCGTAAAGCTCTTTAAATCCCTGCTTGATTTTTTTTTCATTGAGCCCCACTTTTCGCGCCAATTCGGCAATGGAGGGAGGTGTGGACATCCGTTCCATAATGATCGTCCTTGCTGCCTGCAGCATAACCACATCGTCCGGTTGCAGGATGGTTTGTTTGCGCGTCTGGCTGCATAATAACTCAATCTCATGGGAAAGCAACTCAAGAATCTTGCCCTTGAGGAAAAGTGAATCTGCCGGCGATGCGCCGTCGCGGTTAAATATTTGATGGATGATCGAGGTGGTTGTCGGGCCGACAGTCGTTATATTCAGAGGACTCTTGCTGTTGACGCTCGCTTTGTCAATAATGGCCCGGACCAGATGACCGCTACCGGAGCCCAATAGCTGAGCCAGTTTCTGCGGGGTTATATACAAATGTAATACCTTGACAGGGACCAGGGAATTGACCGTGGCGATTCCGCTTAATTCCGTGTTTAACCCAAAGAACCGAATTCCCCCGGAAAAATGGTATTTGCTCCAGTCTCCCGGTCCATTCCTTATGGAGAGAGTGGTATCGCCGGACAGGGTGTATGTAAATTCGAGACAAGGATGGGGGTTTTTCCGGAAAGGAGCTTCGAATGATACTTGGGGACGGAAGAATTCTGTTCGAACGACGACATTCTTCATGGGCTCCACGAAATGCTGCACCAACGAACTGTCGGCATATTGCTTCAGAGCCGTCCGATCGGTAATTATGTTAAGCCCCTTGATGAGCTGCTTGTTGATAGAAGACATCTGACTTTCTGTACGATTCAGCAGGCAACAAGTTCTTTGCTGCCTCCCCTGGAATGAATAGAGAAATTCGATCATCCCCATAAACCCGGCGCCGATCTCTTTCGGCCATTTCCAGTATGTCCCGCAGCCGGGCTTGCAATCATTTGAGCCTGTCCGGTTCGGAGAAGCCACTGAAAACTTCTTCAGCGTCAATTATGGGTACATGGTTAAAGGTCAGGACTCCTGTCTTATTAGATAATCTCCAGGTGCACTATCCCGGGAGCAAGCCGGTTCGTCAACCAGGGAAAAGCCAGAAGATAGGAATAGGGACGCATCCGCTCGGGAAATGGTTCGGCATAGGTCATTTTCCGCTTGATTCGGTAACGGGGATGGATATCGGTGAACCACTGATAGTCACCATAGTTCAGCGCCCATGGCATGGGTGGTACAGTATATGTTTTGGTCACTTTCATCCCTTTGAGGCTTTTCCTGGAGAGCCAGACAGGAATGACATCGAATATCACCTGACTATCACGAAAACGTTCAGCGATGCGATACAACAGATCCCTGACTTCACTCTCCCTGAAATACATAAGAAGTCCCGCCATGACGATGAACACCTCCGAACCCTGCTGCACCTTCTTTATCCACAGGTCATCGAGAGCGGAACATTCGACCATCTCCATCCGTTCTTCCACAGACAGAAAACGCTTGCGTACTTCGATGCTTTCGGGAAGGTCCACGGAAATCCAGCGCATTGAGCCGTTATCGACACGCCAGAACTGGGTATCCAATCCTTCACCAAGCGAAATAACCGTTCCTGACGGATTGGTCATAAGCCAACTGTTAATCGCATTATCGATCACACGCGCCCGGACCGCATGCCCTGTATTGGGTTTGCCGAAGCTCGCCTCGAAATCATAGTCTATTCGATCGACCAGATCGGCGGAAAAGGGATCATCAAGCAGGCGATCCTCCCGCTTCTGCTCGGCTGCCCTGTTCCACAGAGGCCAGAGTAAGGTTTCCGGAACCCCCTGCAGATTCACCCCCTCTTTTCCCGTCTTTGCATTTGTCTCCATAGTCACACTCCCTCTTTTTTTTCAACAGTTTCAAACATTGCCTTTATTTTCTCACCGAGAACCGCCTCGTTTTTCAGATAATCATAAAAGTCCCTGAATACAAGCGGTTTGCCTTCCTGTGTCCCGAACCACTCCCTGACATGCCGGAACAGCTCCTTGTACCCGATACTGTTCGACAGATGGTAGAGCGCCAGAGTACCCTTGTTGCTTTCCAGATACTCGATACCGTCGGCATAAAGCAACGGCGGTTCCTGATTCGGCTCGCCCCCCCTGTCCTTGCCGTATTTGCGCCTCTTTTTCTCAAGAATGACGGCTACACGCTCCTTTCCGTCTGTCTTTTCCAGGAACAGCAACGCCATGGCTTCAGGCAGTGCCGTCCACAACATGTCCGCGCCCTGCACGTTTGCCAGAAAACCGTTTTCCAGCACCCAGTGACGGAACAGTTCCCTTACAACGGAAAACCGGATGAAACTGACGAGATCGCCGTTGTTCCTGTCACCGTACCACCCCTCTTTCTCCGAAATGGCTACCGTATTGGCGAACGCATAGGAAGGATCCTGATAAAAGGGAATCTCTGCCACCCGGAGCTCTGTGTACGGATAGGCGCCAAGATGGCTCTCCAGATACTGCAGCCCTTTTTCAAGAGCATCACGATACAGATCGAGGTTGTAATCATGTTCCTTCTTGTAGAGCAAGGAAACGTCCCTCCCCGAAATATCGAACGTCCGAACTGCATAGTCGGCCGAACCGATATACCAGTGAAGAGGAGATCGCTTTTCCATCTCGTAACGGAAGTAGTTGCGGCCGTCTTCCTGCCAGCTTTTCACCAGCAGGCCTGGGGCAAAAGCCGTCTGCGAACCGGACGTACTGACGGTTATCGTTCCCTCCACCAGCGTAGCGTCCTCCGCAAAGTAATGCTCGGCCAGCGAGACGGGATCATCGACCGGGTCCATGCGCGAATCGAGCATCTCGAGACCGTTTGCCCGACGCTCGTTGTTTTCGAGCAGTTCCTTGTCCGAATCGTAACCGATCACCGGCACGGGGCGTTCCATGAACAGGCCGTTGTATGCCAGATCTGCTTGCGGCTCTCCCTGCGAAAGTCCCCGATAGGCTTTTCTGGCATTGATGACAAGCGAACGCTCTTCACCCGGCATCATCGTTTCGGGAAGCGCATAAACTTCCATGCCGAGCACCTTGTCGGCTTCGAGCTTTTCAAGCTCCTGGCTATTGATCCGCACCGATCTGATTTCCGTAAAATAATCCGCGTTGATGTAAAGCCTTTCGACCGGTTTGTCCGAGAGATTGTCAAGCGTCAATGCAGCCCGATATTCCGCTGCCTGTTCAAGAGGATAAAGGTCGAGATGCAGATTCACGGCGGTTATGCGGGGAGAAGCGAAAGATTGCACTTCACCGAACCGTTTTTCATACTCGGCGGCTTCGGTATCCTCTTGACCGCTGGGAACATAGTTACGTGTCGTATTGACCTCGGCGACGAGAAACGACTGGAGAAAAAAGAACACTGCAAGGCTCACGAGAGAGACCGCGACCCCGCCCCAGCCGAGCTCGCCATGAAGCGAAAACACCCTTTTGAACACCCCTTTCTCCGAACCACGGTTCCAGAAACGGATGCCGGCCAGAAGAAACGATATAGCAAGGAAAAGCCAGAGCAGGAAATACCAGAAAGAAGCTATCGAAAAGACTCCATAACGGTTCAACTCCGAGAAGTCGTCAATCCCCGGAACCAGTGCATAGCCGTAACGAATCTGCTCGATGATGCCGGTATCGAATGAAATCGCGATAAAGATGAAGTATCCGACGCATACGACGTGCGTAAGAAAACGGTTGCCCGTCAATCCGGCGACGAAGAACACCAGCCCTATGTAAAGCACGTAAGTCAGCCAGCCTAACCTGAAGCCTAGAAGGTCGTTGATGTAAACTTGCCAGTCGATTACGAAAAAGCCTTGACCAACCTGTGCGACGATCCCGGAAACAAGCATCGTCAGGGAAATAATCAACGCGACGCCGCACATGGCGACAAATCTCGAAAGCAGCGTCACCCATGAGGGCGTCGGAATCGAATCGGTAATCTGCCATAATCCGGTGGTCCTGTCCTTGAAGAAGAGCTCGCCCGACCAGATCATGAGCAGAATGATCATCAGAAAACCGGTATGCAGGCGGGTCGTGGTCATACCGGACGTCAACGGCACCTGGGCGCCGACATAGTAGACCGGGTTCCACAGAACCATGTAGAGGAAAAACATGGCCGCAATCACCATGAGCACGACCTTGAACGACGCAGGACGCACGACATTGAGAAACTCGACCAGCGCAAAGCGCCCTAGCTTCCGGAAATACTCCCCGATGGAAAAGACCCTTTTTACATGCGGCACCGCAACATGGGTGAACGATGCATCATGCGAGGCAACGACATCGTCCTGCAACGTTTTCCGGACTGAACCGAACGCAGCCTGGATAAAGTTGCGGAAGCTGAACTGGAAATAGCTGTATGTAAACGCAAAAAGTCCGATACCCGCCCACAGCAGCCGGTTGACAAGAAACACCTCGTCGACCGGAAGGAAACCCGTATTTTTCTCGGCTACCGTCATACCGTCGACGATTTCCTTGGTATAGACAAAGCCGAAAGGATCGCCGATCATGATCGCGGTAATGTAGGGCGAATTGCCGCTCACCGCCTCTGCGACGAGGAACATCAGTACGAAACAGAAAATCCCAATGTAGGAGGCCGCCATGTTACGGAACCGGATTACACAGAAGTAACTGACCGCCGTCAGCAGGAAAATATTGGTCAGTCCGAAAAGCGCGTAACCGTGCAGCAACTGCAACCAAGGCACCGGTCCGAACTTGTCGGCCGATTCGACACCGAGATACGGCATGATGATCATACCCACGGCATAAGCGAAAACCAGCAGGAGGTTAATTGCATAGGCTCCGAAAAACTTGCCCAGGAAAAACCGCTTTTCGTCTATCGGAAACGCATAGAGAAACAGCGCCGTCCGCTGCTCGATATCACGATAGAGCGACATGCCGGTTATCATGGCGATGATGATCATGAGGATCAGTCCACCTCCCGACAGACAGACGTAGAAGATTCCGGCCCCGTTCATCATGGCCTGATCGTGCACATAGAAATCGTACACCGCAAGAGCGTACCAGACGCCCTGGAAACACATCATCAGAAGAATGAGCCAAGTCAACGGGCTCGCAAAGCGAGCACGAAGCTCGAAAGCAAATATTTTACTTACCATGCCTGCTACTCCTGTTACTCTGTTGCTGCCATTGCGGTTTTTCGAGGCTTTTCGTTGCGCGAAAGAATCCGGAAGTACACGTCTTCCAACGACGGTGCTTTCGGCTCGAATCCGTCTCCGGGACATCCTTCCGCATTGACTGTTACCTGCAACCTGCCAAGATGAAAATGACTTGCAATAACCTTATACTCCCTGTCATACTTCTCCAGATCCCTCTTGACGATCTCTTTTACCCACAGCCTGTCTTTCAGTTGCCGCTCCATTTCCGAGGGCGCTCCTTCGAGCAGCACACGGCCGTTACCCATAATCGCCATGTCGCTGCAGAGCGTGCTGACGTCTTCGACGATATGGGTCGAGAGGATCACGACCGTGTTCTCGCCGATTTCCGACAATAGGTTGTAGAAACGGTTTCGTTCACGCGGATCGAGGCCGGCTGTCGGCTCGTCGACGATGATGAGGCGCGGCTCGCCAAGAAGAGCCTGTGCTATGCCGAATCGCTGCTTCATGCCACCGGAATACCCGCCGAGTTTTTTCCGACGGTCTTCCCACAGATTCACTTTCTTCAAAAGTGCGTCAACCTGTTCTTTTCGTTCGGACGCCTTGGCGATCCCTTTCAAGTCGGCAAGATGCAGCAGAAACTCTTCGGCCGTCAGGGAGGGGTAGACGCCGAACTCCTGCGGCAGATACCCCAGTACCTTCCTCAGCGACACCGGATCCTTGGCAACATCGATGCCGTCGAACACGACCGAGCCTTCGTCGGCATCCTGCAGGGTTGCGATCGTTCGCATCAGCGTCGATTTCCCCGCACCGTTTTCTCCCAGAAGCCCGAACATGCCCTTGCCGATCGACAAGCTTACATCCTGCATCGCCTTGACGCCGTTCGGATATGTTTTCGAAAGATCCCTGATCTCCAGCTTCATCGTATCACCGTTTAGAATTCAAAAAAAATCAGTCCCCCGGACCGGGAATATCCGATCCAGAAAAAAATCATGCTTGTCCACATATGCAGCAGCCCCTACCAGTAGGCCTCCAGGCCGATACCGAGACGACGCGGCGTGCTCACGCTGCCATAAGCTTCGACTCCGAAAGCGCTGGCGTCATAGAGATTGGTCTCATAAAAATCGTCGAGCAGATTCGTGCCCCATACATACGCCGCCCAATGGCTTTGACGATACCCTATTTTAGCGTCCAGTACATGACGGGTAGACAATTCGGTCGCCTCTTCAGCTCCGATCTGGCTATACGTTTCATCAACCCAGCGGAAACTGCCACCAGCAAAAAAACCGCTTCTGTGAGTATAGTCTGCCCCAATGGAGAAAGTCCATTCAGGAGCGTTCGGCAAAGACCTGCCAGCGTAATCAATCCCGTAAACCTCAAACTCCTTGAATTCAGAGTGCGCATAGCCCAGAGCTACAAAACAATCCAGATCATGTGTTACTTCGGCACTCGCCTCCAGCTCGAAACCCTTGATCTCGGTTTTGCCGGCGTTGACAATGAGTTCGTCGAAAGAAGGGAGACCACCCGGCGGCAGGACCGGCACCTGCTGCTTGCTCCAATCGATCAAAAAGATATTGCTGTTGAGCGTCAAACGGCCATCCAAAAGGATGGATCGAAAGAACACCTCGTAGCTGTCGGCATACTCTTCACCATAGGCCTGAATGATCTGGGCGAATGGCGCAACAGCAACCCCACCGGAACGATACCCTTTCGCGTATTTCAAACCGGTGTGGAGATCATCGGTGAATCTCCAGGTGAGACTCGCGGATGGTAAATACTGGGAAAAGTCGGTTTCTCCATCCAGATCGGCCACAACACCGTTAAATGTTGTTGAGTTGTTGGTGTCCCGTTTTTCATAGTTATAACGCAGACCACCGTTCAGTGTGATGTTGTCGAGGATATCATAGTCCAGATTTACGTAGAGCGCCATGGTATTGACCTTTTCAGCGAGATCGAAAATGGCACTGTAATCTCCTAATCCTGGAAGAAAGCCGGAAGAATCGTAGAGACTTGTCGACTCGGAATTCGAGTAATACCCGCCGACCAAACCGCGTAGTCGGGCGCTGTCGTAGTGCAGGCGTAAATCCTGGCTCAACATCCACTCTTGCAGATTCCCAACGACGCTTAACAGATCGAACGGGAGCAGGTCGCCGTCGTAGAGAAACTCCCCTACGTAAAGATCGTTATAGCCGGTCACGGCGGCCACCTTCCAGTTCTCATCAATACGGATATCCGATTCCAGGGCCCAAAGCCAGCCTTCGGCAGGATATTTTCCCGGAAAGGTTTCAAGGTTTTTTCTATCCTCGAGCCTATACTCTCCGTACTCTGTCGCCCTTGCCTGAGAGTTTGTTTTCGACTTCTCGTACATGCCGGTAAAATTGAATGCAACATCCTCATTTCCGGAAGGCTGAAACAACAACTGTATCCGCGCCATCCGCTCATCGATACGGGCAATATCGTCATCTCCGGTAATAGCGCTTTCGACGCCACCGTCACTGTTGCGGGTTTCAAGCGTAATCCGGGTCGCCAAAACATCATCGACCAGTGGTATATTTTGATAAGCCGCAAGGTTCCAAGTGTCCAGCTCGCCATACTCGCCGCGCACTTTGCCTGCAGTTGTAAAATCAGGCCGGTTGTAATTAAAGAACACCGCGCCGATCATGGAGTTCGGTCCCTGCAGAGTGGACTGGGGACCACGCAATACCTCCACCGACCGAACATCCCATGTTGAAGGTTTGAGATAATCACTCGTATACCCTCCCAGCGGAACTTGGTTGATAAACACGGTTGAAAGCAGGTTCGTCTGATTGAATGAAGCGAGTAACGCAGTGTTGTTGACACCGCGGATACTGAATGTGCCAAACTGAGCGATACCTTCCGAGTTCACATTAGCCACCCTGTTCAACACATCGTCGATAGTCGAAATCGGCTCGTTTTCCATGCGAGCTTCATCGATCACCGCGGTACTGGTAGGCAGATCCTGAATATCACGACCCACCTTGTCGCCAACCACCTCAATGCCTTCCATAAGGTGCTGCGGTATATTTACAGGCGCCTCAGCCGTTATACTGGTGACGGAATCGGCCTGTACAGTGGCGTCCGCCACTTCGTTCTCCGCCCGAACAATCCCGGCAAGAGCAACCTGCGCAATCAGGCAACACGCAAGTCCTTTTTTTACAACAGTTATGAACATCTTAAGTACTTCTTTTGTGGGCACCTCTATTGATTTGCAGCGCACCATGATTACTTCGTTGATCGGTGCTCAAAATCCTCATCCCGACGAGCTGGGACTCCGGTTTCTGAGCTCCGTTCACCTCGTACTCATGCCGCTCGCGACAACGTATAGAGGTGCCCTTATGTTGTTAGGTTGTTGTTTGATTAACGAGAAACTTCATATTCCCGAGCGTATTCAGGTCACAACACGCATTCCAGATAGCGCCTGTCCCCTCTTATCACGTTTTCTTTCTTGCAATATCCATCTCCATCGGCATCATCGGCGTATCCACCGTCATACTGTCAACAGTCACAAAACCTGCCCGACGCATGGCACCGGCAATTTCTCCCTGACGGAAAACCTGTCACACATGTCATATTCAGCTATGAACTCTTCAGCCACGCGGAACACCTCTGGCCGATCGAACACCACCCCTTTCATGGACTCACTTTCAGAAACGATCCCTATACAGTCATATTTGCCGGAAATCCCGAAAAACAACCGATCCCCTACAACACCGGGCCGCTGACAAACCCCTTCATGCTATAGGTCTCGTGCTCTCCCGCCCACCCAACGATGTAATTTATTTACCGCCTTTTGCCCAACCGAAAGCGAATACCACGCCGAAAACCCCCGGCATCGTACTGAGAACCATTCCTGCAAGCCCGAATGGAATTTCCTCGGGGACCGTCAGATGAAAGGCGCTGTCCAGCAAGCCTCCCATAGTCATCACCGCTCCAACGATCACCGTCACCCACCGCCATATTTTTTGGTCCGAAAGCAACGGTAGAATCGCCGGCACCATCAATAGGGTAAACCAAACTACAGCGACATAGAACATCGCGCCGCTCATTCCCTCATGAGCGGGAAGCTTTGCAGTTTCGGCAATGGATGCAAGAGTAGCCCCCTCCACCTGCACTGCACTCATCAGTTCCTCTCCCCAACCGAACAACATGTTTGAGCTGAACACGCTATGCAGCGACATATGCACAAGTGTGCCTGCAACACTAATAATGAACAACCCGGCGATCTGTGCACGCCGGAAAGAACCTGTATCCATTTTTCTCTCCTTTTTTAACGTTATCGTTACGGTTACAACACAAGACAAAATCCGTTATGGATTCCCCGGGGCTTTCCGTTTGCCGGAAACAGCCTCGTCGCCGAACGGCTTGAACCAGGCCAAAAGAATGGGAGTGACGAAATAATCGACGACCAGCGCCGTCAAAATGCCGATACCTATCAGCAAACCCATGTTGAAAAACACATTTGTAACCGATACGAGATACGCTGAAAAACCAAGGATCAGCACCAGAGAGGTCAAAAACAGGGCCGAACCAACTGCGGTGAATACCCGGCTGGTGCTCTTCCGATAACTTCCTGTTCTGGAAAATTCAAGCTGCGCATGATTGATGAAATGAATGGTATCGTCGACAGCGAGACCGAGCAACATCGGCATTATCGTTACAGTCATCATGTCGAGCGGAATGTTTGCATATCCCATAACCCCACCCACAACGAGAGCAGGAGAAACATTGGGAATCATGGCAATCAAACCGGTTTTCAGGCTGCCGAAAACCAGTGACATGAGTAAGGCAATTGCTCCCATCGCGAGAAAAAAAGATGAAATTTGGCCCCATGTCATATAGTCCTGCATGACCGTAAACTGGGACACGGCGCCGACAAGCAGCACTTTTGCACCAGGAAACAGCTCTTCGCCTCTCTCCTGTATCACCTGAAGTTCCCTCATCGCCTCCCCTGAGTTGTAATCACCCAGCTCAACCATCAAACGCACACGCTGGTAATCGTAGTCTGCCCATTTTTCGGCCTCGACACCGCCCGCATTCTCGTAAAGCAAAAGAAGCTGCGCAACCATCTCCCGGTTGTCGGGTATACGGTGAAACTCCGGCAGACCTGCGTTGAGCGACTGGTTCATATCCTTGATGATATCGACGATGGAAGTCACCTTTTTTGTCAAGGGAAACGACTTGACCTCACCAACAAGCTTGTCGAGTTTCTTCAGATTTTCCGGTTCGAGCACATCTCCCGGGTTTTCGAACTCAATAGCCGCATCATAGGAGTACAACGATCCCACCTTGCTCTGCCCGACCTCGTAAACCCGGTTGACATAAGGAACTTTCAACCCAAAGGTACGCAGCACGTCGAACGACACTTCGAAGCGGGCAATCCCGACGGCACAGGCGGCAACCACAATCCCGAAAACGCCCATGGTCAACACAGGACGTGCAAGCACGCGATCACCCAACCATACCATGAGACGCCCAAGGAGCCCATCCTTTCTCTTGCTATCGATAACTCCGGGCTGGCAATCTTTTCCGAAGCTCAGAAGCGCAGGCAGCAAAATAACTGCCAGCACATAGGTCACACCGACCAGAGCTGCCGATGTCAGACCGACAAAACGAATCGGGTGCAACGGAATGAAGAGAAACGATATCAGAGCGACCATTGTGGTCAAGGCGCTAAAAAGCAGTGGCCAGCCGGTTTCCTCCAACGCGAAAAGCACTGCATCTCGACGTTTGCCTGTGCGGAAAAACGATCGCCTGAAGTGATTGAACAAATGGATGGCATAACCCACGGAAACCGCCAACCCCAGAAAAACCGGCATAAAGATCATCGATGGATCGAAAACAACACCCAGATGCCCCTGTACGCCGAGCACGATCACAATACTCGAAAGTGCGCTCAGCAAAGGAAACACCACGCCGCGGACACTCCGCAGGGCAAAACCGAGAATCAGCACCGTAAAAAGCAGGCACAACCCGAACAGGCGCACGATCTCTCCGCTCAGAAAATCTTGTTTATCGACATTGATCACCGGAAGACCACTTGTCAACGGATTGAGGGAACGATACTTTTCCTGCCCTGCAATCTCGTTAACCGTGCGGCCGATAATTATTTCGGGATTTTCAGCATAATGATCTCTCCAGTCATCCGGAACCGGCTTCATTCTCAGCATTATCCAGGTCTGGCGGGAATCGTCCGAAAAAATACGGTTCTTCATCAGGGGTTTCACAAGTGCCTGCTGGCGAATCCGATCGAGCGCCTCCGGATCTTCGGGGATCTCCTCGGGAATCAACTCACCGATCTCCAACCCCTCTTCCGTTCCCCGGCTGAACTCGAAATCGGTCAATGAAACAACATCGTCGGCATACGGCACTCGGTCGAGAAGCTCCTTGCCCATCTCCCGGATCTTTGCCAGCACATCGGGCGCAAAAACATTATCGGCCTGAACCAGAACAGCACAATACTGATCACTGCCAAAGATATCCTCGAACCGTTCCTTGGTAACAAGCAGCTCGTCATCCTCCAGAAACCAGTTATCCATATCCACATCGGTCTGAAGCTGCCTGAGCCCTGAAAACGATCCACCGAGGATCAGCAAAAACAGCACAATGTTCAACCAGCGGTACTTCAGAATCCATCCCCCGAATGAACGAAAACGACCGTTTATTTTTTCTATATTCAACATGACTCAACTCAACGATTTGTATTAAAAACTGTACCTCGCCTTGAACCATACCTGCGAATTGTCGCGATACCGCCCAAAAGAATCTCCTTTGCCACCGAACACATCGACCCCGGCGAGAAGGTGCAGATAATCCGTGACTGCATACTCCGCCTTGATCTGATCGAAAAAGTCCTGCTCCCCGACATCGTAATAGAGCATGTTCGAAAGCGTCATGGTCTGGCGCATCAGCTTTTTGGAAACATGCAATGTTCCCGCGATGGCATGCTTTTCGGCCGCCATGCCGGGCTCATGATCGACAACCGCCGCACCCGTCACCTGTGCAATCACCGACCAGTCGTTTCCCGGAGTCCAGTCGACCCCGCCGAGCCAGTGCAGGGCGTTTTTTTTCAAGGGATTCCCGGTAATGCTCTGTGGCTCGAAAAAACGCCCCAGATAGTAGGCAGCCTCGCCCCTGAACACGAAATCAGACCAGGGACGGGAAAATTCCAGGCCAAAAACCGTCACACGATGATGCTCCGGCGAAAAATGAATCTCGACCTCTCCCCCATCATCACCGGCAACCGTCCGGTGCATGGCGGGATTGTCATCCCAGGTGTGGAATGCTGAAACCGCAACATCCAGCCCCGACCAGAATGCAGAAACCCTCAGCGCGATCTCACTGTTTTCCAGCGACGTTTCAGGTTCGTCCACCGGAGAAACCATTACCCGCACATCTTTCGGAGTATCCTGTTCCAGCACCCATGGATTATCCGCAGAAGGCTGAACAGCCGCCCTGAAAACAGGAATCCAGATCAGCTCCACGTCGACCTCGTTACCCAGCAACCTGAATTTGACGGCATCCACAGGGAGACGAATCTCCTCGAGATCCCGGGTGATAAATTCGGTGTAATCCGGTGGTGAAATAATATCGGTGATCTGTACGCCATCTGCCTTACCCCATATGATCACTTGACGGCCGACACGCACATCCCATCCGTCGGCAGCGTATTCCATCCAGACCTCGTGCAGATCAACTCCCGTTTCATCCTCGACTCCCCAGTTCTTCTGGGCATCAATGGAAAGGAGTGCATACATATCGCCGACCTCGGCCGACAGCTTGAGACGCCCCCAAACCCTCGACATAAGAGCGTCATGAGGAGAACGAATTCTCACGGATCGGGCACCCTCGACCCATCCGTCAACCTCCACCCATTCCATCCACGAGCCTTCATCCGCGGCCGATGCAGAACCGGCGAATGGCAAATACCCTACAGCCATCACAAGAGCCTGCAGCAACTTTTTTTGCCAGCTCAATGAATACGGCCCCGCTGAATGGATGACACCTTGAAAAGCTTGTCCCCGAGCCCCGTATCATATTGCATGGCGCTGAACTCCATCACCGTCTTGTGGTTCCTGACTACATTCTCCATCTCCGAGTGCCGAACCGACCAGAAACCGTCCTCCCTGTCGAAATCGATCACCCTGTAGACCTTGAGCAAACCGTCTTTGTCATAGTACTCGGCTTTGAGCACCATATGCGCGATCTTGCTTACCCAGACAATCTTGCGGATATACATGTCATCGGGATCCAGAGGCACCGACTCGACTCTCCAGCACAAATGTCCGTCAACCTCTTCTTCCCCCTGCAACGTATGATTATCCTCGTCCACATGACGATCGCCCATGTCGTCATAGGTAAAGTCGCTTCCCATGAAATATTCGTTTTTCGAAGCCCCGCTGATACGCCGAACTTTTTTCATGGCCGGCATATACAGCCACTTGTCGTCCTCCCTCGACGGATCATCGTATTCCCAGGACAGAAAAGCAGTTCCCTTGACATCAGCCGGCCGCTCGAAAACCATGACCGATTTTTTATCCTTCCCGTAATCTTTCGAGTACGAGGAAATTTCTCGCACCCGTTTGCTCCCGCGCTTGTTGATGAGCGTCATCCTCATGACCGAGGTCCGGTCATCTCCGTCAGGGCGTTCATCCTCCATCACCATCACGTTACGTCCCGTCATCCGGTCGGTTTCGGCCAGGAGAGCCCCTTGCCCTGAAAACAGCAACACTGCAGAAACCAGCAAAACGCGGTGTATTTTCTCTATCATCAGTCCCGTTTGAATAATTTCAAGAGTTTCGATAAACAGCACTCCTGCTACTCCGGACAGCAAAAGGAGAAAGAAATGGAAATCGTGTGTTTTATGGCGTTTAAGGTACTCCGCTTCCTTACCGCCCTGCTAACGGCTGACGAACAAAGTTTAGCGATTGTCGAAACAGAGAGGTTCCCACTAACCTTGAACCGGCCCTTCCCCCGGGATCATCACCGTCATGGGGCAAAGATAAACGCCCGATAGAAAGAAGAGAGAAAAGGAAGTATAGATCGGAAAAGACCGTTCGCCGGAAGAATGAATGAGCTATCAGGCTGTTTTTTTCCTGCGAAAATCAGCGCCGGGAGATATGCCGAAATGATGCTTGTACGCTTTGGCAAAATGGCTGAGACTCGAGTAACCTACAGAATAAGCGGTTTCCGTTACAGTCAGCCCCTGATCCTCGATCATTACCCGTGCCTGTTTCAACCGCTCGTGCCTCAGATACTGAAAAACCGTTTTACCGAACAACTGCCTAAAGCAGCGGTTTAATTTCGGATGTGACATCCCTGCCGCCTCAGCAAGATCATCGAGATTGGGTGGAGCATCCAGATTGTCGAGAAGCAGGCGTCGCACTTTCTCGATCCTGTTCTTCTCGGCCGGATGAACGGTGCCCCTTGCTGTGGCCAGAGCAGAAGCGGCTTTCAAACTTGAAAACTGTTGCAACTGATAAGCCATCAACTCAAGACAGCGGCTTTCGACATACAGTTTACGGCTCGCCCCGGCGTAAGGACAATCGATGATCTGCCGCAAAGCCAGATGCATGTCAGCCGTTATGCGTTCAACCTGAAAAAAACATGCATCGGTATCTTTATGAACAATCCCCTGCAGCACTTCAGGCAACAATGCACAATCATCGCCGAAATATGAAAGAAGCAACTCGGGATTAATTATAAAGGAAACACAGAGCTGCCTCACACCTGTCGCCATCCGGCCGTAACCATTCAGGTCATGAGCAAAAAAAAGATAATGCTCCCCTGCTCTGAGAGTAAACGGCTCCCTGTCCTTACCAAAAGCTCCCGTATAGTGCCCGGCAAGATAAAACCCGAAATGCACCGCAGAAGTATTCTCCTGATAACACATAATATCACGCTGAAACAAACAATCCGTTATCCAGAGCTCAAAACCGTTACGGATGACGATCTTTCGCAACCCACCCTTACCAAAAGTTTCGGGACAGGACCAGCAACTCTCACAGTCCTCTGATTTTGTAAGAAAAAGACCATTTTTTTCGAGACAGCTCTCACAATTCTGCTGGCTGAATTTCCATATACAATAATGTGCATCTGATTCTCTCAACACGGATCTCTCTATGGTTTTATGATTTTCCCTCAGCGAAGCATAAATCGAATTGGCAACATCAACCAGACCTTGACAGGTTTGCCATTTTGAATTCCCGGACTGTAGCGAGACTTCATCACAGCCTCGATAGCAGCTTTGTCAAACTCCTTCCTGTCAGCAGGCTCACGCCTCATGATCTGCGCCTTTATCGCCCGGCCGTTTTCTGAAATCAGAACTCCGACAAATACCTTGCCTTCAAGACCGGCTCTTCTCGCCCTTTCAGGGTAGCGTGGTTTTCTTTGCTGAATAAACGAAGGCATTGTTTCAACAGGTACAAACACAGGAGCATCGCCAATACCACCATCAACACCTTGCGGCTGCTGAATAGCCTTTTTGATCTCTTTCTGGGTCGCAAGGGTCTGCTCGGGAGGAGCCTCTTCCTTTTTCACCTTTTTGATCTTGCCGACGTTGGGAGGCGCCTCGGCTTTGGGAGGAG
>JAKSDC010000210.1 GCA_022360275.1 Chlorobiales bacterium
ATAGTGGTCAGCACAAACAATTCAACGATTCAACACATCAACAGTTCAACAACTCTTCCCTCACTCAATCTCAATCCCATAAACATCAAGCAAGCCTGGAAGTCCTGGCAAGGAAAATTTCGCTTTACGGATCCGGTTTGTTTCCGGGTTTATGGAAAAGTTATAGGCCGTTCGGAAATCGGCTTTTTCAAGGATCGTATGGTCGAAGGTTGTCCGCAAAAGATCGCAGTTCTGGAAGGCTGCTCCGGTCAGATCGGCGCCGGTGAAATCCGCTTCCTGCAGATTGCAATCGTTGAATTTTGTGTTTTTGAGGTTCAATCTTTGGAAGTTCGATAGCTTCAGCATGCACTTTTCGAACTCGAATTCCAGCAGCAGTTTCCTGCAATCGCTGAACTGTAGCCCCAGGAGCTTGCAGTTTGCAAACCGAACCTCTTGAAAGCTTGTTTCTCTGAGCTTCGCCAGGCTCAAATCACAGCCGTCAAGCGTGCAGTTTCTAAATGTGATTCCGGAAAGGTCGGTATTGTTCAGGTTGCAGTGAATGAATTTGCATTCCTCATAAACCCCGTTGACAGGATTCTCTTCACCAAAGGCGATCTTCTCAAAAGTTTTGTTTTCGGTAAGCTCGGTGTTTTCTCTTTTCATGGTTCAGCATGTTGCCGGAGTTCTCGTGCTAAAAAATACTTTAGAATTATAAGGTTATGTAACAAAACTCCATGAACTTTTCCTGTTATCGGTTTGTTAGCAGATGCAACAGCTTCTTTTGGACGTGTCAAGCTCAGTTTTCTTATAACTTTATATGTCAACCATTACAATCTTCATCACTGTGTGCTGGCGGTTGCTCAGGGAAACAATGTGTTTTCTCCTTACAGTGGCTTGTTTCTTTCAGCTTCAAAGTGGTGCAGTTTATGCAGAACCGATAACCAAAGGAGACTTTGTCGCTCTTCTGGAACGTACCCATCCCATATTTGAAAAGGAAAGATTAACCCCCTTGATCGAAGAGGCTGCGCAGCAAAGCTATCTTGGAGAAGTTGACTGGAATCTTTCTTCTTCTCTGACATGGTCCCGGGACGAACCGACAATCACCGCATTCAGTCCTGATCTCACCAATGCCCTTTCTTTTCAAACCGGCGTGAACAAGCTGTTCTGGGACACGGGAGGCAGTCTTTCAGCCACCTACTCCATCAACCGAAACTCGAACATTTTCGAACAGACCCCTCTGTTTCCCTACCCGGACCAGTTTTATGAAAACAGCATCGAGTTGCAGTATTCCCAGCCGTTATTGAGAAACCGGGGAGGGAGGCTCACCCGTTTGGAGTATGACCTGAAGGCCTATGATGTCGATGTTGCAGGGATTCAGGCGGCAGAAAATATCGAGGATTTTCTGGTCGATACCATTTCGAAGTATCTGGACTGGGTCTATCTCGAAGAGCAAAAAAAAATAGTTGCCAGAAGGCTCAGCCTGAGCCGCAGGGAGTTCGAGAGAACGCAGCGAAAATTTGAAGCTTTCCTGGTTGATTCGGCCGATGTGATGCGCTCGAAAGACGCTCTTAACACATGGCGACAGAATCTCGGGCTCGTCGAATCACAGTTATCGGCTCTGAAATCCGAACTGTCAACGCTTGTTCAGACCAGGGCTTTGCTGACAGGGGAGCCGGATTTCGATCTTTATGCCTTGCTGCGTCCTGACCCCCTTGCATCAGCCAAAAGACAGCTTGAGAATAATTCCCGGCTTTTGAGGATCCTCGAACTACGAAAAAAACAGCTCGAAGTCAACACAGCAGGAGTAAAAGAAACCGGAAAGCCTGATCTTTCACTCATTGCGGCTGTTACGGCTGAAAACGCGGACGAGAATAAATGGGACTCTTTCAATCTCGATAAAACGGGTGCATCCCTCGGCTTGCAGCTTTCCGTGCCGATTGAAAATACTACTGCCAAAGCAAATTATCAGAGAAACCGTCTTCAGATGCTTCAGCTTGACAAAGAGAAAGAGGATACGTCTCTTTCGCTTCATGCTTCTCTCTCCTCGCTTCATACTCAGTTGACGAAGCTTATAGGGGTGCTGGAGCTCAATCGTGAGCAGATCGAGTCGGCAAGACTGAGAACCATCGAGGAGATAAAAATATACGAACAAGGCAGAGGTGACCTGACCTTTGTTATCATGAGCCGTGATAATGAGGAAGGTGCCAAGCTTGCCTATGCGGAAAACGCTCTGAATTATCAGAAGCTCTGGCTGCAATACCAGGCTTTGCTGGATAAGCTTTACGATCAGGAGTAAGGAGCCAGGAGTAGCGCACGTTGTGCGCAGGAGTATAGAGAGACTAAATGCCGGAGTCAGGTGCCGAATTGGTGAATGTTTTTGACTTTTGCCATCTGAATTTTGACTTGTTTTCATGAAATCACTTTTCCGTTTTTTTGCCGAGCGCCATGTGCTCGCCTACCTCATGACGATCCTGGTCTTTTTGTTCGGCATAGCTACGATCTGGCAGATCAACCGGGCGCAGTACCCGAAAGTGGATCTCGGTCAGATGGTGGTTACGACGGAATATCCCGGCGCTGCTCCCGAAGATGTGGAACTCAATGTTACCAACAAGATCGAGGATGAGCTGAAAAGCGTTACCGATATCAAAAGGGTGTTTTCCATGTCGATGGAGAATGTCTCGATCGTTATTGTCGATATAGAACCCGATGCTTCGGACGTTGACGGTGTGAAGCGTGAAATCCGTGAAGCGGTGTTTCGAATTACGGATTTTCCCGAAGAGGTTACGGAATCTTCCCTGATCACCGATATTAAATCCTCGATTTTCCCGATTCTTGAAGTCGGTTTGACCGGGGATATGCCTTATCCCGAACTCCGGGAACTGGCCCGACGGTTCGAAAAAAAGCTGAAGGATATCCCGGGGGTTGCCAGCGTGCAGCGTTACGGCTACCGCGACAGGGAAATACAGGTCGAACTCTATCCCGAAAAAATAAGGGGACTCCAGATTCCCATGCAGGAGGTTGTCGATGCCATTCAGCAGAGAAACATCAGGTCAACCGGCGGTTCGCTCGAGTCGTTTACCAGCGAAAAGAATGTTGTGACTCTCGCCCAGTTCAGGGACCCTCAGGAGGTTGGCGACGTTGTTGTCCGTTCGAGTTTCGACGGGCCGATTATCAGGGTTTCGGATATTGCGGACGTTACCGACGGTTTTGAAGAGGAACGGGTTCTGTCCAGAATCAACGGGCATCCGGCGATTTCGTTTCTTATCAACAAGAGCGAGTCGGCCGATATCATAAGAACGGTAAAAGCTATACGGAAACTGGTCGACGAAGAGGAGGAGCAGCTTCCCGAAGGAGTCAGGTTTATCTATGGTCTTGATTTTTCACAATATGTTGAGAACCAGCTTTCCATCGTGATGACGAATGGCATTATCGGTCTCGTCCTTGTGCTGGTAGTGCTTTCCCTGTTTCTCAATTTCCGAACGGCTTTCTGGGTTGCGCTCGGCATTCCTTTTACCCTGCTTGGCGGAATTTCGATGCTTCCTCTGTTCGATGTTGAGCTTGACAGCGTTACCCTTACCTCGCTAATCATTGTTATCGGTATTGTTGTTGACGACGCCATTATCATATCGGAAAACATATTTCAGAGGAGCGAGCAAGGTGAGTCTCCAGTCGAAGCGGTAGTGAACGGTATTTACCAGGTGTACAAACCCGTCCTGACAACCGTCCTGACAACGTTTCTCGCTTTTGCGCCTATGTTTTTCATGCCCGGAATCCTGGGGAAATTTGTTTTTGTGATACCGCTTACCATCACACTGGCACTTTTCATGTCGCTTGTCGAAGCGTTTTTCGTGCTGCCGGCGCATATTCTGCCGGGTTTGTCTTTAGGTAAAGAGAGGGGAGGCGGGTCTACCATGCGCAACTGGTTTATGCCGATACGCGACATGTTTGAAAAACTGCTTCTGTCTCTTTTGCGTTTTCGGTACGCGCTGGTTTTTCTTGGTTTTCTGAGTCTTGGCGGCGCACTGTATTACGGTATCAACTATATCAGTTACATTCTTTTCCCGACAAAAGGGGCGGATGCATTCAATATCTGGATTGAACTGCCCGTGGGAAGCTCTTTGAATGCCACATCGGCAAAAGCTGCAGAGTTTGAAAAGCTGCTCGAGATATTGCCTGAAGAAGAGGTGTCGGCATATCTGACAAGGGTGGGAACCCAGGCGGATATTGTGCCGATCGAGCAGGAAAATTTTGCCGAGCTTGCCGTTAAACTTACGCCCTACGGCACAAGAGATCGATCCGCCGACGAGATTGTCGAGGATGTTCGTGAAAAAGCAATGGCTATCGGCGGAGTGGCTACAACAACGTTTTTTGTGGAATCGGGCGGCCCGCCCGTAGGAAAACCCGTTACCATAAGGGTTGTGGGTTCCAGCGACTCATTGAGGACCGCTTTTGCCGATTCTGTGTTCAGCTATCTTGAACGTATCGACGGTGTGACGGACCCGGATCGGGACGACAAGGAGGGCAAGGAACAGATTGAAATATCGATACGCCACGACCGTCTTTCGAGGCTTGGATTGTCGGTTGCCGATATCGCAAGAACAGTCAGAACGGCGTATGACGGGCAGGTTGTTACCAGTGTTCGTTACGGTGAAGAAGAGGTTGATTTCCGGGTAATGCTGCAGAAGTTTGCCCGAAAGAAGCTGGAGTACCTGCAGGACCTTTCGATCCCCAACAGGACAGGTCGATTGATTCCGCTGAAAGAGGTGGCTGATTTCAAGCAGGGTTCAGGACCTTCCATTTTTCATCATTATGACGGCGAACGCTCCGTCACTATTTCTGCCGACGTTCAGCAGTATATCACAACCCCGATCGAGGTCATGCAGCAGGTAGAAAATCATTTTGCCGGCACCCGTGATTTCCCTGGTGTGAAACTTGTTTTCGGGGGAGAGGCACAGGAGTCCGAGGAATCCCTTCGGGGTTTGTTCATCGCGTTTGGCATTGCAGCATTCGGGATCTATTTTCTGTTGATACTCCTGTTCAACTCCTTGACACAGCCTCTGCTGGTCATGATGTCGATACCGTTTGCCATTATCGGTGTCGTTATTGCTTTCGCGCTGCACGGTGAGGTGTTCAGCTTCCTTGGTTTACTGGGGGTCGTCGGCATGGCCGGTGTCGTGGTTAACGACTCGCTTGTTCTGGTCAACTACCTCAATGAACTGTACAAGTCCGGAAACAATGATGATATAACGGCGCTTGTCGCAAAAGGAGCTGCCGATCGTCTGCGCGCCATTTTGCTTACGACCGTAACGACTGCTGCGGGTCTTCTGCCGCTTGCATACGGTATCGGAGGAACGGATGCTTCCATGATGCCCATGGCGCTTGCTCTTGGTTGGGGACTGTTACTGGCAACTCCTTTGACCCTTGTGTTGATTCCCTGTCTTTACCTGATTGGTTTTGATATCAGAAATCTTTTTTCGATGATTTCCGGTAGACAAAAAGACACATGATTTATTACTTGATATATCATTTTTATACTGTACATTGTGTGCACAGAAACGGTTCTTTTTTCCACTGAAAGTAACAGTTGACACCAAAACTGATTTTGTTAGAGTGAATTATAGTTGCGCTATCAATTATTGTTATATCAAATAGTTATGTCGAGACATATCGGAAAAAGAGTCAGAGAGCAGGTTTTCTGTGCCTTCACGCTCTTTGCCTTGCTTGCAGGGTGTGGCGGCGCAAGCAGGGATGCGGGGATGCAGCCGCAAGCACTGCCGCTTCCCGTGATGAAAATCAAGAGTTCTTCTACGGTGGTGACAAAGCAGTATTCGGCTCTTCTTGAAGGGGTTGTTACAGTTGAAGTCAGGCCTCAGGTTGACGGGACTCTGCAGGAAATAGCTGTCGATGAAGGCGAGTTTGTCAAATCCGGCCAATTGCTGTTCGGTATCGATGACCGGGTGTACCGGGAAGAGCTGAAATCGGCTGTCGCAGCGCAACATGCGGCAAAAGCAGCTCTCGAAGTTGCATGGATTGAGGTGGAAAGACTCAGGCCGCTGGTGAAAAACAAGGTTGTTTCGGAAATACAACTGAAGCAGGCCATGGCGAACCATCGGTCTGCAAAGGCAAACCTCGAACAGGCGGAGGCTGCCGTTCAGAGGGCACGCATCAACCTTGATTATACCCGGATAAAAGCTCATGTGGACGGCTATATCGGTGATATACCGTTTCGTATCGGCAGTCTTGTAAGCAAAAACCAGGCTGAACAGTTGACAACGCTGACCGATGTGCACGAGATGCGGGCTTATTTCAGCATGAGCGAGATCGACTTTGCACGTTTCAAGCAGCAATTTCCCGGTAGCTCAATCGAGGAGAAACTTGCTTCCGTACCGCCGGTTACCCTGCTTCTTGCAGATGGCAGCCGCTACCCTTTCGAAGGCCGCCTCGATGCGGTCAGTGGTCAGTTCGATCGTTCTACGGCTTCGGTCATGTTTCGGGCAACCTTTCCCAATGCCGAAGGCATACTGCGTTCGGGTAACACAGGAAAAGTAATCATTGCTTACCGTTACGATAATATTGTGCAGGTTCCCCAGGCGAGCACGGTGGATCTTCAGGACAGGATATTTGTATTCAAGGTGTCGGAAGACAATACCGTATCGAGAACTCCGATAACGGTTGTAGGAAAAAGCAATTCCAATTATATCGTCAGCGATGGTCTTGAGGACGGCGATACGATTGTCGTGTCCGGATTCTCACGTTTGCCGGACGGGACAGTGATCGATCCACAGCCTCTTGAAAAAGAAGCCATCCCTGATCAGAAAGAGCAGCATCGATGAACAGCGCAGAATACAAGTAGATTATGTTTGAACGATTTATCAACAGGCCGGTTCTCGCTACGGTTATATCGGTATTCATTTTTCTGCTCGGTTTGATCGGTATTACACAGCTTCCTCTCACACAGTTTCCCGATATAGCTCCACCCGCTGTACAAGTATCGGCTACGTATCCAGGAGCTGATGCACAAACCATCGCCCGTTCGGTAGCTCCTTCGCTCGAGGAGGCAATCAATGGTGTCGATGACATGACCTATATGACATCGACATCGAGCAATGACGGTTCCCTGGTGATCAACGTGCTTTTCAGGACGGGCACCGATCCTGACCAGGCGGCGGTCAATGTGCAGAACAGGGTGGCGACGGCAACCAGTCAGTTGCCGGAAGAAGTGACGAGATTCGGGGTGACGACCGCCAAGACGCAGAACAGCATGATCATGGTGATTACGCTGTTCAGCGACGATCCCGAAACCTACGATGCAACCTTTTTA
>JAKSDC010000212.1 GCA_022360275.1 Chlorobiales bacterium
ATGGGGCGGGCAGGAGATGCGCATGTGCACCTTGTTCACCCCCAGCTCCCGCAGGGCCCGCACCCGGGTTTTGGCGGTGGTGCCCCGGATAATGGAGTCCTCGATAATGATGATGTCTTTGCCTTTGATCAGCTCCCGCACCGGGTTGAGCTTGATGCGCACGGCAAAGTCCCGCCTGGCCTGGGTGGGCTGGATAAAGCTGCGGCCCACGTAATGGTTCCGAATCATGCCCATTTCAAAGGGGATGCCGGATTCGGCCGCATACCCGATGGCCGCGTAATTCCCGGAATCCGGGAAGGGCATGACCAGATCCGCATCCACATGGGACTCCTGGGCCAGCCTGCGGCCGTGGTTTTTCCGCATCTCATACACATTTTTCCCGTCAATGGTGGAGTCGGGCCGGGCAAAATAGATGTACTCGAATATGCACAGGGATTTCTGCCGGGCCGCCTTGGGATGGTAGATGCTGCGGATGCCGTCCTCATTGATGATGACGATCTCGCCGGGGTCCAGCTCCCGGATGAACTCCGCCTGGATCAGGTCAAAGGCGCAGGTCTCGGAGGCCAGTACGTCATGGCCGTTGAGCTTGCCCAGGGCCAGGGGCCGGAACCCGTTGGGGTCTTTCATGCCGATGATCTCGCCCTTGCAGGTGAGCAGGATCATGGAGTAGGCCCCTTCGATCTTGGACACCGCCTTGAGGATGGCGGATTCATAATCCCCTTTAACCAGGTTCTTGATGAACAGGTGGAGGAACACCTCGGAATCCATGGTGGTCTGGAAAATGGATCCCCTTTCCTCCAGCTCCTCCCGCAGGGTATGGGCGTTCACCAGGTTGCCGTTGTGGGCCAGGGCATAGGAGCGGTGGCGGTGGTTCACCACAAAGGGCTGGGCATTGAGGAGCACGGAATCCCCGGTGGTGGAGTAGCGCACATGACCGATGGCCGACCCCCCTTCGATACGCTCCAGGTCCTCCATGTTAAAGACCTCGGGCACCAGGCCCATGCCTTTATGGGAAAAGATCTTATCGTTGATGCCCCGGTTCACGGAGATGCCCGCGCTTTCCTGGCCCCGGTGCTGGAGGGCGTACAGGCCGAAATAGGTGATTTTGGCTGCTTCCGGGTGCCGGTACAGCCCGAATACACCGCATTCGTCCCTGGGCCGCTCGCCAGGGGGGATGGTTATATTATCCATTATTGTTTTCCTGGTGGTACTCCTGTACAGGTTTAACGGTCAGGCGCTTCTTTTTCATGGCCTTGATGGCGCTGCAGATGGCCCTGGTGCCGTCGGTGGTGGTTGCATAGGGGATTTTGTACTTGATGGCGGCCCGGCGGATCTCATAGCCGTCCCGTTGGGTCTGGCTGGTGGCGCCGGTGTTGAGGATGAGCTGGACCTCCTTGTTTTTCACCGCATCCACCACATGGGGCCGGCCGGCAGACACCTTTTTCACAAGC
>JAKSDC010000213.1 GCA_022360275.1 Chlorobiales bacterium
CATCCGCCCACTTCGTAGCATCAAAATGCTCCCCCTTAAACATCGGTATAAATTCCTTATACCCAAACTCACTCACATCACCCCAAGTCTTGCGATGATACGCATACGCAGGACTCTCCTTCCGATACATATGCGTTGGATACCACTCAGCCAAAAATGTCTCATCACTCCACCCCGGTACAGCATATGGCCCCCAATGTATAAAAATCCCGAACTTCGCATCACGAAACCACTTCGGCACAGGATACGCCTTTAACTTATCCCACTCACTTCCACACTGCTGTACCTGATCATTCATCAAATCAAACTCCTCAACTTACGAGCCAAATATCTCCGCAAAACATTCTCTCCCCTATCCTAACATTATCAGTTAAAACATAATCATTTACCGCGCAATATACACACTTATCTACGATCCACCACTCCAAACGTAGCCAATCGCAACTAACATCCCCGTTTAATACTCTCCCACATCAATTTTGCCCATCTTCCCCGCTCAGCTTTCCACCATAAACTCCCCCACCCCCCTAGCTTGATCCATCAAATCAATCTCATGTATATTGTTACAAGCCATATAACTCATTAACGCGCCTGAACACCACTTTCACACTACACATTCCTACCTTTACACTTTCACAATTTAGCCATACACCACCCAAACTCGCTCGCTCACCGCGATGCCTTGGCATCTTGTGCAAACTGTCCAATAAACTCAGATCACAACCATAAACTCGCTCACACAATCACGCTTTACCGATAACCTTTCTGTTATCCGCTCACCGCACACGCATAACATCAACCACACAATCACTTGGCTACACCACAACCTAACCACACCCACAAACCCAGCCATCACAGGCTTTCAACGAAAATCACCATCATGCCACGACTCGTCCACGCCAAAAACAAATTTCACCGCACCATGATCTCCGCTGGTTTTCAGCGAGACTGGTTCCTCATCCCTCTCGCCGCGATCATCGGCTGCTTCTCCGGACTCGTCGC
>JAKSDC010000215.1 GCA_022360275.1 Chlorobiales bacterium
AGAAGGCGGCTCACCGCCTGAAAGCCAGCGGCAAACCGCAAAAGGTACTTCAAGTTCCTCAAAAGGATATGCCAAAGGCAGCAAAAGCAATGAAGAAGGTCGGCACCAAGGGCACCGTGAAGAACATGTCGGGAACAAAGAGGCGATCCGTCTGATCGTCGAAAAAAACACTGCTTACATATTCCTGAAACCGAACACGGTGTCAGGAAATGGAGAGCGTTGACGTTCGGGAGAGAGATATGATGGACAATTCAAACCTGAAACGACCCATTGAACCCATGCCGGAGTTTGTCCTGGCAGCACTGGAGAAAGAGCATCTTCTCGGCGATTACGAGGCCCGGCCGGCGTACCAGCGCAATGACTACCTGCTTTGGATCAATTCAGCAAAGAGACAAGACACAAAGGAAAAACGGCTGAGGCAGATGCTGGAGGAACTCAGAACTGGTGGAGTGTACATGAATATGAAGCACTCTCCCTCAGAGAAGAGAATATAGTCGAGGAATAGGGGACACTGTTTATTAGGTTTAAAGGTGTTTTGTTCGTCTTCCCGTGTTTGTGTGGGGTTAAAGACCGTTGCGGCAGAAGTTCATTCTGCAATCCTGTATACCTTAAAGGCGTGCATCACTCCAAACGGGAAGTGCGGCCATTGCCCGTGTGATCCTCACACATTATTTCAAGTGAATAAGGGTTTTGCCGATCTGGTTTCGTAGGCTGGGCGAAACTGCAACCTCATCGGCATACTTTTCCCATTGTACTACAACTGCATTGACTTGGTCAATGATTTCGGCAGCTTTTTTTACGCTTACGGAATTGCCGATGGTCAACAGATCTTCTTTCGTGATGTTCGTCCGTTTTCCGTTGATGCTCAATGCATGCTGACTGACCCATCGATGATTGGGCTGATAAGCGTGGCAAACATCATAAGCCGGCGCCAGTTCCCATTTGGCGTCCTGCTTCAACCGGAACGATAAGTTTTTGGTGTGGTCGTCACAGTTTCGGGCCGCCACATTAAACGTCATTCTTCTGAACATCTGCTCCGCGTCGGGATAGGGCAGTTTCAATTCCCTCATGGTTTGAAAAAGCTGCTCATAGCTGAAACTCATCACTGAGTTGTAGTCGAAATGCTTTAATGCACTGAAAGTCTGAATGTGGTGTTTCGCTGATCCTCCTTCCCTGTCGAACCGTTTGGTCATAAAGTGCGCTCTTTCGTTTTCTTCCAGCAATCGGGAC
>JAKSDC010000188.1 GCA_022360275.1 Chlorobiales bacterium
AATTGGACATCAGGAAGCGTAATAAATTGAGATGATCTAAAAAAATAACAGCCTGTGAACATGAAAGCAGTTAACGAAGGTATGACCCTTGATCGAATGAAGTCCGGATCATGGGCTGTCGTTCAATCGATTTCCGGCGACAAAAAATTTGTTCGCCGTGCTGCCGGCAGGGGATTTACACCCGAGGCGGCATTGCTTGGCATCCAAAACTTCGGGATTGGCCCTTTGATTGTGTTTTTGCGTGACACGCAAGTTGCATTGGGCCGTGGAGAGGCAAAAAAAATAATAGTGCGGAGACAGCAGCATGAGTATGAGTGAATCATCAAGTCGAGTTCCTGAGATTACCGTTGCTCTTGCCGGACAACCCAACACCGGTAAATCAACCGTGTTCAATTTTCTTACCGGTTCAAACCAGCACGTCGGTAACTGGCCCGGGATAACGGTGGAGCAGAAAGAGGGGCGTTTTATCCGGGACGGTATATCGTATCGGGTGGTTGATCTGCCGGGTACGTACAGCCTTTCAGCCAATTCCAAAGAAGAGATGATCGCCAGGGACTTTGTTATCAAACAAGCTCCCGATCTTGTTGTCGTTGTCGTTGATGCTTCCCAATTGACGAGATCGTTGTATCTGGTTGCCGAGATGATGAGCCTCGGCACTCCCATGATTGTGGCGCTCAACATGATGGATGTCGCGGCAAAAAAAGGTTTTGTAATTGACCTCGGTGCATTTGAAAAGTCCATCGGTGTTCCGGTGGTTCCCATGACGGCTTCAAAGCGTGTCGGTATTGACGCACTTTCGGAGTCCATTGCCAAAACGGCCAGTATTCGCAATCCGGTCAGTGAAGCATGCTGTAACCCTGATGGCGAATACGCCGACCTTTTACAGCGCCTCCAAGACACTATCAAAGGGTATGTCCCCGAAGATTACCGGGTTGAGTGGGTTGCCCAGAAACTGCTGGAAGAAGACAGCGGGATGATCGACTTGATGCAAAAACAGATGGGCGGGCAGCAGTGGCGATCTCTTCGCAAGATGCTGCCGGACGATAACAGAGGCGCTTTTGCCGTTGCCAGGGCACGCTATGATTGGATCCAGAACATAGTGGCAAACAGCGTGATGCGGGAAAAAAACGAAGTTCATCGCAGTCTGTTCGATAAAGTGGCCAC
>JAKSDC010000218.1 GCA_022360275.1 Chlorobiales bacterium
GCAATTCAAAATGGGATAGGGAAGCAGGTTCAGTTAAGTTTTGTGGTTATGCCAGTAAAGCATCTTATGATGTTCTCGAAAAAATTGAAAAATTGAAAAAATTTGATGTTTTAAGTACTTATATAATTCAAGAAGACCCGCGCAAATCTCAGGAATACCAAGATGTTAAAAATGCAATAATACAATACATAAAAGAGAAGAAAGGTATATGGGAGGAATCTGTGTGTAAATCTACTGTGTGCAGAGTTGATGAAATAAAAGAAGAACTGGGAGGGTTGCCTTCTACATTTAAAGCTAAAGTGGTTAGGGAGGATAAAGGATCTTTTCCGGTCTGTAATTTCATAATTTTTAAATATCCCCCAGATCAGGCAGAGATGTTTTTTGGTTGGGGATATTTTAAAAGTGGAGACAACGAAAAAGTTTTTTGGTCTGATGATCGAAATATCATTTCATTTTTTGAGGGGTATCATAAAGCGTTGCGTGACGAGGAGATATCAGAGTCATATTCATAGCTGCTCTCCATTTGTAGGACAATTTTTTCGGTCAACTAAGGTGTTTTTGTGTATACCCCCGCTGCAAGCAGCGGGGAACATACCTTCCGAAGGATTCGAAAAATCAATAAACAACCCGGAAAGCTTAGAAGTGAAACTGTTTGCTGCTAGGTCGCAATTGTCTGTCTGACACCTGTAGTCTTATTTCAAACGTTTCAGTGATTCCCCGACGTGATCGACCCAGATAGCAACATATTCATCATATTCCGCTGTCCCTTTCAACACGGGCTTGCACTCTATCCCGGCCTTTGTCAATATCGACACCCATGAATCTTTTTCATCACCGGCCATGTCATTTTTGGCATGGGCTCCGGCCACCGACATGAAAGGCATCAAATAGGCTTTTTTGATGTTCTTTCTGAGCAACAGTTGTTTCAGCAAATTCACTTCAGGGTACCCTTCTATCGTTCCCACAAAGATGTTGGGGTCGTCAAGTTGCAACTGGAACATCAAGGCTGCATAAAACGCGTTGGACGGGTGATGGGTGCCATATCCCACCAACACCACTGCATCTTCTTTTGAGCGTTCTGCAGGAATTGATACTTTTACGGCAGCAGTAACCTGTTCCATGTCTTTCTGGGAGCTCATCAGAGGATATCCCAGCACCACGTTCTCGAACTCATTCATTAGCTTGAAGGCCCCTATCGTTCGGCTCAGATCGTGAAATCCATATCCGCCTATGTTATGAAGAGACTGAACTGCAACATGGGTGAATTTTTGATCTTGCATTTTGGCCAATGCCATTTCAGGCGAATCCAAGAACTTACCATGTTTGGCAAGTTTTTCACGAATAATGTGGGATGTGTAGGCCCAGCGCACCGGTATGCCGGGATATGCCTCTTTTACCTTCTTGTCGATATTTGCAAACGAAACCTGTGCGGTTTGTTCGCTTGACCCGAAAGCAACGAGAAGAATCCCTTCTTTTCTGGGTTTTTCAGGGCCTTCGGACGCAAAGCCGTTCATACTGATCAAGCAAAACAGAGCAAACAGGACAAATCCATGCACTTTTCTTGCTGTCATTTCGCTTCTCCTTTTTTTATCGGTTGCAAAAAAACCTCCAACTGACCTACAGATGTGTCGTTTATCGACATTGAATGTACATGGTAAGACATTACAAGAAGCTATCACAGAACATCTCGTTTCACAAGGATATCTTTTCCGCAAACAAAAATTACAGAGACGGATAATTCATGTACAGCATTGCCTGGAACTGTAACCCGTAGTCCAATTGTCGGCACTATACTACTATGACTGGCAGGCTCCTGACTTTCGGGCGCCTCTATTTATTTATTCCGCGATCCAATTGCTTCGTTGATCGGTGCTCGAAATCCTCATGTACTCCGTGTACATTCCGGTTTCTGCGCTCCACTCGCCTTGCACTTGAACCGCTCATGACAATAAATAGAGGTGCCCAATAGAGATGCCCATCAGAGTTCGTTTTTTAGAGGTGTCCATAATGGGGATTGGAAAAGTTGCGCCTCCAGTCGAGACGCCAAAAGAGGAGCTTGGGTTTTAGTTTGCTAAAATCCTGATGCTGCACCCTCTTTTGCTTGTTGCTTTTCATATTCTTCTTTCTGCTTTTCTACCTCGACCGAGTACATGAAAAGTGTTCCGGTTTCTGAAAATTCATTGTATTCATAGTGAAATTACGTTTTTTCCTCTGGAAAGCGAACCCCAAATGATATCTGCTGCCTTGATATCCCTTCCCAAACTTTTCGAATACAGCATTTTTAAGCGCATACCAATTACTGAATCCTTTTGTTTGATTGCAATACCCGAGAGTTTTCCTTTCCAAAAAAATATGTGAGTACGGCCAATTCGGCATTTCCTGTCTTCACTTCGTCACCGATTCGTTCGTAAGTATGAGTATCACCTTCTGAGTTTATCTCAGGCAGCAAAAAATTTCCCCCCACGTGTTTACCTCCCATGGGCTACCCCCGCTCCACCCGTTGTGTATTAAAACCCCGGCCATTTTTCCGCTCGGTAGTACGTAGTGGCTGTTACTGAACATGAGCATGATTCTATTACTCTCGATCCACAGCTATGTTACCCTCTGTTCCCTGTTGACTGAGGCGACTTTGAATATTCTCAGGCGAAGAATGAAACTGCAAAAGAATATTTGTACCTTTTTCAGTCATCAGGTAGTTATTTGTTAACTGGTAATATTTATGCTTGTCTAACAGGGACTTTTTTTGATGGATAATATCCTGGAAGTAAAAAACCTCAAAACCTACTATTCCACCGACAGCGGAACAGCCAAAGCGGTTGACGGTGTGAGTTTTTCACTTGGACGCAACCGAACGCTCGGGATCGTCGGAGAGTCGGGATGCGGAAAATCGGTGACGGCATTGTCCATCATGCGTCTTGTTCCGATGCCTCCGGGGTATTTTGCCGGTGGCGAGGTTCTCTGGAAAGGCAGGGACCTCCTGCAACTTTCCGAAGAAGAGATGAGAAAGCTGAGAGGAAATGACATCGCCATGATCTTTCAGGAGCCGATGAGTTCCCTCAATCCTGTCTATACCTGCGGTAACCAGATTGTTGAACAAATTCTCCTGCATCGTAATGTTTCGGGAAGAAAGGCAAAGGAGCAAGCGGTGGACATGCTTCGTCACGTAGGAATTCCAAACCCGTCCGAGCGGTTCGATGCTTATCCCCACGAGCTTTCCGGGGGAATGCGTCAGCGTGTCATGATTGCCATGGCTTTGTCGTGTGATCCGGCATTGCTTATTGCCGATGAACCGACAACGGCGCTCGATGTGACCGTTCAGGCACAGATTCTCGAACTGATCGGCAAACTGCAGGTCGATACCGGAATGAGCGTGATTCTTATTACGCATGATTTCGGAGTTATTGCCGAGTTGTGTGAAGATGTTCTGGTTATGTATGCCTCCAAAGTTGTTGAAGAGGGGAGTGTATCCCAGATTTTTTCCGATCCTTTGCACCCCTATACTGCAGGATTGCTCAAATCGATTCCAAGAATAGGCTCGAAAAAACAACGTCTCAACGTTATAGAGGGGAACGTTCCAAGCGCAATCCGGCTTCCCGAGGGGTGCAGATTTGCCAATCGCTGCCCTCTTGCAGACGATCATTGTCGGAAGTTTGAGCCTCGGCTTGAGGTATATGACCCGGGGCATCGGGCGGCGTGCTGGAAAATTCATGCCTGATACCTATATTTCCACGTGAATTGCTTGTTTCAGGTTTTTCCTAACAGTCATTTATGATACCATGTCCGAGCCATTGATTCTTGTCGTGGAAGATGACCGCAACCTGGCAAAACTTCTGAAATACAATCTCGAGAAGGCAGGTTATAAATGTTTTCTGGCTGAAACGGGAGAAGACGCTCTCCAACTGCTTGCTGAAAGGGATGTTGATCTTGTTCTGCTCGATATCATGCTTCCCGGGATCGATGGTTTCGAGGTTTGCAGGAAAATCCGCCAGCACCAGCTTTTCAGGGACCTTCCGATTGTTATGTTGACCGCTAAAGGGGAGGAGATCGACAAGGTGCTGGGGTTTGAACTGGGCATCGATGACTACGTGGTGAAGCCTTTCAGTCCTCGCGAGCTGAATCTGAGAATCCGCGCTATTCTCAAGCGTGACAGGAGAGGAAGGCAGAATGCCAGGGAAGTTATGAAGTGCGACGGGCTCGAGGTTGATATAGCCAGGCACAGTGTTACGCTTAACGGCAAAGAGGTGACGTTGACACTTATGGAGTTCAAACTGCTTGCAGTACTTCTGAAGCGCAGAGGGCAGGCGCAGTCACGCGAAACACTTCTCAGCGATGTCTGGGATGTGGACAAAACCATCAATACCCGCACCATTGATACGCATATCACCAGATTGAGAGAGAAGCTCGGCCAGACAGGCAAGCTTATCAAAACCGTAAGGGGGCTTGGCTACAAGCTTGAGGAGAGTAGGGAAAATGGTGAAGAAAACTAGCGTTTCTTTACGGTTGGGGCTGGTTTTCGGAGTAGTTATTTTCTTTACGGTAGCAATCAGCTATTTTTATCTTGGCAGTCAGCTTCGGTCGCTTTTCTATGATGATCTGAAAGACCAGTTATACAAAGAACTTCAGCTTAACCGTCAGCTTCTCGACAGCTGGCCGGAACAGTGGGATGACATCAGAGCGTCAGATCGGTGGGCTGATGATGTCGGTGCTGCGCTGGAGCTTCGAGTGACACTCATTTCGATGAATGGTGAAGTTATCGGTGATTCATATATTGCCGCGGAACGTTTGCCTTTCGTTGAGAATCATCTGCAGCGTCCTGAAGTACAGCAGGCGCTCAGTAAAGGTTCCGGTGAAAGCATCCGTTTCAGTGAGACCGTAGGAGAAAACATGCTGTATATCGCGATGCCGCTGGGCACGGAGAAACCTTTTGCCATCCTCCGGTTCGCAAAGCCCTTGAGCCAGATTCGTATGCTCGAGGCTGAAATCCGGCATGGTGTTGAAGGAGCCTTGTTCGGGTCACTGCTTCTTTCTTTGATTTTCGGTGCTCTGACCGCTGTTTTCCTTGCAAGGCCTATACGGCGTATTGCCTCGGCGGCCGATAATGTTGTTCATGGAGATTATTCTTTCAAACTTCGCATAAAACGCGACGATGAGATTGGGCAACTGGCACGGGCATTTAATTTCATCTCTGATGAAATGATGCGCATGAATCAGCAGGAAGAGTGGTTCAAGGCGGTTTTTTCAAGTATTCGTGAGGCGATTATCGTTACCGACTCGAATGGGGTTGTTATGCTTGGAAATCCTGCTGCCTGCAGTTTTTTCAGCCTTGATTGCGGACAGATGATAAAGACAGGCTCCGGTCACAAAGTCACCGATTCCCGACTGCTTGATCTGTTCGAGCGGGTAAAAGTATCGGATTCTCCGGTTGCCAAGGAAGAGATTGCCGTCATGACAGACCGCGGCGAAAGGGTCCTACAAGTCAGTGCGATGCCGGTAGTTAAAGACAAGGTTTCCTTGGGGACAGTATTTGTCCTCAACGACATCACCAGACTGCGTAACCTGGAGCAGGTAAGAAGGGATTTTGTTTCCAGTGTTTCCCATGAGCTTCGCACACCTCTGACAAGTATTACAGGCTATACCGAAACCCTTCTTGAAGGGGCAATACACGACCCGGAAAATGCCAAACATTTTCTGAGAATAATCCTCCAGGAGAGCGAGCAGCTCACTGCGCTTATCAATGATGTGCTTGATCTTTCAAAAATAGAGTCGGGTCGGATAAACTATAAGTTCAAGCCGGTCAATCTGGGTGATCTTGTTGAAAAAGCAGTGAGCCTTTTCAGCCGGGCGATTGAAAAGAAAGGCATAGCTTTACATTTGCATGTTCCCCGGGATCTTCCTTATGTTAACGCCGACAGGGATTACCTTGAACTTGTTGTTCGAAACCTTGTGGACAATGCTATAAAGTATGTTCCCGAAGAGAACGGGCAAATCTGGATAAAGGCCACTGTGGCCGATGACATGGTAAAAGTCGATGTGAAGGATAACGGTATAGGGATAGCTCAAAAAGATCTCGGGAGAATATTCGAACGGTTTTACCGTGTTGACAAGGCAAGATCAAGAGCGATTGGCGGAACAGGTCTGGGATTGTCCATTGTGAAGCACATTATTCTTGCCCACAAGGGGAAAGTCGAGGTTCATTCCCGACTGAATCTTGGATCACTCTTCAGTTTTACCATTCCTATAGCACAGGACAACGGCAAAACGCAACACGACACATGATAGAAGCTGCACTTTCTTACCTCCAGGCACATGGATTACATGAGGCAGAAGCAAAAATGGCTCTTACTGTCGTAATGGCACTGGTCAGCCTGATACTTATAGTAACGGTGGAGGTGCTGACAAAAAGGATTCTGCTGAATATCATTACTTCATTTGCCGCAAGGACGAAAACCCGTTACGACGATCTGCTGGTAAAGCACAAAGTGTTTAACTGGTTGGCTCACCTGGTCCCTCCGCTTTTGCTGTATAACCTTGTGGTGCCTGTCTTTCAGTTTTATCCCCGGACCATTGATGTTGTCCAGTCCCTTGCACTGCTTTACCTGACCGTTATTTTTGTCTTTCTTGTGCTCAACGCACTCGATGCACTCCTGGAGTACTACAATCAGAGTGCGGTTGCCCGGAAACTGCCGCTCAAGAGTTTTATTCAGGTAATAAAAACGGTAGTGGTTTTGGTTGGGATGGTGATTGTTATTTCCAACCTCATCGGTCAATCACCGGTGGTGTTATTCAGCGGGCTTGGTGCTTTTACGGCAATCATCATACTTATTTTCAAGGATTCCATCCTCGGTTTTGTTGCCGGCATTCAGTTAGCGACGAATAATCTTGTGAAGGTTGGTGACTGGATCGAGATGCCGAAATACGGTGCCGACGGTGATGTTATCGATATTTCTCTCGTAACGGTATCCGTTCAGAACTGGGATAAAACCATCAGCACGATTCCTGCTTATGCGCTCATTTCAGAGGGCTTCAAAAACTGGAGAGGAATGGACGAGTCCGGCGGGCGCAGGATCAAACGATCAATTACTATCGATATGAACAGTGTTCGTTTCTGTGATGAAGGCATGCTTGAGAAATTCGGCAAAGTACAGCTTTTACAATCTTATCTGAGGGAAAAGACGCATGAGGTCAGTGAATACAATCAACGTCACGGCATTGATACCTCTTCACCGATCAACGGACGCAGGCTGACAAACCTCGGAACATTCAGGGCGTATCTCGTCGCCTATCTCCGGAATCATCCGAAGATAAACCCTGACATGACGTTTCTGATTCGTCATCTGGAACCGACTGAAAACGGTATTTCTGTACAGATTTACGTTTTCAGCAATGATCAGGTATGGGCAAATTACGAAGCGATACAGGCGGATATAATGGACCATGTTCTGGCGATTCTACCGTTTTTCGAGCTCAGGGTTTTTCAAGCTCCTTCGGGTTCTGATATTGCCGGTGCAGGGCTGGCCTTGCAGAAGGCTCTTGTAGAAAACATGCAGCAGGTATCTGAAAAACAAGGGCGGCGCAAAGCGGGAAGCGGAAAAGAGATCGGTAAGCAGTTTTCAGAGGGAAGTGAGTGAGAATCGCCTGGAACGCCTGCGTTTTCGAGCTCTGAACCGAAAGCTCAGTGAAAGGTTGTTTACAGAGGAGGCAGGTATTCGTGATTTCTTGCATCTTCGATGATTTTTTGATGGAGGGGGATCTTGATGGTCGGTATGCGTTCGTGAGGATAAAAGTCTGCTTCGTAAAGCTCATGGTTGATTCTGAGTATTCCTTCGCTTACGATTACTTTGTAGGCTACAACAAGCAGTGAACCGTACATTTTCGATTCACGATGATATGCGCCAATCAGCCGGTCTATTTTCCCGCTCAATGAGGTCTCTTCAAGAAGTTCCCTAAGGCAACCTTCCTGCGGGGTTTCACCTGATTCGAGAAATCCTCCAGGCAAAGCCCATTCATTATAAGCGGGCTGGTGAGCTCTTCTGACAACCAGCAGTTCCCCCGAAAGGTTTTCAGTGTAAGCAACTGCTACGGGCAGAGGGTTTGCGTAATGTATCCATGAGCAAGAAGGACATATTTTCCTTGTTCTGTTCTCTATTTCCGCAGTTTCAAGTGAAGCTCCACATAAAGGGCAATAATTGTAGGTGTCCATACTATTTGCGCCGGGAGAAGTTTCTCATTGTTTAAAGCGATCAGGCGTGCAAAAAAGTCAGCACAGTTTCTGATTTATGGTTTATCCCTCAGGTTCAAGCAAAGAAACTTTTTGTTTGCGCAATTAATTCATATCAATCAGTTAATACTTGATAATCATAAAAGTTCATATATATGGCTTTGCTTGAACCGGGTATGAAAGCGCCTCTTTTCGAGGCAATCGATCAGGATGGAAAAACCGTCAAACTCAAAGATTATATCGGCAAAAAGGTTATTCTTTATTTCTACCCGAAAGACGATACTCCAGGATGCACCAAGGAGGCTTGTGCATTTCGTGACAATTTCCCTAAATTCAAAGAGATAGGTGTCGAGGTGCTTGGGGTCAGCATAGACAGTGAAAAACGCCACAAGAAGTTTGTCGAAAAATATGAACTTCCTTTCAGGCTTGTTGCTGATGAAGGTAAAAAAATCGTGCAAGATTACGGTGTTTGGGGGCTGAAAAAATTTATGGGCCGGGAGTATATGGGGACCAACAGGGTTACCTACCTTATCGGAGAGGACGGTACTATAGAGCACGTATGGCCGAAGGTAAAGCCTGCCGAGCATGCAGAGGAGTTGATAAGATATATTGAAACCAGTGGATAAATCATGGTAAACGAGTTTGAGCAACTTACAACCGGCAGCCTTATTATGGCTTCGGCGGTCATGCTTGAATCAAGTTTCAAGCGAACTGTTTTATTGATGTGTGAGCATAATGATACTGGATCGTTGGGTTTTATTCTGAACCGCCCGATGGAAATTAAGATAAGTGATGCCATTACAGGTTTTGATGACCTTGACGTTCCTCTTCACATGGGGGGGCCGGTACAAGTTGATACAGTCCATTATCTGCACAGCAGAGGGGATGTGGTTGATGGTTCCCATGAAGTTTTACCGGGAGTTTTCTGGGGGGGGGAACAGGAGCAGCTCAGTTACCTTCTTGCTTCAGGTGTGGTTTCGTCTTCCGAAGTTCGTTTTTACCTTGGTTATGCAGGTTGGGCTTCCGGTCAGCTGGAGGCGGAGTTCGAAGAAGGCTCATGGTATACGACCGAGGCAACAAAAGATATTGTTTTTAGTGGCGAGTATGAACGTATGTGGGCAAGGGCCGTGCGTTCAAAGGGTGGAGAATACCATTTCGCAGCCAATTCCCCTGAACTTCCAGGAATGAACTAACACGATTCAGCCGCCGAAGAAGGTCAGCAGCACAACAAGTATTACGTACGAGACTATCCCCCAAAAGATAACGCTGGTTGTTTTCAGCTTTTTTTTGAGCATGGAACTTAATTCTCTTGATTTCCGGTTGTTCTTCATTGATTAAAGGTTAATATAAGCCTTTAACCAGAGAAGGTGGGGTTTCTTTTTGTTCTTTGTTATCGGGGATGACAGGCTTTTGACAGGACAGGTGTGCGATCCAGTTGCACTCCGAGTTTCAGCATGGATGGACTCGTTAAAGAAGTCTATGCAACTATTAGATGCAGACGATTATTCGTATGCAATGGCTGCCTGATTAGCAAAAGTTAATTCAATCAGCCATCGTTCGATGATGGAGGCGCTTACTCTGAATTCATCGAATGGCATAATCCGCGCTTGAGCCATAGCTCGCGCAAGTAAGCTTCATCTGATTGCTTTCCGGGAAATCGGGTGAATACTAAACCGGAATAGTGTTTCGAACTTTGTCGGTGGAGTCCTGGAACACGAACAATAAACATCGAAGATGAGTGTGGTGGCTGTTTCAAGCAATGTTCTGGACGCGGGTTCGATTCCCGCCATCTCCACTTCCAGTAGTTTCCGAAACAATCCTAAAACGTCCGAAAGGGGCTGTCTCAGAATTAAAACTGAGACAGCCCCTTTGTGTTTGCGGGAGGTTGGAAGGGGGGAATTAGTATGCCCGGTTGAGCGCCGGGGGTTTTTGTTTCTGCCTGTTTGAGGGTGAAAAGGTCGTTGTTGGTTAAAGTTTTTTACTTGCTGAACAACTCTATTCTGCGGCAGCCCCTATTCTCGAAGTTCTTGTGCTAGCCTGCAAAATAATAACACTTCA
>JAKSDC010000214.1 GCA_022360275.1 Chlorobiales bacterium
GACTATAAGGAAGCAACCTTCCATATACAGACGAATATCCAATTATGATAATTAAAACAACAAAAACACTGATGCTTAGTATTTTGATTTTTCTTGAATTCATTATTATTTACTTTTTTATCCTAACGTCGCCAATCAGCCGCGCGAGGTATGAACGTCGGATGAATTTGCCTTGTTAGATTTTCACTGGCATCGATATTCATATATGCATGCCCGGCTATTTGGTGCAGCAAATTGATGAACGGGAGAATAAAAGTCACCTATAATCTCAAAACCGAGCTTTTCATAAAAAGCACTTGCGCCATCTGTATTTGTTTCCACGATGATTGACTTGACCAAGCTTTCTTGGCAATGAGAATGAAATTCACCCCATAACTTCTTTCCGAATCCTTGCCCTCTGAAATGTTTTTCAACTACAAAAAGAACTATTTCACTCCTGCCCTTATCCACTAACCTTGAACGATTATTCTCATGAACGTGAAATGCGTTTAGTAACTCCTTCCTACTGCTCGGTCTAGTGGGTTTTACTTGGAGCAATTTCCATATAATTTTTAATCCGAAAAGAAAGCCACCTTTTGGTTTATTGGCGTTCTCGTTAAGCCCGAAAATGAAGCCCACAACCCTACCGTCTATTTCTATTACTCGCCTAAAGTTACTATTTATCACAGATCCCTTCGTGTAGATTAGCTTTGCAATATCAGCCAGACCTTGTGGCTTGAAATTCTTATCAAATTCCCATGCATCATTGACAAGGGCTTCACACTGTAAATAATCTTTGCTTTCGTAATCTCTTAATATCGTTTCCATATCAAAATCACAAGGGCTTTACATAAATCTAACATTATTTGTTATCTGTACTACAGCTCTCCTTGTACCACATCAATAATATACCGCTTAAACACTTCTCTCCGGCATGCAACTTGCAAATTTTGACTTATATGTGGGTAGGGAACTTGCCCCGTTTGCTGTAACACCAAATTCAGAAAACATTCACTTTGAAAAAGCCGATTTTCGGTCTGCTTATAACTTCTCCATCAACCCGAAAAAAAACCGGATTCGTAAGACAAAATTCTCACTGTCAGGACTTTCCGGTTTGCTGGATGCTTATGATATCGAGATTGAGTGAGGTGTTGTTGATTGATGTGTGATTCCACAAGCGGAAAAGGAAGGAAAGTTGACATAAGGGGTGTTATCGAAAGACGGAACTAAGTGGCAAAAAGCATTGCTATGCTTGAAAAATACCTTCTAAAGCAGGAGTAAAAAAAGTAATATTCAAGGCTGGCGGTTCACCTTATTACACGGCAAAGCCATGGAGCACAGTTAGAAAAAATGCATAACAAACCGCGCAAAGGGAAGCTACACCACGTACTCAGCCCCTTCGCTCAGCGCGTTATGCGGAGATCACCAAAAAGGAGGCATCTTTGTTTGATAAATTAGAAGAAATAAACTCACGCCCAACACCTTTTCAATTTTATACAGCAGACGAACTATGGACTGATGAGCATACATCAATGAAGATGCTTGAATACCATTTGAACGAATCTGTTGACCTTTCATCCCGAAACAAAGATTTCATTGCCCGTTCCGTAAAATGGATAATGTCTCATTTTGGAATAGAGGTAAATACAAGTATTGCTGATTTTGGTTGTGGACCGGGACTGTATACAGCCCTGTTTGCAGAAAATAATGCTGATGTTACCGGAATCGACTTTTCAAGCAGATCCATCCAGTACGCAAAAAAGGTTGCTGATCAAAAAGGATTGAATATTAACTACTTTCAGCAAAACTATCTGGAATTTGAGACTAAAAAAAGATTCGACCTTATTACGATGATTTTTTGCGATTTTTGTGCGTTGAGCCCTGTCCAAAGGAAGGCACTGCTTGCCAAATTCCACAAATTTCTGAAGCCCGGTGGTTCAGTTCTGTTGGATGTTCATTCGTTAAATACGTTCAATAACAGGAATGAGGTTGTAACGTACGAATATAACCAACTCGATCATTTTTGGTCTCCTGAAAATTATTATGGCTTCCTGAACACATTCAAATATGAAAAGGAAAAAGTAACCCTCGATAAATACACGATAATCGAAGAGAAAAGAACCCGTGTTGTCTATAACTGGCTACAATATTTCAGTCAAGATTCGTTACGGGAGGAGTTTGAAGAGAACGGATTTGATGCCGCTGAGTTTTACTCTGATGTCGCAGGCTCGGCTTTTTCCTCAGATTCTCCTGACATGGCAGTTGTCGCGAGGAAAGCGGAGAGCACATAACTCTCGACTACATTATTCCCCGATCTTCAAGAACCGGTACAATGGTTGTTGAACTGTTGATATGTTGAATTGTGAAACCCATGCAACGGTAACTCCCTGATTTAGAGTCTGGATCAATAGGATATGCTTCCACATACTTTGCACCACTTTTATTGGCGTATTTGATTGCTTGCTCAAGCAAAATTGACACAATCCTTCTATTTCTAAACTTGCGTTTTATAAAAAAGCAGGTTAACGACCAAACATTATCCTTCGAATCATCACCACCCAGTGGTCTGTGGGTTTCTCTTGGAGCAATAGAGCACCGTGCAATCGGAGTTTTATCCAGATGCCAGTAAGCCAATGGGAATGCCTTCATCAACACGCCTTTTAATGGATAACTTTTTGCCCAACTTCCCTGGGATGGACCCTTTGTTTTCGTTATTTCTCCATGCCATACACCAGTAGTAATGTGGACTGCCTTTACTAATTTGATATTCTAAGTTCATGAATCTCCTAGATTCTTACACATAACGTTTGAATTCACTGGCAGCGCGAAGCTACGCCCAGTGAAACGTTTTGTTATGCTTTTAATTTTTTCATTATGTTTTTAAATCGTCCATTGCTTATAGGGCTATCGGCTATAATAGTTCCGTTGTAAATCATGCAAAATGTACCAAAAGGGTTAGGGGCTTCTTGTGCTTCTTTATAATTTTTTAGATTTATGACGTTTATTTTTATTCCGTAATCATTTTCCGCTGTTTCGCAGATTTCTTTTACATTTTTGATAGTGTAGGGACATTGATCCGCTCTTATAATAGTCAAGCCACTCGATCTATCAATCGGTTTTATATTGAATTTTGGATCTGGTGCGTTTTTTGTAAACTTTTTAACGAGTAATTCAAAGTCTGGCGTTGCTGAATCAGCAACAGTGTAGTTGTTTTTAACAACTATTTCCTTACCTGCCATAAAAGAACCTTTACGTGTAACGACAGCGACACCTTTTAATTTTTGTTTTTTTGCATCTTTTTCACATTCGGCAATTAGCTGCGAGGCAAAACCATTATTTTTGTAGACATTTTTAAATCCTACGAATATACAGTGAATAAACATGAAGTCTTGTGCCTTTACAGGGCGCCAGCAATATTTGCCGGGTATATATTCAATCATTCCCTGTGTGCCGTCTTTTTCCGAATAAAGAGATTTTATTTTAAGCCCTTCAGAAAATCTGCCGCGAAGCCAGTTCATCTTTTCAGGCAGCCCAGGCTTTTTAATGTTCTTGTAGCCGCACACTCCAAGTTGCGCAATGTTTTCAATTGTTGTGTCGATTATCGATATGTCTTTCATCATATTTTTATGCATAACATCGATTTCAGTAGCAAAACGGCCTGAACCGCAGGCGAAGGTATTGGCGAGGTTTTGGAGCGGAGGCACGATCAGTGCCGGAGCGTCTCTGCCAAAACCGTGACAATAGTTTTGCCTACTGCATTTGTTAGGCCAATTTTCTTATAACCATCGTTGAACATGTTATTTCGTTTTCCAAAGCACTATATTCAACTTCTTGCTTTTCAATATACTTGCGAAACAATATTTCACCCTCTGGATACTTTTCAATTAATTCATTGCAACGTACTTTGATTTTATCCAATTGTCCTTCAAATTCATCTGCTAAACATATATCTTTCCCTGTATATTCTCTTTCTATATACATTCCTGCTTTATTGATTTGCACGAATAGTTCTTCTTTTTCTAATGTTACAGCATGCTTTTTACCATTTTCCATGTATCCATCATCTAATAATATGTATCCATCGTCTTGTAATATTTTTTTTAATGATTCCATAGCGATAGTATAGCTTTCAAAAATTGGCCCGATAGATCCCATAATTATAAAGTCATATGAACTTTTTATATCCTGTAGATTTCTTATATCCCCAACAACAAAATCACAATTTTTAATATTTCTTTGATTTTTATATTTATTGGCATACTGGATGAAGGGTTCTATTGCATCTATTCCCAAACATGTTGAGTCTATTTTTTCTGCAATCGTACACAAGACAGCGCCTTTACCACAGCCAAGGTCAAGTACGTTTATCTTCCTATCGGGCTTAAGCTCATTTATTACCCTTAATAAAGATTCTGCATGTGAACCAACCTCATGAAAATCCTGAAGAATATATGGTAAATATGGAACAAGTTCTATTGAATCACAATCCATCGATAAAGCAATACTATCTGTTATTGATTTCATTCTTTCTCCTCCATTCCGCCGAAGGCGTGGGCCTACTAACATCATTTATTATCTATACTACAGGATTTCTTGTCACCTGTCAACAATATACAGTATAAACATTTTTCACCAGACCAAAACGTCTGCATTATGCATATCCGCAGGCAGGTTTTGATGACTTTTATACAAGTTAGGTCACAGCCGTAAATCAGCTGTTGAACTGTTGAGTTGTTTGTGCTGAAAACCTGTAGGGACTGACCTGTATGTTGGCTTGCAACGTTATAAATGTGCTTTGCGTGGTCACGAAAAATAGTTCAATTGCCTTGCGGGGTGTTCTCTTTCCTTATTCTGAACTTGTGATCTTCAAACAAGCTGAATGCAGTAGCTGACACATCGTCGAGGCTAGAGGACATCCTATAGTGAAACCTCCAAATATAAACTACTGGTATTTGGCAGACGTAATGAACTCTCCGAAAGCTTCGCACCATACAATAACGCTCGTGAATTCCGACGGATCGATATCTGGCGATACTTCCACCACAAAGTTCTCGAATGTTTTAACATCGCCTACACGAACCATCGTAGACTTCAGACGATTGAAGTCTGCTTCGGTCTCAACGAATTCCGGAGAAAGATAGAGTTTGTAATCCGGGCCAGGCGCCAGCCTGCCCATAAGGGTAATGTACTTGGGGCCAACCGAAACCGTACCTTCTCCCCAATGCAAGGCATCACTGTCTTTCAGGTCTCTTCGGAATTGACCTGTATACCTTGCTTCCGAGGACACCTCCTTTATCGCAGCTTCGCTTGGTGCAGACGGGGCAGTAAGAATAGGTAACGCATAGATTCCGATCATGAAGCCCAGGACGCCAACGGCGCAGTGCGTTGCGATCAGTAATACCACAGTGCGAATTTTCATAACCTCAACCTTTTATGAGTTATTGCTACGCTTCACCTTTTTTCCGTACTACCAAAATCCTTGTCTACCTGTCAACAATATACAGTATAAATACTTTTCGCCAGATCATCGCAGCTTTATAGTTATCCGCATGTAGGTTCTTATGCCTTATTTACCAGATATACTGTTGCTGATGGATGTTGAACTGTTGATTTTGCTGAGTCGTTGAATTTAAACTCAATGACCTTGCGGGGTATTCTCTTTCCTGATTCTGAACTTGTGACCTTCAAACAATCTGAAAGCGGCCGGTGAGACTTCATCGAGGGAGACGTCGATTGTTGTGATATCCTCCGGCGCAGAGCCTTCCCACCTGTCCAGCAAGTCGACCTGATGGCCTGAGGTCAAGAGGGAGTCGAGGACGGCGTAGAGTTCTTTTGTCGCATCGAGCTCATCCTGTTCCTCTTTATACCAGTCAACGGGTTCGGAGAACCCCAGTTCTAAAGAGGATGGATGCTGGTGCCGAAAGGTACAACTGCAGGATGATTTTGAACCAACGAACCACTGAAAGGGGTGATCAAGCAGAGCAATGCATGGATCGGAGAGCGGTTCGGCTACCTTCTCGAACCGAACGAGATCGCTGTTGCGCTGGGAGAGGTCCTCCCTGCTGTCAGTTGAAATTTAGACACCGTAACACATAATCTCTCAGACCAGACGTTTGTTTTGAAACGGTGAAAAGGAGATTGAAGGGTTTCGACTTCAATCGCATACTTTGCCAGCCTGGTGGCACACGAGCACCTCGTCTACTTCAGCGCTCGCCATCAGCTCAAGGGCCAGGGCACTATCAAAACCGCAATCCTGTCGGGTTTCCACCCTCAAGAGCGGTCGCCTTATCAGATAGTTGTCTTGTATCATTTCAGCCAGGACCTGCTCTTCGTCCCAATCTTTCGGATTGATCTCCCCGCTTTTCACTCTCGGGGCATACGGGTTGTGCCACTTCTCAAGAGGCAGGTTCTGAAAAAAGGACCGCAGCTTCTCTTTGGTCCAGTCTTCTTCAAATATGTTCCTCACAGTTACCGTATGGTTCTTGCTGCGGAGCATCTCCACCTGCTTAATGTTATTCTTGCACTCCGGCTTAACGTAGATTATAGCTTCCATTATTAACTCTCCCTCTTGTTTTGCTTAAATAATTTTTCAATTTATGACTTTTTACCATAATAAAGAAAGTACGTGAGGATTTCGATCCCGACTTGTCGGGATAACGAAGTAATCATGACGCGGAATAAAGTAATCGAGGTGTCCCTATGGTTTTTCAGCATAAGAAAGAACATAATCCAGCCCGGCATAGACGCTGTCAGCGGAACGATTGAACGCTGTTTGCGCCAGCATCTTTGCAAGCGGAGGCAGCTTGTCGACAAAGGTCCGTTCTCTTGACAGATACTCATGAAGAGGGGTATAGACATCGTCACGTATCGATTCAATATCAATGTTGGCAAACCCGGCTTTGGAGAGTTTGTCGTTATAGACCGGGATCAGATAGTAGTTATCCTGTGGAATATTGAATTTCCCTGCCACAAGGTTCCATGAAATCCACTGCTCTATTCGCCTGAAAGGATTATCGGAGTTTTTCATGGGTAAAATGTCCGCTGTCACAAGCCTCCCGCCCGGACGCAGAACGCGGAACGCTTCCCGGAAAAAATCCTCACGGCTTCTGTAGTGGAAAGCGCTTTCCACGGAAACGACCAGATCAACGGATTCATTTTCAATCGGCATTTCTGTTGCCGAACCTTCACGTAAATCAATTGATTTCTCCAGTCCTGCATCGGCAACATTCTTTCGGGCTCTTCCAACCTGGGATTTCGTAATATTCAGCCCGATAATTTTGTCGGGCTTCATGTTCCTCGCCCAGAGGATGTCCTGATCGCCAAAACCATACCCGCAATCCAATACGGTATCGCCTGGACCCATGGCGCCTCTTTTTGCCACAAGAAGCACAAGCTCTTCACTGGCTTCATCAATTGTATCCACATCCCGCCAATAGCCAAGATTCAGATATAAAGCATTCTCGGTTAGAGAAGTGGTGCCGATCAAATCATAGACTTCCGTTGTCTTCAATCCATGGAATGGATTGAAAAGCCAATTCACATATGCAAAAAAACGACCTATTGTGTTGTCTGACATGGTGATTATCTGTTTTCCGCTGAAGACACTCGATGTTTACCGTCCGCCGACAAGCATCTTAACCGCTGAACGCCCTTGAATGTTCGGATGTAGATCGTTCTTGTTGCAAACAGGGTGTTTTCAGATGTCCATACATACTGTATGTATCAGACGATGTAATTCAGGCAGAAGCTTAAAGCTAAGCTCTGCCGCGAGAAAAACCGCACCGCGGTTTTTTTCGGCTGCAGTGCCTTGTTATGCCGGGACATCGTGTTTTTTCGACACAACACCGTTTCTACAATGAGCAGGCCCTTCACTATTGTTGTGGAGTTTCCTACTTGATCGTTTGGCCCGGCAAAATTCTGTCCAGCACGCCGTATCCGAGGAACCGTTTCGCGATGATTGCGAACTTTGCGTCCGGGTTGGGGTGGTATCTCCGCTTGGGTTTTGGTGATGTAGCTGCATGCAGGACGACTTTTGCGATGGTATCAGGTGACGCACCGTTATCGATCCCTTTTCCCCACTTCTCTCGAAATACTTTCATCTGTTCGGCATAGGCAGCTGCGTCAGGGTGCTTCTCGGCCTTGTCAAGATAGGGAAAGCTCGCATTGTCGATGTCAGTGTCGATATATCCCGGTTCGATAAGAGAAACATGGATGCCGAACTCCTTGACCTCCATTCGTAAGCCATCGGCCAGCCCCTGTTGGGCATGCTTGGTGGCAGGGTACCACGCCATGCCCGGCGCTGAAACATGCCCTGCAGCTGAGGAACAGATGATGATGCGGCCTGAACCTTGCTTCCTCATGTGGGGCAGCACTGCAGCGACCGCCCGGCCGCACCCAACCACATTAACATCGAACTGGTAGGCCACGTCCTTCGGAGAATGCAACTCAACCGGCCCAAGCAAACAGAACCCGGCGTTGGCGAACAGGACGTCGATTCTGCCTTCATCCGCTATGATGGCATCCACGACATTCAGGATGTCCTCATCCTTCGTGACATCGCAGCGCATTACCTTGGCGCCCATTTCCTGGAGGTCTTGCATGAGCTCGACCCTCCTCGCGGTCGCATACACGGTAAATCCATTCTGAAGCATCAACTTCGCGCTGGCATGCCCGATACCGGTGGATGCGCCGGTGATAAAAGCTATCTTTTTCATTTGTCCTCCACTCTATCGGTTGCTTTCACTCTTTTCTTCGCGGCATAACATTACTTATTATCTGTACTACAGATTTTCTTGTCACCTCTCAACAATATACAGCATAAACACTCTTCGCCTGACATTAACTGTTGCGTCTACCTGATCACAGACTGGTTTTATTTATTACTGAATAGTGTGGAACCAATTTTAACTTGAACCAGTGGAAGGCACTGGCTTGATAATCGTTTGCAGAATAAATCGAATTGTTCTGTTTTCCACGACTTTCAGCCGTTGACTTGCATGTTCTTTTTCTCGAGCTTGTTGAATTGGCCTTTGGTGATGAAAATCCTGTGATGCGTCGGATTTTCCGGGTCTTGCATGACGATCCTGTTCCGCTGGTCGTAGTTCCACCCAACGACCTTCAGTGTGGCCAGGTCTATATCGACGAAGTATCTTGTCTCCTTGTCTTCTCGCTGTCGCCCCATCTTTTCTCCTCCTTACGATATGGCTGCACACCTTCACTGAAACAAAGCATTGTGTTATTTCCTTGTCACATGCAACACGATGCAGCATAAACATTTTCACCTGTTCAAATCTTCTGCTTTGAACATATTTTGAGGTTTAAGGCAGTTTAAGATTCACTATGCTCGTTCTCAAAGCTGCTGGACAATATCGAGAACCATTCCGGAAGGGTCTTTAACCATAAAATGCCTCTGCCCCCATTCTTCGTCCTTCAGATCATATGCAATATCAGCCCCGAGTTCCTTGATTCTTGCATACTCTTTTTCAGCATCATCGACTTCAAACGAGAGCACGACGCCATTTCCGGAATAAGAGCCATGCAGAAAACCGGGTTGATTCTGGAGGTCCGGCAACATGAATGCCAATTCTATACCGGATGCATGCTTGAGCTGGATATACCAGTCGGCCTCAAAAATGACTTCAAAATCGAAGAACTTCAGATAGTAATCTCTACACAGTTTAATCTCGTTCGTTATGGTGATTGGAAACAGGCTTTTCGCCTTCATGGTATGTCCCTCTGATTGAGATGGTTAGAATGACGCTCTAGAAATCGAGTGAAGAAAGAGTTGCTGAGTTTTTGAACTGTTTGGGCTCACGAATTGACACGATCTCTCACGAATACGGCTGCCGGATGACGGTTTTCCATTTTGCCGGATCGGCGCGGCGGATGTCACTGAGATAAATCTCATGGTGTTTGCCCCTGCGCTCTTTACCGCTCTCTTCAATAAACGCATGCACCTTTTCTATCGTCGGCCCTTCTTCTGAAAACGGTCCGATATGCATGATTTGCGCTGCTTCCCCTTCTTCAAACGATTCAAAACGGAGTTTCGGCAGCGATACCGGATTCTTTTTAGTTCGGACTTTTTCAATTGCATCTTCAACCATAGCCTGGGAAATAAACTCCGGCTGCATGATCATCAACCTCCATTTCCAGGACTCCTTACAACCGACCGAGAATGTCGACATGTCGTCCGTCCACCAAAGCCCTTCAAGCGGCATTACGCCATAGTCGATCGCCATGTCCCCCTTTTTCACCATGAACTTCAGTGCATACGAAATCGAATACAACGCTTCAATTGCATCCCGGAATTCCTGAGAAGTATTGGGATCACCTTGTCCGTCGACCATCAGAAAATTCATTCCTGGAACCGTCACTCTTTCCACGCTTTTCACCGACGGCTTGTAAAGGTTTTTCAGCTCTTTTTTGAAATCAATTTTTTTCATGTTCGAACCATTCAAATCGTGATAACAATTTTCCCGGCAGCATGGCCTGATTCATAGTATCTATACACTTCACGTATCTGTTCAAGCGGAAACGCTTTTGTAATGGTTGGCTTTATCGCTCCTTCCTCAGCCATTTGTTTAACCTCCAGCAGCGACTGGTTGTCCGCCATGTACATGAGCATTGTAAACTTCTGGCGACTGAACAGATAGAGGAACGGACCGGTGATAAAAGCATTACTGAACTGTTTCATACTACCACCAATATTCACATAGATGCCGGTCCGGGTCAGCTTTTTTTTGAAATCGGACATGGAATGTGTCCCGGCAATCCCCGCGACCAAATCATATTTTGTATCGTTGCCTGTGAAATCTTCAATAATTTTATAGTCAATGATATGGTCGGCACCCATGGATCGGACAAACCCGGCTTTATTCCCTGAGCAAACTGCTGTTACCTCCGCGCCGTATGATTTTGCGATCTGTACGGCAAACGGTCCGACGCTGCCGGTAGATCCGACTATCAGCACGCTTTGCCCAGACTGAATACTGCCTTTTTTCAACCCGGCCAGAGCAGTACAAGCAGCCAACGGCAGGGTTGCTGTTTCTTCATAAGAAAGGTTGGCGGGTTTGGGGACAACAGCATTGCTTTTGACCGTAACATATTCCGCAAATGCTCCAAAGCCGGATTCGGCTGCATCACCCATAACTTCATCGCCTGGATTGAATCCGGTTACCTGCCTTCCGACCTTCTCTACAACACCTGAAACGTCCCCTCCGGGAATATGGTTCTTTGGTGAACCGAAACCGGTGAATGCCCTTATTAAAAAAGGCTCGCCTTTGACGTGCCCCACATTTCCAAAGTTAAGCGATGAAGCGTGGTTTCTGACCAGCACTTCATTATCCGCCGGCTCAGGTATGGGTTGGGCCTTGACCTTTAGCTGCTCGATAGAGCCGTAGTTTTCAAAGTACGCTGCTTTCATCGGTTTGGAGAATTATCGGTTGCTGATAACCAATGAAATAAAACTAAAAAAGCTCCCGAAAAACCGGGAGCTTTTTTTGATGCGGAGAGAGAGGGAGCAAAGATTCATTCTACCAGCTCGTTAGCTTATATCAGGAATTTTCATCAAATCATAGCCAATTTGAAGAAAATGATCATCCTCAGAAAGAACCGTCTGGATGTCCTTTGCTTTCATTACAACTACTGATGTCAGGTCCGTGAATGAAATTTTCGGTTTGTCA
>JAKSDC010000219.1 GCA_022360275.1 Chlorobiales bacterium
CACGGCAGGCTGGGACATTTCCCTGACGTTGTTCGTTTGCGCCCCGCTCCTCAGGGCGAAAAAGAAAAATTCGAGGTTGCCGAAATCCTCGATCTGCGGGACATCCGCCATCAGGCACGGGGAAAAAGGTAATACGCGAATGCCTCACCGCCCTGCTGCCGCCAGACCGCTTCGATGGTACAAAAAAATCCATTCCTGATCACGAGACAGGTGCGGAAAAACCAATGATTGAACGTGTAAAATGCAAAAAGTCGTCAAGATGCTTTTCTATCACGGCAACCATAATATGAATATCGATGTTCTGATATTGATGCACGAGAGTGTTTCTGAAACCAACCATGGACTGAAGCCTTCCCGCAAGCTCCGAGCTGATTGCACCATTTCGGGCAAGAATATCGAAACTGTCCCTCGATTCTTTCGGTAAGCCGAATTTATACACTTTGATGACATGGTTGGCAAGGTCGATTGCCTGTTCACACGCTCTCTGGAGATTCAATGCAATTGCATCCTGGCGAAGAAAATCCTCATCGAACGTTATATCGGAAGGCATCGCATAGTATTTTTTCACCTGCTTTATGCAGCGCTCGATGCTTTCCGATTTGTTCAGCACAACGTCGTCTATCATGACAGGATTTTTCGGGTTTTACGAATCTCTTCAAGAATACCGGCTCGTTCTTCGTTGAGCTTCTGGTAATAGGACAGGGTAAGCATTTCAAATTCATCTACTACATGCCGGGTTCGGCTATAGATCAAATCTCCATTCATAACGACCTCCTTCTGAAATACCGTTGAAAGTTTTCGCACGTTGAGAAGATCAACCTCTTTTTCAAGCAGCTCTTCCAAATCGAAGCAGCAGTCGCTTTTGGCAAGCTGCAAATTGCCAATCCTGCTGTTGTGCGGCAGAAGCAATGCAATATCGACATCGCTTTCAGGCCTTTCGTCAACGGTGCCGTAAGTACCGAACAGATACACCGCCTGTACTTCCGGATAGTATTTCAGAATTATTTCTGTGATCTGCTGTTTCATTGCTGTTTCTTATAACCGGACGAAACACTTTATGTTATAATCAATATACTTATAGCACGTGATAATCATAATCGATCATTTCTTAAGGACGTTGCGTATTAGTTAAACCAGCAGAAACAGACATGGCTTTGCTGCTGCCAGTGTATCAAGGATACAGTGAGGATATCCTTTATAGGTGGGGGGAACGGTTACTTTCTGCAAAATGTGATAGACGGTGCCGGCAGTGATTCCAAGCTGGCGGGCTGTTTCGGCAACTGTGCCCTAAATGGCTTACAAAGAACATTACGATCATCGTCATCGAAAACGACGCAGCCTTGCCGATGCACCACGATGACATGATGCAAGGCGCCAGAAGTGCCGAGTCTCGTGGTCCTCGTGGTATTATGATTCGATTGGCAGGTAGGGTTAACCGAATAAGCTATCGATTAAAAGATAGAGATTCCCATAAAAAATTCACCTAATACACAACGTCCCGCATGTTCCGGTCAAAAAAAAGAAACGTATAGCTTATATTTACCTACTGTTATACGGCGGGGTATCTCGATTTATTCCGGGAAATTGCTTTTTTGATCCCGGTACACTCAGGGATCATGACCATAGAGATCCTGCCCGATCGTTAGCCTGTTCTTTCATCAACCAAACAGGAAAAGCATTACGGGTTTATTTACCCGGTTTATTTTCGCAAGGTGAACTGTCTCAATGCACATCCAGCACTCCGTTCTCATCAGAAAACCGCTTGAAGAAGTCGAAGCCTACCTTACCGACGTTTCGAACAACTGCGTGTGGCAGGAAGATGTTACCGAGTCCGGCGTTCTGACCGACGGTGCCATCGGCAAGGGAACAAAAGCCTTTGAAGTCAGAAGCATCATGAATTTTTCCCTGCGGACGGAGTGGGAGGTAACGGCATATCAACCCGGCAGTTCCTTCAGCTTTGCGAGCACTTCGAGTGTCGCTCCCTATGAAGGCGCTTTCAACCTCGAAGCTGTTGACAACTGCACGAAAGTCACTTTTTCGTTCACCATCTTTCACTCCGGGTTCAACGCACTCTTCGACCCTTTCATCCAGAGCATCTTTTCACCCAGGTTCCGTAAAAATCTTGAGAATCTCATGACGATACTGGAAAACAGCTCATAACGTGCTTTTATCGATTTTTCCTGCAGCCCGGTTAGGACACTCGCGGTAATTACTACAAACTCCTACGCTGACGAATTACTGATCGCTCCTTTCGTCTTGCCAAGATACTCTGCACACTCCTCCTTTCCCGGCCGGCTTTCGGCAAACTTGACGAGGTCCGCCTGATGCAGCGTTCCTGCCAGAACAGCGGCATGAGGTACCGAACGGTTTGACAGTTCTTCCTCTATCTCGCTCGTCACCTCTTCGAAAGCCCTGATATGATACTTCACTTCAAGATATTCACGTATCAGAAAACTGAGCTGTTCGCAGCACTCTTCCGGCAGCATTCCTTTTTCAAGTTTTTTCTCGAGTTTTCGAATTTTACGAAGTGCATCCTTCACAGGATCAAGCGGCTCAGAGACCGATTTAACCCTTTTCCTCACGAAATACCAGGTAAATGCAAGAACCGTTATGACTATCGTCACGACAAGCAAGGGATAAAGATAATCCGTCCAGGGACGGTGCGGCTGTTTGAGCGGTTTTATCGGCAGCAGTTCGGTCACTGAGGAATCGGTCAACGCTGTAACCGTAAGCGTGCCTGACGGTGCTACCTGCTCTGTCTTTTTATTGCCCGACGTATCGCGAACCGTAACGGTAACCGCCGGCAATGCATACTCACCGACATCGAACGACGCAAGCTCTGTGCGCAGGACGCTCCTTTGCTCCCGACTCTTTTTCACTTCCCGACCGATCACGACGAATGGCAGGAGCCGAACGCTGTCAGGCAAGGCAAATGTTACGGTCTCTCCCGGCTTGTGTTTCACCGTAACGGTGTAGGAAATCCTGTCTCCTACGGTAACTTCTGCGGGAGAAAAAACGCTGCCGTACTCTATCACGTCGTCTACTGCCGAAGCGGGAGGCAGCGGACACAAAAGAGAAAGCGCCAGCAACAGCGCTGCTGTCGTGTCAGACCCTTTTTTCACGATACCGGAAAAACCTGTTGAGCGCACCGATAATGGAACGGTTTGTCTGAAGATAAATTGTATCGATTCTAAGGCTGCCGAGTTTTTTCGCCATGCTTTCCCGTTGCGCCTGCCTGATCGTCCTATACTGTTTCAGCGCCCTGCGACCGGCGGCATCGAAAACGATCTTTTCACCGGTTTCAGGATCCCGAAACACGAGAATGCCGCTCGGCGGTATTTCAATGTCGAGCGGATCGCCGAGATGAACAACAACAAAATCATGCCTTGCATTGAGCACCTTCATTACCTGCTCGCACTGTTCATCAAACAGGTCGGTAATCAGAAAAACAATCGCTTTTTTTTTCTGGATAGAACGGATAAAGGAAAGTGCTGCGTTGATATCGGTTCCTCTACTTTGCGGCGCAAAGCTTATGATCTCTTCGAGAATAACCAGTACATGGCTTCTTCCCTTACGGGGCGGAATGAACTTTTCGACCTGATCGGAAAAAATCAGCAGCCCTACCTTGTCGTTGTTCATGATCGCACTGAAGGCAAGCACGGCTGCCGCTTCTGCGGCAAGCTCTTTCCTGGTACGCTGGCGGCTGCCGAAAAACATCGAGCCCGATCCGTCGAGAACCAGCATCAGCGTTCTTTCCCGTTCCTCGGTAAAGAGCTTGACATACAGATCGTTCTTGCGGGCAGAGGTGTTCCAGTCGATAGTCCGAACATCATCTCCCCAGGAATATTCCCGAACGTGACTGAACTCGATACCGCGCCCTTTGAAGGATGAATGGTATTCACCGCTGAACAGCTCGTTTACCAGACGCTTTGAACGGATCTCGATGCGCCTGATCGTACGGGCAAGGTCTTTGATGTTCCGAACACCTTGCTGCATGGCAAAAGAAAGTCAAAATTCAAAAGTGAAAAGTCAAAATCGGGTGGATAGCTTGACGATTACCGCTTCGCTGATAGAGTGACCAGTAAGATCACATTATTCATTAGTTTAGTAACTATTTAATTGCTTGTCACTTGTTACTCGTCACTGCCTTATGGTACTTTCACATGCCCAAGAATCTGGCGGATGCAGTCTTCGGGATGCACATTGTCGGCTTCGGCTTCGTATGTCGGTCGAATGCGGTGGCGCAGTACATCAAACGCTACCTCCTTGACATCTTCAGGTGTGATATAGGCCCTCTGCCTGAGAAACGCATGAGCTTTTGCCGTCAACAACAGAAAAATGGAGGCTCTCGGCGATGCGCCGTACTCGATCATCTTTTCCAGCGACTCCAGTCCTGCCGAAACCGGATCTCTCGATGCGGTAACGAGATCGACAATGTAGCGCTTGACCCTCGTATCGACATAGATCCGGTCGATAAGCTCTCTTGACCTCTGAATCTCATCTCGCTCGACAACAGAAGAAACATCGGGGAGCAGACTGGTCTTTGCCGACCGCTCGATGATCTCCAGCTCCTCATCATAAGAAGGATACCCGACCATTACCTTCATCATGAAACGGTCGAGCTGGGCTTCTGGAAGAAGATAGGTGCCTTCATGCTCGACAGGGTTTTGCGTCGCAAGTACCATAAATGGTTCAGGCAGTACAAACGAATGGTCGCCTATGGTGACTTGACGCTCCTGCATGGCCTCGAGCAGCGCCGACTGTACTTTTGCCGGGGAGCGGTTGATTTCGTCTGCAAGAATGATATTGGCAAAGACCGGCCCCGTTCGGGGATAAAACTCCAGCTCCTTGGGATTGTAAACCATGGTGCCGACAAGGTCCGCCGGCAGCATGTCGGGCGTGAACTGTATACGCCGGTAAGCCAGATTCAAGGCCGACGCGAAGGTTCGGACAATAAGCGTCTTTGCGAGGCCGGGCACACCCTCCAAAAGAATATGACCGTTTGCGAGCAAGGCGATAAAAACCTTTTCAAGAACCTTGTTCTGACCAATAACGCGTTCAGAAAGCTGCTGCGCCGCCTTATCCAGAAAAGCAGAGGCTTCCGTGATCTCTCCCGTCAATTCCTGAAGCTCGGCATCATGCTTCATTTTCCGGCTCCCGCGTTGATCGTTCGAACATTGCCCCGGCAAAAGCTATTGATAAAATCTATGATCTACTGTTTCCGGTAAAGTCCTTTGAACCCGAAGACAAGGAGAACAGCTCCCGCAATGAGAGCGGACCAGGAGATAACGTCACCGATATAGAACACACTGTTGAGAATCCCTACATTGGGAGCAAAAAGCAGAATAAGGTCGGCCCCGAGAAGCACAAGCAGGACGTTGAGAAACTTTATCTTGACCCTCGGTTTATTATTATTAGCTTTTGCCATAGCATTTACACAATGGGTAGAACAATAAAAAATGAATATCCTGGGCATCGAAACCAGTTGCGATGAAACCTCTGCTGCCGTTTTGCAGGATGGCCGCGTCGCCTCGAACATCGTCAGCTCCCAGCTTGTCCACAAGTCTTATGGCGGAGTCGTCCCCGAACTGGCTTCACGAGAGCATGAACGACTGATTGTATCGGTTATCGATAGCGCGGTAGACCAAGCCAATATACAAAAAAACGATCTTGATGTCATAGCGGCCACAGCAGGGCCGGGCTTGATCGGTGCGGTTATGGTCGGGCTTTGTTTCGCGCAGGGCCTTGCTTATGCTCTCGGCAAACCGCTCGTCCCGGTCAACCATATCGAGGCGCATATCTTTTCGGGCTTTATACAGGAAACCCCTGCCGATGAAGCTCCGGCGGAAAGTTTTATCTCGCTGACCGTGTCGGGGGGTCACACGATGCTTTGTGTCGTCGATAAAAACCTGCAATACGAGATCATCGGGAAAACCATCGACGATGCAGCGGGTGAAGCGTTCGACAAGACAGGCAAAATGCTGGGCCTCGACTATCCCGCAGGACCGGTCATCGACAAGCTTTCGAAAAAAGGAGACCCCTGCTTCTATGAATTCCCCCGCGCTCTGACCGCTCATTCACGAACCAGTAAAAGTTACCGGGACAATTTCGACTTCAGCTTTTCCGGTCTGAAAACCTCTGTGTCGAACTATATACACAAGCATGACCCTGCATTTATCGAACAGCACCTGCCCGACATTGCGGCATCGATCCAGGAAGCGATTACAAGCGTTCTTGTCGAAAAAACCGTTGCTGCCGCCGTGAAGTTCAACATACGCGCGGTATCGGTAGCAGGGGGCGTAAGCGCCAATTCGGGCTTACGGGAAAAAATGGAGGATGCCTGTACGAAACAAGGCATCCGCCTCTTTATTCCCAAAACGGTGTATTCAACCGACAACGCAGCCATGATCGCTTCGCTTGCAGGCCTCAAACTCTCACGGGGAACGGTAACGCCGAACAAGTACGACATCGCCCCGTTCGCAAGCTTTGTGCATTAGGAAATGACGATTGAACAGTAACAAATGAAAAATGAATTCTTTTTCCACGACTACGTATCAGTATGGATGCCGGATCATGTCCGGCATGACAAAATTTTTATGCTGAACTCTTACTCCTTGATATCTGGATTTCTGAACAGCACGGTCAACAAACTTCTCATTGAATTAGTTGAATGAATACGTTATCTTTCGGCTTTTGAGAGCCAAAGCTCGCCAACCTACCAACCATTACAAAGAAACCATGTACAATTTCATATCCGCACTTCTTCTTTTCGCTCCTCCCACCGGAGGCGAAGCCCCCAACATGTTCATTCAGTTCGTACCACTCATTCTCATTTTCCTTGTCTTCTACTTGTTTCTGATCCGTCCCCAGCAGAAAAAACAGAAAGAGCGTGAGAAGGTACTCGAAAGCCTGAAGCGAGGGGACAAGGTGGTCACCATCGGCGGTATGCACGGAACCGTGGCCGGGATCGACTCGGAGAAAAAAACCGTTTTAGTACAGGTTGCCGACAACCTGAAAATAAAATTTGACCGCACCGCCATCGCAACGACAGAAAAACAGGATGCGGGCGAAAAACTTACCAGCAAGGAATAATTGACAATATATGCAGCCCACACATGCAACACTTGTCCTGGAAAACGGCTCCGTCTATAAAGGCGTAGCGTTCGGACATGTCGGCGAAGCAGCCGGAGAAGTGGTTTTCAACACTTCGCACACCGGGTACCAGGAAATTATTACCGACCCTTCCTATGCAGGCCAGATGGTGGTCATGACCTACCCTCTGATAGGCAATTACGGGGTCAACGACACTGATGGAGAATCCGGAAAAATTTGGGCCTCGGCGCTCATCGTACGTGAAGCGTCGCAGATATACAGCAATTTCGCTGCAACAGAAAGCCTGGACGACTACCTCAAGGGATCAAAAGTCATGGGCCTTGCCGGGATCGATACCAGAAAACTGGTCCGTGAGATCCGTGAAAAAGGCGCTATGAGGGGGTTCATCTCGACGATTGACCATAACGAGCAAAGCCTGCAGGAAAAAGCCCTGCAGATACCTGAAATGACCGGGCTCGATCTTGTTAAGGAGGTCAGCACCCCACAGCGTTATACCGTTGATTGTCCGGAGGCTAATTATCATGTCGTTGCCTTCGATTACGGAATCAAACGCAACATCCTCAGAATGCTGCAGGACGCCGAGTGCAGAGTCACCGTCCTGAATGCAAAAACTTCTGCTGCTGCTGTCCGGGAACTGAACCCTGACGGTGTGTTCCTTTCAAACGGTCCCGGAGATCCGTTCGCCGTCACCTATGCAGTCGACACCATCAAAGAGCTTGTTCGCCCGAAAAACGCTTCCAGACCGTTACCCGTATTCGGTATCTGCCTGGGCCATCAGCTTCTTTCTCTGGCTTTCGGCGCCAAAACATACAAGTTGAAATTCGGTCACCACGGCAGCAATCACCCGGTAAAACATCTCTCGACGCAATCAATCGAGATCACTTCCCAGAATCACGGCTTTGCCGTGGAGATGGGGTCTTTGCCCGAAAAACTCGAGCTTACCCATCTCAACCTTTACGACAACACCGTTGAAGGTGTCCGGCACCGCGAGCTTCCCTGTTTTTCGGTGCAGTACCATCCTGAAGCTGCGCCCGGGCCGCATGATTCACATTACTTGTTCAATCTGTTTACCGAAATGATGAACAAGTGACACATAGGTGTTTGCAGGACTCCTGACGGCCACTCAAACGGACGGTTATTTTTGGGTCATGATGCAACGTTACCTCTCTGCACTTCTCTTTATTGCTCTTGCGTCTGTTTTTTTTGCAGACGCACTGGCAGATTACAAGGCTGTAAGAACTGCCAACCGGCATGTTGAAACCGGAAACCTTGCCGAGGCTGCCGTACAGTACAGAAACGTTATCCAGCAGGAACCGGAAAGCCCTAACGGCATTGTCGCAGCCTTTAACCTCGGCAATACATTGTTCCTCGAAGGCCGCTTTGCACAGGCTGCCGTACATTTCAGGGAAATCGCCGACAATGCAGGGGTTCCTGAAGAATTAAGAGCGGACGCCCGTTTTAATGCAGGAAATGCTTTTGCCAAGCTCGCCATGACGACCGATGATGGCAGCGGACAGAAAAAAAAGCTGCTGAAAGCCGCACTGAGAGAGTACCGGGAAGTTCTCCTGATCTATCCCGATGACCCGGAAAGCAAAATCAATCATGAAATCATTCTGCGACTTTTAAAAAGACTCTCCTCCCTTCCGCAGACCGGCAAAAGCAGCGTTTCGAATGCAGAACGTTCCGGCCCTATTCAACACGAGATTGCGTCAAACATTCTCGAACGGGCTGCACAGGAGGAGCAAACGGCGTTACGAAACAGGTATCGCAATTCGTCACGGGTGAAACAGGCAGGATCAAACAGAGACTGGTAAGGAATATGGACAACCGTAAAAGGGTGCTGCTGGTGTTCCTTGCCTCTGACAGTGGTGTCGACGGGGCCAGATCGCTCTTTGAACAACCGTCGAAAAACGGCGCAAAGGAATGGTTTGACAAAACAGTTCGCAACCTGATAAAACAAACCCAGTTTGCTGTCCCCCCTCTTGCTCTCATGATCCTTGCTTCTGTTGAAGTTGAGGGTGTCGAACAAACGATCTGTGACCTTCGCTTCGAAGAACTCCCGCTTGAGATACCGTGGGACCTGATCGGCATCAGCATTCAGACCGGCATGGCTTCGAAAGCATTCGACCTTGCCGACAACCTGAGAGCGAAAGGCTACACAGTTGCACTGGGCGGCGCTCACGTCACGCTTTTTCCCGAAGCATGCCGCATCCATGCCGACATCCTTGTTCAAGGCGAAGCCGACGATATATGGAAAACCGTCCTCAAGGACCTCAAAAAAGGTGCCACGAAAAAGCATTACATTCCCGAAGCGTTCCCCGATCTCTCACTGAGCCGTTCAGTCAAGTCCCGGCTGTTTGATAAAAAACGGTATTTCACGACAAACATCATTCAGACCGGCAGGGGTTGCCCATACAGTTGTGATTTCTGCAACATCCATATTCTCAACGGCAACCGGCACAGGAGAAGAACCGTTGAGAGCGTGGTTGACGAGGTGCGCCGTTTCAGCCAAGACGACAAGAGGATATTTTTTTTCGTCGATGACTCCATCAACGCAAACGAAGAGTACGCACAGGAGCTTTTCAGCAGACTCGTTCCGCTGAACATCACCTGGTTCGGTCAGGCAACGACGACACTCGGCCAACAACCCCGGCTGCTTGAAACCTTTGCACAGTCGGGATGCCGTGCGCTGCTTGTCGGGATTGAAAGTATTGAACCTGCAAGCAGGGATACACATAACAAAACACAGAACCGCTCCACCGAGCTTGCAGAAGCGATCATCAACATCCGCAAGGCCGGCATCAGCCTTTACGGAAGCTTCATATACGGTCTGGACGGCGATACGCTGGCAACACCGGCTGCAATCCTTGACTTCATACGCATGACAAAGCTCGACGTTCCCGGCATCAACATTCTGAGACCAAACCCGGGAACAAGGGTTTTCGAGCGCCTCAGAGAGGAAGGACGGCTGCTGTTCGACCCTGATGACCTTTCGGCTTACCGGTATACCTTCGGACAGGAAATGCTCTACAAACCGAAACAGATCACCCTGTCCGATTTTATAGAAAGTTACTCAAAACTGACCGCCGAACTTTTTACGGTTACAAACTCCTTTTCAAGAGGTTTTTCCGCGCCGAGTGCAAAAACGGCCGTGCTGCTTTTCAATCTTTTCTATACCCATCTTTACGCTCTTTCACGCCATGACCTGAAAAAACAGCTGCACCTGATCTGATCATTTCAATGTATGCCAGCCATACATTCGTGCAGGAAAAACTCCCGATAATTACCTTCTTTCAACTTTTTCAGCAATGGTTTGAATGTTTTTATCATGAACTTTTGTATTTTCTCTTCGTTGTTGTCAAAACATATCAACACTACTCACAACACTACGAACGAAGGAGAACAACATGAAAAAAATCCTACCGGTAGCTGCTCTCTGCAGCATTTTCTTCATCGGATGCGGCGGTGGCGCCGAAAAACCAGCTGCAAAAGCTCCTGCTGAAGGCGGAGCTGCAAGTGAGCTTGTCAGCGGTTATGACCTCGCAAACGGTAAAGAGGTCTACGACGCAAACTGTGCGAGCTGTCACGACGAAGGGGTTCTCAAGTCGCCGAAAACCGGTGAAGTTTCTGCATGGACAGCACGTATCGATCAGGGCATGGACACTCTGATCCAGAAATCAATCGACGGTTATGTCGCTGAAGGCAACATGCCGGCAAAAGGCGGTAACGATGCTCTTACCGATGAGGAAGTAGCTAATGCCGTTGCTTACATGGTAAACGAAAGTGTTGCAAAGTAAGCTGTTATTAGATATATCGAACAAATCGGGCGCTGAAAAGGCGCCCGATTTGTTTAGCATTTGCCTTTAGTAACTTTCCAACGTTGTAAGGAGAAAAACATGGGACGAATAATTTCAACTCTCGCCCTTTCGGCTGTTTGCATTCTTTCTTTCGGCCTCGATGCACGAGCCGGAGTCACCGCTGCAGACATAGCCAAATACGATCTTGCAAGCGGCGAGTCGGTTTATAACAAAAGCTGTGCAGCATGTCATACAAGCGGCATCTTGAAAGCACCGAAAACAGGAGTAAAGGCAGATTGGACTGCGCGTCTTGGGCAGGGAATGAATACACTTGTCAAGAAATCAATCGACGGTTATACCGCCGAAGGAAACATGCCGGCAAAAGGAGGTGATGCAGAGCTTACCGACAAGCAGGTAGGCGATGCTGTTGCTTACATGGTCAAGCAGGTACTCTAAGGCACCTCTATTTTTTTCTTTCGGATACCCTCATTCGCGGCGGGCATGTTCCCAGAACAACCCGCCTTTTTATTTTCTTTCTTCTCTCTCGCGGGAGGAAGAGGTCTTGACAGCCCAGTACTTCGCCAGCACAATCCCTGAAAGGTTATGCCAGAGGCTGAACAATGCTCCAGGCAACGCACTAAGGGGCTGAAAAAACTGGTTGGCCAACGCTACGCCAAGTCCTGAATTCTGCATGCCGATCTCTATCGCAACAGTACGGCAGTCTACACGGCTGCAGGACGATAACCGGGCCACGCCATACCCGGCAGCAAGTCCAAAAAGATTATGCAGAACGACAGCCGCAATGACAGTAACCGGAAAAGCCATCACCTTGTCTGCGTTGAGTGCCATAACACAAGCGATGATCAATGTTATCGATACAATCGACAGACCGGGCAGCACACCACTGTAACGGGCCACAAAACCGCTGAAAAAATGCCTTACCATCAGTCCCGCGGCAAGCGGGACTGCAACAATCTGAAAAACCGACAAAAACAGTGAAGCAAAGGAAAGGTCGATTGATCTGCTCAACAGCAGGAAAATGATTCCCGGGGTGAGCAGCGGGGCAAGCATGGTTGAAAACATGGTCATGGTCACGGAAAGAGCAACGTTCCCCCGTGCAAGGTAGACGATGACATTGGACGCGGTCCCTCCCGGACAGCTCCCGACAAGCACCATACCGATCATCGCCTCCTCGGGGAGCGAGAGCAGACTGCTGATCGCCACACCAAGCCCCGGCATGACGGTAAACTGAACCAATGCGGCAAGAAACACAATGCGCCTTTTTTTCCAGACATCCCTGAAATCGTCCAGCCGGATAGTCGTCCCCATCCCGAACATGATGAGTCCAAGCAGGAAAGGTATGAACGGCTTGATCCAAAGAAACATGACAGGAAATGCAAGGGCAATGATCGAAGCCCCTGCGGCTATGGCAAGAAAATGACGATTCAATATGGCCATCATGCTTGAATTACCGGGATTATTTTTTGCAAAACTATGACTACTCTATGCCTGAACTCATGTAATGTATGGTTCTTCGCAAAAAAACACGCTTTCGGACAGCACCTCCATCAACCGGTGCCGCAAATGGTTCGGTGAAATAGTGAAATCTCCGCGCCGTTTGTATCTTCTATAATCCTTCTGCTCATGCCGGCAGTACTTGTTTTCAAACTGCGTTTCAAATACAGAGCACATGAACAAAACATCCATCGGCTTTATCGGAACAGGAAGAATAGCACGAGCCCTCATTGCAGGGCTTGCACGCAGCAGCCACAACGAACTTTCAGGATACGACAAAAACCCTGCCGCAACTGAAGCGCTCAGCACTGAGTTTGGTATTTCACGCAAAAGCTCCGTGAGCGAACTGGCACAATCAGCCGATAGCATCGTCCTCGCGGTAAAGCCTTATCAGATAGAAGAAGTGCTCCATGAACTGCAAAAGGATCTCCGTACCGATCAGCTCCTCATAAGCGTCGCCGCAGGCATCACCTCGGAGTTTATACGAACGCACTCACACGAGGGCGCACACGTCATCCGTGTGATGCCCAACACACCTGCATTTGTAGGAGAAGCCATGACGGTGATCAGCGGGGGAAAGTTTGCAACCGCCGAAGATATCGCACAGGCAAAAAAAATCTTCAGCGCAATCGGCAGGGTGCTGGTACTGGATGAAAAACAGATGGATGCGGCTACAGCCGTTTCAGGAAGCGGACCAGCCTATATGTTTTATATTATCGCGTCTATGGCGGAAGGAGGAATACAGTGCGGCCTTTCGGAAGAAGAAGCCTTGACGCTCAGTGCGCAAACCATGCTCGGTGCGGCAAAACTGGTGTTCGAGAGCGGAAAAAAACCTGCCGACCTTATAAAAGAGGTTACCACACCGGGAGGCACCACCGAAGCCGGACTGAAACGGATGGATGACCACAATGTCCGTCAGGCAATGATCGATACCGTAAAAGCAGCCGCAGAGCGGTCTGTCGAACTGAAAAAATAATCTGGCAGTGAAACCAGTGGCACACCGGATAGCCTTTTTCCTGCTGCTGCTCTGCATCACCCGAACCGTTTCGGTTTCCACAGCCGGGAACACTGAGAGTACAGAAAAAGAACTGTTTCTCACCGCGCATATCAGCAAGAAAAAACCTTACGCAGGGGAAACAGTAGAGCTCACCTATACCCTTTTTTTCAACGGAATCGCTCCACAAATCCTGGATACCGGCCAGCCTGTTCATGAGGGCATAGCGGCTGAAGAGAGCACTCCGCAGAAGTTGATAGCAAGCCAACCGGAGCACATTGGCGATACATTCTACAGAAGCGCCGTCATCAAACGGATGACGCTGGTTCCCTTGCGACCCGGCAGGGTAAGCATAACCGGATACCGGGTCTTGTGCATTATACCGAAAGATCTATCCATAGACTCCGATCCGAAAACCGACGACTCCCTGACACTTGCGGCCCCACGCATAGATTTAGATGTCATCCCGCTGCCCGAACCGCAACCTGCAGGTTTCGGAGGAGCCGTGGGCACATTCACCGCTGAAGTGTTTGCATACAGGGACAGCATCCCGGAAGGTTCCCTTCTGAAACTGACGGCATCCATAACCGGGAAAGGCAGTTTTCTCACTTTTCCGGTCATTCCCTTGTCACTGCCCGAAGGCTTTACCGGGTTGGAGGCAACAACCTCAAAAACGGTTGAGAGCAAACCAGGGCCGTTTTTCGGAAGCCTGAAGAAAACAATTACGCTGAAAGCGGAAAAACCGGGAACTTACACTTTTTCACCGCTTTCGTTCAGTGCGTTCGATCCCGAAAGAAAAACCTATGCCACGGTTCGGTCAAACACGCTTACCCTGACCGTAGTGCCTGCGCAAGAAAGCATGCCGACACCACCATTGGAGGAGATTCCTCAGGACAGGCAAACAAACCCACTTTACCGGCTGCTTTTCGCCCTGCCTTTCGCGCTCATTGCCGCGCTGCTGTATCTGTTGCTGAAAAAAAGATCAAAGAGCAACCCAACCCCTGAAGCCGCCCGGTCACCACAGGAACTTCGTAAGCAGCTCTTTACAGCAATAGAGCTGTCCTGCGGTTTCGAACCGGAAAAGCACACGAGAAGTGAGTTGGCAGACGTGCTGAAAAAACAGGAGATCGATGAGGACGATTTGAGGAAACTGCTTGCCGTGCTCGACGAATTCGACCGGCTGGAGTTCGCGCCGGGCGAACCGGACAAGGATGAGTTCGAAAACCTCCGGCAGGAATGCGCAACCCTTTATGCTATCTTACGCTCCCGACCTTCCAGATAGGCACAAATCTTTTCAGTTCATCCATGAACCAACCCACGGCCAGGAAAGCTTCCTGCCGGTGCATTGAGCGAACAAGCACAACAATCGCGGCCTCCCCCACGGGAATGGTTCCGACACGGTGGACACAGTGCATGCAGCGGGACGTCACCGAAATCCGCACGTAATCAACCTGCCGGTTGTAACGATCGACCTATTGAGAGGTGTTTTCACCAGCGTTATCCATGCCGTACCTCCAGTGCACGTTCAGGGTAATCGGTAATAATACCATCAACACCCATCCCGGCAAGAGCGTTCATTGCCCGGGGTGAATTTACCGTCCAGGGAACGATACTGATTTGCCGTTCATGCAGCATCTCTACAAGGTTCCTGTCCACCATCGAATAAAAGGGGTTGAGATAATCGGGCCTGAAACCGAGCCGGTTGAGTTCGGCTTCCGGGCTCTGCCCTCTCCCGACCAGCAGCCCGAGACTGAACAACGGCGAAATTTTTCTTGCCTCCTTGAGAATACGGGCATCGAACGACTGCAGCCTCACACGCGAAGCAGCAACACCCGACGCCTCGATAAGCGCGGTGACAATCTCGGCATACTCACGGGGACAAGGGTGCAGGATACCATCCCCTTCCGTCTTTGACTTCACCTCAAGGTTGTAGATCATTCGGCTTTCGGGCCGCAGTTTATCACAATGCTGCTCCACCAGATTGAAGACGTCATCGAGCAATGGCTTCGCTGCCTGAATTGCTTGCTGACCGGGAAAAGCTGCAGAGACCCGTCCGCAATCAAAGCGGACAATATCGGCGTACTTCATGGCATACAGCAGATACTGCGCTTCATCCTTTTTTACCAGCACCCTGCCGTCCGGCGCAGTGCACAACCCCGCCTGCATATATGGATCATGGGAAACAACTACCCGGTTATCTCCGGAAATACAGAGATCAAGCTCGATTGCATCAGCTCCCAGCTCAACTGCTTTCAGGAATGCTTCAATGGTGTTTTCCGGAAAAAACGAACGGGCACCGCGATGAGCATGTATTTCAAGGAAATGCCTCAACATAAAAAGGGGCTCCGTGAGCCCCTGAAATGATGGTATCGAAAACAGATCACTCCCGGATCAGCCAGCGCTTGAACCCCTCAACTGTTTTTTCAAACTCATTTTCTTCGCCGGCAGCTTTTGGAGAACAGATAACCTGCTCATAACCAACAAGCGCAAAGTAAATTGCCTTGTCGTAAAAAAAATTGAGCTGCTCACCGAACTGAATGACACGGTTAAGATCGATCCCCTCGGTCACAATGCCTTGGTCCTTGATGTACTGTACAAGCATATCTCTCTCAAGAATAAGAGCATAGACCATCTCGCTGGACTTGATACCGGCCTGAGCGCGTAATACCCCTATTTCCTTAAAATTCCGGGCGATTTCCCTGTCGATATTCTGCTGCTTTGCGACCCAGTCTCCAAGCTTTCTAAAACGGTCGAAGACAATATCGTGCAGCTCTTTTTTGGAAAACTTCGCGTAGCCGCTGGTAAGCGAGTTGGAGCGAACCTCCTCGACCCATTTGAGGGAAAGTGATTCGGCATGATCCTCAATAAGGCCAATAAAACGATTAATAAGCAACATGTTGCGGTTATTTATGAATGGTAATACCTCTTGCCTTGAAAAGCTAAAAGTATTGAGAGAAGATTTCAAATACAATCCTTCTGTTTTCAGCCAAAACTCTCAGCAGGATCATGGGCAGGCATGCACTGAGACTGTTTCAAATGTTGGGGCTCTGTTTCTTACCCTGTCTGAGCCGGCTGGTTTTGGATGAAGGTTTTCTTTTAGGTTTGGTCCCCTTTTTTTTCCTGATCTTGTTGCCGGAAGTACCCGGCCGCTCCGACAGATCCAGTCCCTGCGTGCCGAAAAGCTCGGGATAGTAGCTCTTTTTCTTGTTGAATCTGTTCTTGCGATACCTTTTTTCAAGGTCCGCGTAGGGACTTGGAGGGTCTGGTGAGGTGTTCGGATTATTGAAATTCGGTTCCTCAAGCACCGCCTCAAAATCATCCGAAACCATCTCAGGATGACATTTCTTATGCAAGCTATTTCATGTTTATGTTAAAAATCCAGAATCGATATCTCTGAATATGATCAATGAACATGTATTTGTGTATTTCACATGACCGGGGGGTAGTAATTTAAGATTTTACCGGTAATATGCAAGAATGCAGATTCCTCCGAGGCTATACCAAAGAGAATAACGGATTTACCATTGCTTGTTGAGCCGAGATGTATTAAATTTCGGGGAAAAATAACCATTAACCCGGAGAATACCATGATAGACATTCGCAAATGGATACTTGCCGTCATCTGCCCGCCAGCCGCCGTACTTGACAGAGAAGTCGGAACAATTATGCTCGTTGGGCTTTTAACGCTTCTATTCTGGGTTCCCGGTGTTGTCGCAGCACTTTTCCTCTTGATCCAGCAGCAGGTTCAGCACCACCAGCCTCAGGCGTAACGACCTTCGTATACAACCGGAGGTATGGCTGAGTAGTTCCTTCAGGTGTTGCCAAAGGACCTTTGTCACCTGCAAGACTCACCGGAGGAGGAACGATTGCATACTGCCAAGTCTGTTTCCGCGAGGGGAAAAAGCGGGTATACTTCGCTGGGGGTTGTTGCCTGGCAGGAACCGGCCCGGAACATTTCGAACAGGAAGTATGATCATGAAGCTACTTGCGACTCTGGATTTCTCAGATGTGACGAATAATGTGGTTGCAGCCGCACGAAAACTGGCAGGCACCTCATCGGCAAGCGTTATCCTGCTGCATGTCATGCCGGAGGAAAAACATGATATCGAGTTTCATCCGACGATCGAGCCCCACTATCAACCGCCGGAAAAATACTACCGTGAACCGGAATCATCCGGAGAAGGGGATAACGTACCGATACTGCACGACAAGAGCTTCAAAACGTTACAGAATATCGCAGACACCCTCAACAATGACGGCATAGAAACCTCGTTTTCGATTGTACACGGCAATACCGTCGAGACAATTCTCGAACAGGCTGAAAAAGAAAAAGCAGACTTTATACTGCTCGGCTCCCACGGACACAAAACACTTTACCAGCTTGTTGTCGGCACTGTCTGTTCAGGAGTAGTCAACGACTCCCGCATTCCGGTTATCATAGTGCCGAGAACATCAAGTAAGAAGGGGGAAGCCTGAAGCCGCAGGGTCAGAATCAAGAATCCGGCGGAAAAACGAAAATCGCATGCTGTAAGACCTTCTGCCCATGAGTCTTATAGGGCCTATAAGACCCACGAACCCACAGTGGAATCATCAGGAAAACTCATCGTACGAGATCATCTCCTCCTCCACCCCAAGGTTGTAAAGCATCTCTTCAACAGCCGCCACCATGACCGGCGGGCCGCACATGTAGTACTCGATCTCTTCCGGTTCTTCGTGGTCTTTGAGATAGTTCTCGTAAAGTACAGTATGGATGAAACCGGTAAATCCTTCCCAGTTATCTCCGGGGAGAGGATTGGAAAGTGCGACATGGTAGGAAAAATTCGGGAACTCGTCGGCAATGGCCCTGAACTCTTCATCATAGAACATCTCTTTGCGCGATCGGGCTCCGTACCAGAAAGAAACCTTGCGGCTGGTCTTCAATGTCTTGAACAGGTGAAAAAGGTGTGAACGCATCGGAGCCATTCCTGCGCCCCCCCCGATATAAACCATTTCCCTTTCCGTATCCTTGATGAAAAACTCTCCGTAAGGACCCGAAACGCGTACCTTGTCATCCGGCTTGAGACTGTAGATATAGGAAGAGCCGACCCCCGGCAAAGCGCTGTCCCAACGGTCAGGGGGCGGTGTTGCAATACGAACGTTCAGTATGATGATATTGCCTTCGGCGGGATGGTTGGCCATGGAATATGCCCTGAAGGTTGCCTGATCGTTGCAACCTACAAGCTGCCACATGTTGAACTTGTCCCAGTCCTCCCGGTACTCCTCTCCGATTTCGAAATCGGAAAACGGTATTTTCCGGTATTCGGGTATATCGATCTGGATATATCCCCCTGCTTTGAACGCGAGCCTTTCCTTTTCAGGCAATTCGAGGACAAGCTCCTTGATAAACGTTGCTACACTACGGTTGGACCGAACAGTGCATTCCCACTGGCGGATATTGAACACCTCTTCAGGAACGTATATGTTCATCGGTTCCCTGACCTTCACCTGGCAGGATAAGCGGACATTCTGCTTGGCTTCCGGCCGTGAAATGTGGTTCAGCTCCGTAGGCAGTATCTGCCCGCCGCCTTCGGTAATCCGGCACTTGCACATCCCGCAGGTACCTCCGCCGCCGCACGCGGAAGGAATGAAAATCTTTTCATCGGAAAGGGTGGACAACAAACTGCGCCCTGCACTTACCGACAGAGTTTTCTCATGATCGTCGTTGATGGTAATAACAACCTTGCCCTGTGGCAGCAGCTTGCTTGCAGCGGTGTTCAGCAACGTTACCAGCAGAATGACCACCGCAACAAAAACCAGAACAGCCGAGAGAGTAACAAGCATTGATAGAATCCTTATAACTCAGTTACAGTGTACCACAAACAGAGCCGCTAATCAGCAGCTCACTATAGATCGATTCCGGAGAACGACATGTACGCCATGGAAATCAGACCGGTCAACAGCATAGCTATACCCAACCCCCGCAGTCCTTTCGGAACGTCGGAATATTTCAGTTTATAGCGCATGGTTGCCAGCGTTACGATTGCAAGAAAAAAACCAACTCCCGCACTTGTTCCGAACACAGCAGCTTCCACCAGGTTGTACTCCCGTTCAACCATAAAGAGCGATGAGCCGAGAATTGCACAGTTTACCGCTATCAGCGGGAGAAATATGCCGAGAGATTGATAGAGCGTGGGGCTTACCCTGTCAAGCGTCATTTCCACAAGCTGCACCATAGCGGCAATGGTTGCGATAAAAACGATAAAGGTCAGAAAGCTCAGGTCAACCTGTTCCATACCTGCGATACCGGTCCAGACAAGGGCGCCCTTTTGCAGCAAATAATTCTTGATCATCCAGTTTGCAGGCACGGTGATCCCGTTGACAAAAATAACCGCCAGTCCCAGGCCGATAGATGTTTCGACCTTTTTCGATATGGCAAGGAACGAGCACATCCCGAGAAAGTATGCAAGCAGGATATTCTGGATAAAGATCGTCTCGACCGCCAGGCTGAGGTAATGCGACAAGGCTTCCATCTATTCCTCCTTGTAACCGTTGATTGTTCTCTGCAGCCAGATA
>JAKSDC010000221.1 GCA_022360275.1 Chlorobiales bacterium
AACTGTCGAAGGAGAATTCATGCAGTCAGCAAAATTTTCGGAGATCAGGAAGCAGCTTGAAATAGAAGACGATACCGTCTATTACTATGCCGTCGATAACCAGGGAACCATCATTCTGCGCAAGAAAACCGATGATTTCGAACTGGGGCGCAAGGATATCAGTGATGCTGAATCGGAAGATTTTCTGGAGAATCGTCTCGACCTTTAACTACAACCACATTGCCCCCGGATGTGCTGCATATCCGGCACGGCTTTTTCCTCTACCCTTTTTTCGGTGTGTTAGTATCACGATTCAAGCAGCCTGCGTAACCCCTTCAACGCAACCCCAACCCATTCAGGGCGATTGTTCAACTCATAATTCAGTTCATAAATAGCCTTGTCCATGAGATAGGCACCGAGCAGCAGCGCCTGCTGTTGAGGATCCTTCGGAATCAGCCCCTTGCCCTTGATTTCCCGGGCGTATACTTCGTAGAAATGCTGACCCACATAGAAGCTCCAGAGTTCGGCCCATTGCTCCAGATAGTCGACATCTTCCGGCCTGACGGATTTGTCGTTGACAAGCACGCTGAAAACCGCATAATGGAATGAACGCGTCATTCCGGCAAGATCCCTGAAGACAGAACGTTTCAGGCGGCGCTCACTGAGAGACCGTGCGGGTTCGCCTTCAAAATCGATGATAATGAAATCCTTACCGGTAAAGAGCACTTGGCCCAGATGGTAGTCACCGTGTATCCTGATCTTGCCGCCTTCTATCTTGCCCTGTTTGATATGGGAAAGCCGTTGCAGAATGGCCGCTTCGCTTTCAAGAATTTCTTCGGCCAGTTCCTGATACTCGACAGCGATTTTTTTCTTCTGCTGTTTGAGCATCACCATCCCTCTTTTCACCTGCTCGCGCATGGACTGGTAGATGGAACGCTGGTAAAGCGTTGTAAAAGGTTCCGGCGCAAAATCATCTCCGAGGCGTTTCGAGGCAAGCGCCTTGTGCATACCTGCTGTTCTTTCGGCAAGCTTTTCGACCATTTCAAGATACACCTCTCCGATCAGCTCATGCATGATATCCGGCATCGGGACACTCTCACCCCCGGAAACCGGCAGCTCCGGCATTGCATCGATCAGATGCTGTTTTGCCAGCACGTCTTCATAGTACCGATGGACAAAGTTCTGGGTGACTTTCCAGGCGTCTCCCTGGTTCGGCACATAGTTCTGCAGCACCGCGAGAGAACACTGGTCCCTCCGGCTCCTGGTGTAATTGAGCGTTCCTAAATACAATGGAACACTGTCGAACCGAGTGTTCTCGGTCAGCACGCGGCAGATCTCGACTTCAGGAGAGACTCCGGGAGAAACCTTCCTGTAGAGTTTCAGACAAAGCGAGTCCTCATACATGATGGAGGTATTGCTCTGTTCGGCACCGAACAATGTGGAGCCGATCTCGTCAACCGGTGTACCGTCAAGAAAATCATCGAGTTTGGCTCCCCGCAGGGAAGCTATTTTACCGGTTTTCCCTTTGAGATCGGACTGCCCGACGATCATATCGAGCAGCACCTTGTGAAAATCTTCCTGCCAGGCGGCATCGCACAGATAGCCCTCGCTCTCATCGACCTTGATCTTGACGATGACCTTTTTCGAGAAATTCTCATCCTCCGGGTCGATCTGATCGGCCGGGACATAGGATACCGGCAACTGATAGAGTTCATTCGAACCGCTGGGGTATCGAACCTCGACAATCAGATACCGGATGTTGTCATGATACTTGACCTCGATATTCTCGTTTATTGCAACCCTGACGATTTTGCGGGCCTTGCCGCCGAACCACCGGCAGTTGCTGATATACTTCGGCAGAATCCTGGTCTCCAGACGTTCGAGGTATTTCCCTCCAAAAAGGTCTTTCCAGTCCGCTACCCTTGCGAAGGTATGTTCCAGATAAGGACGATCTTCGATCTCTTCATGGCTTTCGACAAGCCTGAACCAGAAATAGCCATAAGGCCCGAGAGTTATGGTATATGGAGTCGATCTGATTCGTGGAAAATAGCTGAGACTGAATACTTCTTCGGGAATAAAGCCGTCATATTCCGAAAGATCGACGTTTACCGCCTGTGGACTCTTTGACAGATTGATAATACAGAGCATGGTTTCATCCTCATGGGTCCTGGTGAATATCAGAGCCTGAGGATTTTCAGCCTGGATGAACTGTATATCTCCCCTGCTGAACGCCTTGTAACGGCGCGCTGTCACGAGCATGTGCCTCATCCACCAGAGAAGCGAATTGATGTTGCCTTCCTGTACTTCGACATTGACCGCCTCGTAATGGTATTCCGGATCGATGATCACCGGAAGCTGCAACTGCTGGGGGTTGGCCCTTGAAAACCCTGCATTGCGATCGCTGTTCCACTGCATCGGAGTTCTCACGCCGTCACGGTCACCAAGATAATAGTTGTCGCCCATGCCGATCTCGTCACCGTAGTAAAGCACCGGTGTCCCCGGCAGGGAGAGCAACATAATGTTCATCAGCTCGACTTTACGGCGGTTGCTCGACATAAGCGGAGCAAGACGACGCCGTATCCCGAGGTTGATTCTCGCTC
>JAKSDC010000222.1 GCA_022360275.1 Chlorobiales bacterium
ACAGTTCGCGGGGCCGAAAGCGCCCGTTACAGGCTGCATAAAAAACTCGGCCTGTCAAAACACGAATCGATAAGGAATTACCTGCACACCATAACAGAGGGCTGACACACAGCCCTCTGCAAAAGCCGACCCTAACCGAAACACATCGACTTCACATTCACGAACTCGCGGATGCCGTAATGGGACAGCTCGCGGCCGTAACCGGAGTGCTTGATCCCCCCAAAAGGCAAACGGGGGTCCGATTTCACCATCGCATTGACAAAACAGTTCCCTGCATCGAGCCGCCCGGCAACCGCTCTTGCCCGTTCGGGATCGGTTGAAAAAACTGCCGACCCGAGGCCATAGGGACTGTCATTGGCAATACTTACCGCATTATCATCGTCACTGGCCTCAATAACGGTGGCCACAGGGCCGAATGTCTCCTCGCCATACACCGCCATTCCGGGAGAAACATCAGTCACGACCGTCGCCGGGTAAAAGAACCCTTTCATCTGCGGGACTTCTCCGCCGCACAGTACCGTGGCACCAAGTTCGCGGCTCCGCTCGACCTGACGGTGAAGCTCATCTCTGAGGTCCTTTCTCGCAATCGGTCCGATCCGCACCGACGGATCGAAAGGATCACCCATTTTCGTATTGCCCATCTTTTGGAGTAGCATCTCTTCAAAACGAGATTTAATCGAACGGTGCACAATAAAACGTTTTGCCGCAACGCAGCTCTGGCCTGCATTCAGCAGACGCGAGGCTACGCAAACATCCACCGCCTGAAGAAGATCGGCATCGTCGAGCACAAGATACGGGTCGTTCCCCCCCAGCTCGAGAACACATCGTTTCAGTGCTCTGCCGGCTTTCTCGGCAACGGCCATTCCCGCTCCGGTACTTCCCGTGATCGAGACCGCTTTGATAACCGGATGGGCAATAATGTCACCAACTACCCGATTGACATCCTCCAGTTCTATGTGCAATGTCCTGTAGAGATTCAAAGGAAAACCGGCTTCTCTGAAAATACTTTCAAGAGCTATGGCCGACCCGGTGACATTTGGCGCGTGCTTGATCACGACACCATTGCCGGCCATCATGACGGCAGCGGCAAAACGAATCACCTGCCAGAAAGGAAAATTCCATGGCATAACCCCAAGCACGACCCCAAGAGGCTCGAAAGCCACCAGTCCGGTCATGCCGTCGACATCGACCGTTTCCTCCTCCAGGAATCGTTCGGCATGTTCGGCATAAAAATCACATACCCAGGCACATTTATCAACTTCGGCCACAGCCTCCTTGAACGGTTTACCCATCTCAAGACTTATCATCCTTCCATGCTCCTCTTTTTGCTCCCTAAGGAGGTCGGCCAGGCGACTCATAGCCACTTTGCGCTTGCCGACAGGAGTGTCCCTCCACAGCTCCGCCGCATGCTGTGCGGATTGAAGCAGCTCTTCTACGGCGGCTGAGGTCATAGCCGGATATTCAGCAAGAATTTCTTCTGTTGCAGGATTTATGGTAATAATCATTGTTGTTGCTTTTCAGTTTTTTTCAATATGCGAGTACAAAACCAACTGTAAATGTAAGTGCATTTTTTGCATTCTGGAAAACAGTTTCGGAAAAGACCCTCTTTTAGCTATTACTCGAGTGTTCCATATATGGCCAGATAACTCTCATACCGTTTGACATCGATCTCACCGTCCTCGACGGCCTGCATGACACCGCATGAAGGTTCCACCGTATGCGTACAGGACGAAAATGCACACTCCCTCATCGGCACAAGAAACTCCGGGAAATAAAACCTGAGGTTGCCTCTCGTAATATCGGAAAGACTGAACTCCCTGATCCCCGGCGTATCAATCACGTAGCCTCCTTCAGGCAAACCAAGCATCACCGCATTCGTGGTGGCATGCACCCCCCTGAGATTCCAGGAACTGATCTCGGCAGTTTTCAGCCGTTCCTCGCCGACAAGCATATTGATAAGCGTGGATTTGCCAACCCCTGAATGTCCACTGAATGCAGAAACTTTTTCGGCAAGCATATCGCGAAGCATCGCAATTCCCTCCCCGTTTTCAGCACTCGCGCAACAAACAGCATAACCCATTTTATGATAAGGAGTCATCAGTTCCTCCACCAGTTTGCGGTCGGAGATATCCATCTTGTTGACAATAACGATAACCGGCAGATGCTCCGATTCCGCAAACACCAGATAGCGGTCGATCAAGCGCGTATTGAGTGGAGGCTCTGCCGACGACACGACGACGGCAAGCTGATCGATATTGGCAGCTATAACCTGAATTTTCTCTTTACTGCGATTGCGCCGCACGTCCCTCTTTCTCACAAGCGCGGTACGGCGTTTCAACACAAGGGTAATAACCCCTTCCACCTCTTCCCCGCCTGCGGTAACCGTCACTGCCGCATGATCTCCGACGGCAACAAGACCGGTCTCCGGATTATCAGTTTTTGTACCCTTGAATGTCGTGCACAGGCAACGCTCTCCATCCTCCCGCTCGACAAGATACATTCCTCCCCGAGCCTCGATAACGACTCCTTCAAATTCAACACCTTCTTCCAGTCCGCTCATATAACTCTCTCCCTGAATAATCTCTCATCCGATATCCGCAAGAGCATACTTTCCATGGTAATGCTTTTTGTAATGTTCCCTGATTATTCTGTGCGCGCTTTCCCGTAACCCCGGGTCACGCTCCACGATCTCAAATGCCGCCCTGCGAGCAGAACGCATGATATCGTAATCCTTTAGAATATCGGCAACTTTCAACCCGGACATCACTCCTGACTGCTCCCTGCCAAGCACATTTCCCACACCGCGCAATGCGGCATCGATCTCCGACAGCCTGAACCCGTCACCGGTGCTTTCCATTGCCGAAAGCCGTTGAGAAGCATCCGCACCAAGTTTCGCATGCAACAGGAAGCAATATGACTGATGCTCCCCCCTTCCGACCCTTCCCCGTAACTGGTGCAGTTGTGCAAGTCCGAAGCGTTCCGCATGCTCGATAACCATAATCGTTGCGTTCGGCACATCGACCCCGACTTCGATGACGGTAGTTCCAACAAGCAGGTCGAGCTTACCCGATCTGAAAGCTTCCATCACCCGCTCTTTCTCCCGGGAAGACATCTGCCCGTGAATCAAACCCGCACGAATGCCCTTCAGAAGATCGTCGCGAAGCCGGACATAACTCTCCGTTGCAGCTTCGAGATCCATTTTCTCAGACTCTTCAACAAGAGGATAGACAATATAAGCCTGTCTGCCCTGATCAACTTCCTGACGAAGAAATCGGAAAACCCCTGATTTATCACTCTCCCTGCAACAGCGGGTGACGATATTTTTTCTACCGCCCGGAAGCTTATCGATAACCGTTACATCGAGATCGCCGAATACACCCATGCTGAGCGTTCTCGGGATAGGCGTTGCAGTCATGAGCAACACATGCGGATTACCCGCCTTATCCCGAAGCGCTTTACGCTGCATGACACCGAAACGGTGCTGCTCATCGATGACCGCCAGTCCGAGCTTCTTAAACCGCACATCTTCTTCTATAACAGCATGAGTCCCCACAAGAATGTGAAGCTCGCCTTTTTCAAGCCGTTCAAGCATTTCGAGGCGCTCTTTTTTCTGCTGCCTCCCCCCAAGAAATCCTGTCTGCAGCCCGAGAGGCTCTGCATAGCTGCGCATGACCATGTAGTGCTGAAACGCAAGGATTTCCGTCGGTGCCATAAAGGCCGCCTGCAAGCCGTTGTCAGCAGCAAGCGTCACGGCAAACATGGCAACGAGGGTCTTGCCGGAACCGACGTCTCCCTGCAACAACCGGTTCATCCGCTGTCCGCTCCTGAGGTCCCGGTAAATCTCACGCACCGCTTTTTTCTGCGCATCGGTCATACTGTATGGCAGCATTCTGTAAAGCGCAGCAGTGTAGCTGCCGGAACGCTCAAAACGCACCGCCGTTCTGTCAGCACGGCCAGAAGCCCGGCGCATTGCAAAAAAAAGCTGCGCAAAGAAGAGTTCAGACCATTTGAACCTGTAGAGCGCACGGTCGAGCATCTTGGGTGAAGAGGGAAAGTGCATCATGCGATACGCCTCATTGAGAGGCAGAAGACCATAATCCCGGACTACTCCCTCTGAAAGGTTTTCCCTGAACAGCGGCGGAAAATCGGAAAGAGCCTGCTTCATGATCCCTCTCATTCCTCTCGAGCCCAAACCGGCACTTTTCAGCGCCTCGGAAGAAGGATATACCGGTACGATTTCTCCTTCCGCATATTCCTTGGCATCAAGATCGAGATGTTCGAACTCAGGATGCTGCATTTGCGGCTGTCGTCCGAAATATCCCACCCTGCCATGAACCATCAGGGTAGAACCTTCCCGAAATGCACTGGAAAAATAGGAAACGCCTCTGAACCAGACGAGTTCCAGAACGCCGGTCTTGTCGATAAGTTGAATTTTCAGACGGGCCCGGCCATACCTTCCTGCCTGCTTCTCAATCCGTTTTACCTTTCCGGTAACGGTCGCATGTTCTCCCTCGAAAAGATCCCCGACCGCCTTGACGGTTCTCCTGTCAAGATAGCGCCGGGGGAAAAAATCGTAGAGATCGGCAATTGTCTCGATACCCGCCTCTTTCAACAGAGCCGCCTTGCGCGGCCCGACTCCCTTGATGCGGGTAACCGGGATGTCCTTAAGGCATTCATGCACCATAGACGCGCCCTATCCCTGCACACCCATCGATACCTTTCCCCTGTAAACTGACAAACCGACCGCGGGACACTGCACCCTTTTCGAGGCACGCATCTGCCGAAACGCTCAGTTCAGGATTACTTTGCTTACCCATAAAAAATCTTGTATATTGGCCGGTAAATTATTTTATTGCCGAACACAAAACTGTACCTCTTGTCAGATAAGGTAAAACCATGTCATGAAAAAAGATATTCACCCGAAGTATACGAAAGTTACTGTTACCTGCGCCAACTGCGGCAACACTTTTGAAACACGGTCTACCAGGCCGTCCATTAAAGTCGATATCTGCAGCAACTGCCACCCTTTCTACACCGGCAAACAGGTTCTGGTCGACACTGCCGGACGTGTTGAACGCTTCCAGAAACGATTTGCCAAAAAATCGGCCTCCTCGTCTGACTCCAAGTAGACACCTGCCTGCGGTCTCTGAAAAACCTAAACGATACGAAACGTTATGAGCGTAAGAGAAATCATTCAAAAGGTGGAAGCGAAAATGAAAAAATCTCTTGAAAGCTTCCGGCATGAGATCGCAGCAATACGGACAGGAAAGGCAACTACCGCTCTGCTTGACCGTGTAAAAGCCGATGCCTATGGACAATTAATGCCGCTCAAGCAGCTGGGTAATGTAGGCGTTCAGGATGCCCATACCCTTATGGTTCAAGTATGGGACAAATCAATGGTTTCCGCTGTGGAGAAAGCCATCCGGGATGCGAATCTCGGGCTCAACCCGGCAGCGGAAGGCCAGAGCATCAGGGTAAGCATCCCTCCTCTTACGGAAGAACGCCGCAAGGAATATGTCAAACTCACCAAGAAGTATGGAGAAGATGGGAAGATAGCCCTCCGCAATCTTCGCAGGGAGATCCTGCATGGCGTGGACAAGCTCGAAAAGGACAAGGAGATCAGTGAAGATGAGAAAAGCCGAAGCAAAAAGGAGGCCGATGACCTTGTTCACAAATACGAAAAACAGATCAACGACCTGATCGCCCAGAAAGAAAAAGAAATCATGGAAGTGTAGGAGTAAAGTACTCCTTCATTTTTCTGAACACATCCTTTCTTCCCAGAAGACCTGCAACCATTCCAAGCACCGTTCCGGCGCCAGCAGCAAAGAACACCGGCCTGGAAGAGATGTTGTTGGTATAGTAGATTGCCGGAATTCCCCTCTCCTTTGCAAAACTGTCCAGCGACGTGGTACCGATGACAAGATCCGGCTCATACTTCATGACAGCTTGCATATCTTCTTCGAGAAATTTCCTGTAGCGAATCTCGGTACCCAGCATGGAAAGAAGCTGGTGGTCTTCTTCCCCGAGAGCCGTTCTTGCAATAGAGGTGGAGGCGTAAGGCACGTCGAGCCCCGCTTCGAGCAGCAGCCTGACGACGGGCAGTTCATTGCCCTCGTATCCCGCAACGATTACCTTTCCGGAAAGATTGGCGAACTTTTCAATGACCGTGGCTGCTTTTTCTTTTTCCTCGGCGGCAACCTGACGAACCGTTTCCATATCGAGTTCGAGAACCTCGCCGATCTGCTCGATCCATCCTGCGGTTGCTCCAGCTCCAACCGGATTTCCGGAGATAGTCAGAATCCCCTTCTTTTCAAGCAGTGACGCGGTCCTTTCATAAAAGGGATGCAGAATTGCACAGGCTTCTACCTTTCCTGCCTCGACATAATCCTCGAGTTCCGTCCCGGGCAGAGCGATAACCGATTCGACCCCGATCCGTTGCAAGACCGCACCTATGGCCATGGCATCAACCGGAAAAATCTCGCCGACGACAAGCAGTGACTTTTCTCTTTTCGGTGCACCGAAATCAGCAAACCGCCCGAGCAGTGTAGAAACCGCAACATCTTTCGCTTCAGGATGGGACTTGATCTGGAAAGCGGGTAACCGTACAAGCTGCACCTGGGCATTTCCGGCTTTTTCCGGCAACAGTTCTTCCGCAATTCCCGCCGTCTCGGCAACACAGGTGCTGACAACCGGTATAAAGGTTACTGCCGGATCATCGGCGATCTGTTCAATAGTGGCCCGCACATCATCAATCATGGTACCACCGGAAATCTGAACATTCATCAGTTCAGGCGACATGATCGATCGCCGTGCAGCATAAAAGTGGGAAACAAAGGTTAATCCATACAGGCAACCCTGGTCGGCAACAAGGCAAACCCTTGCCCCCTCTATCCTGGTAAGAACCCGCAGTCCACCGAAAGCAGGACACATTGACTGAGGGTGGAGATTGGCACAGGTATTTTTTTCCATGACTATTGAATTGGTACTTCAAAAGCTGAGAGGTGTTCAAAACCGTTATTGACGATCTCCTGCAGCATCTGGTCGGGCACAAAGATATATTTTCCCTCAACCTCCCTAAACGACCCAAGACCTTCAAGGGCAAGATCCCGCTTTTTTTCAAGGCTCTCTCTGAAATACCCTGAAAGAACTTTGCAAAAGGCTCCAGCCTCCGCATCCGGAAGCCCGGTTCTGGCGCCGATAATTCGCCGTGTAGAGGAATCGACAACCGGCCTGGTAAGAAACGCAATTTTTTTCCGTGGAGGCAGAGCACGCACAACACTTTCCTGCTGTTCCTTTCTGAAAGGAATATATACCACCTTGAAATAGCCAAGTCCCTTGACGGAAACCTCCCCTTTTTCTATAAGCTCTGCAACCAGCCCGGCAACAAAGGCGTTGAGAAATTGTATCACACGCTGTTTGTCCAGAGACAGCTTTTTTTCCAGACGTGCAACGCAGGCATCATGCTTCATGTCCGAACCGGTTGTTTACTGTTTCCCGAATACAGATACCGTCCATCTTTTTTCTTTCTCTTTGCCCGCTGAAGACTGCCAACTGATTTGCTGTTATTCCAGATCAGAATATACTAAAACCATTCGATGGAAATACCTAACTTACTGTTTGCAACAGCAGGCAATTTGTTTCGAAAAAAAACGCTCATGCCCGAACAGATTCTTACCGTCAGCGAACTCACCAGTGATGTCAAGTCACTACTTGAAAACAATTTTTCCTCCGTGAGCGTGAGGGGAGAAATATCCAACTTCAAGCTTCCGAGTTCAGGGCACATCTACATGACCCTGAAAGACGAGGGCGCACAGATTCCGGCGGTTATCTGGAAAAACATCCGCATGAGGCTCTCCGCCAACCTTAAGGACGGTCTGGAAATCATTGCCCGCGGACGCCTCGAGGTATACCCTCCTTCAGGGCGCTATCAACTTATCTGCACTTCGGTTGTCCTTGCCGGCGAAGGAACGTTGCAGCTTGCCTACGCCATGCTTCTGGAGAAGCTTGCCTCCAAAGGTTATTTCAACCAGGAACATAAAAAAACGCTGCCGGCTATCCCGGAGAAAATCGGTCTGATCACCTCAGCCACAGGAGCGGTCATAGAAGACATGAGCAATGTTCTCGAGCGCCGTTTCCCTGCAGCGAGGCTTCTGCTCTATCCGGTAAAGGTTCAGGGTGAAGACGCTGCACAAAACGTCATCGAGGCACTTGTTTATTTTAACAAACTTTCCGATCCGTCACACAAACCCGATGTCATTATCGTGGCAAGGGGAGGGGGCTCTCTCGAGGATCTTCAGGCATTCAACGAAGAGGCGGTTGCTCTGTCGATTTTCGGCTCGGAAATACCGGTTATCAGTGCAGTCGGCCATGAAACAGATGTAACTATCGCCGATATGGTCGCAGATATGCGTGCGGGAACGCCTTCGATAGCTGCTGAAATTGCCGCTCCAGATACCCGGGAACTTCTTCGACACTGTGACAACCTGCTCAACAGCCAAAGTACGGCTCTTCGTGCAAAAGTCGAAGGCACTGAAAGGCAACTCGATTCTCTGCTCGGAAGTTATGCTTTCAACCGCCCGCAGATAAAGGTTGAACAGTTGTACGAACGAATCAGCCACCTTGTCAGGCACATGCAACAGTCTGTCGGGAATGCAATCAGACACGCTGAACACAACTTCTCAGCCGTCACCGAAAGACTGGTCCTGCTTGATTACCGGAAAACACTTGAAAGAGGGTTCACCCTGTTCAGGCAAGACAACGCGTATGCCACGTCAAGCACATCCGTCCGAAAAGCCGACAAAGCATCGGTGATCTTCCACGATGGCGAAATAGGGGTTGAAGTCATGCCCGACACACCTTCTCCCGAAACACCCGCCGGACAAGATCAAGCTCCTCCGGCGTGTTGACCCCGGGAGAATCTATCGTGGTTTCCACACATTGTATCCGGTAACCGTTTTCGAGAAGACGCAGTTGTTCAAGTGACTCCTCCCTTTCAAGCATGGAAGGCCCAAGCATTGCAAAGTCCTGCAGCACCTCTCTTTTGAATGCGTAAATCCCGATATGACGGAAAAAGGTCGTCGAAGCGTTCCTTACCTGCTGAAAGGGAATCTGGCTGCGAGAGAAGTACAGGGCATATCCATTCCTGTCCATGACGACCTTCACGATATGCCGGTCACTGATCGTCGTGTAATCACCGGGAAGAACCGGGTACACCAGCGTCACACAGTCAGGACTCTCTCCTCGAAGATACGGCTCCGCAACACGATCGATATTGCCGGGATCGATCAACGGTTCGTCACCCTGCAAGTTGATCAAAATATCCCCCTCAATCTTTGATGCTGCGTCGGCAATACGTTCTGTTCCGCAACGCGCCTCCCCGGTCATAACCACCTCGGCGCCAACAGACTGCAGCACACCTGCAATTTCACTGCTGTCGGTAGCCACAACCACGCGCTCGGTGCAACGTGCCAGCATTGCCCGCTGAAACGTCCTGACAATGAGGGGTTCTCCTTCGAGGTCGACAAGCATTTTCCTCTTCAGCCTGCTTGAATCAAGCCTTGCCGGAATAACGATAACTATTTTCATAAACAAAAGGGCTTGTTAGCACAACAAATCGACGGCTTGACAAATCTCGTACGGGCGAAAAATCTTTCGACCCTTCATACAGCCCCACTACTTACTGTAACCGAGCACTTTCCCGATAAATCGGCCCCCTCCTGCAACTCGTACCCGTCTTTCAAAACTCCTGTGTCACTTGTCACTGCTTTAAAGGCGTGTCAACAATCAGCGTCACAGGACCGTCGTTGACGAGGCGCACCTGCATCTCCGCCCCGAAACAGCCGGTCTCGATGCGCAGGGAGCATTCGGAGCGGATGGTTTCGACAAACCGGTTATAGAGATCTTTCGCCTTGCTGAACGGTGCAGAAACTGAAAAGCCCGGCCGGTTCCCCCTGCTCGTGTCGCCGTACAGGGTAAATTGTGAAACGAGAAGAAGGTCCCCTCGAATATCCAGAACAGAACGGTTCATTTTTCCCCCGCTGTCTTCAAAGATTCTGAGATTGAGAACCTTGCGAACCATCCAGGCAATCTCCTTTTCTTCGTCCCCTGGTGCCATAGCGAGCAGCACCAGAAGCCCGGGACCTATTCGGGAATACAGGCTGCCGTTTACCGTAACCGACGCTTCTCCTACTCTCTGGATTACCGTTCTCATTGAACAACCGTCTTCAGGAGACAACTGAAAGGCAGGGCGCGATTTTTTCTGCAAACTCCACGGCAGACAATCCCTCGACCCTTACCCGCTTCTTTTTTCCGCTGTGCCCGGCAACAATCTCAACTTGGCTCTTTGCAACGCCGAGTGTTCGGGCCAGCAGCCTGCAGCACTCCAGGTTCGCCCCCCCGTCTACCGGCGGTGCTCTCAGGTTCACTTTCACATAGCCGTCATGCTCACCCGCCACCATGCTTGTCGAGGAACGGGGCCGGGCGGCAACAGAAAAAATGACCCCACCATCTTTTTCCTGGATCTGAAGCGTGCAAAAATTTTTCACCCGATGACCTTTGGCACTCTGAAAAAACGATCGAGCTTGTCCGGGGCGTTCATAAGGGCAACCTCATTGGGTATCGACTCCTGGCGGAGGTCCTCACGGAGCACGTTTACCTGATCATGTATGCTGCTCAACGGTTCGACGCCTTCCGTGTCGACCTCGCTGAGCTTCTCGATATAGTGAAGGATAGCATTCAACTCAATGGTCATCTTCTTTTTTTCAGCATCGGTAAAGCTAAGCCTTGCCAGCTCGGCGATATATGCGACATCTTTTTCAGTTACAGACATGGATAGGACAAGTTAATCGTTATACATGATCGGTATCATTTGAAACCCGATCAACAGAAAGCGCTCAAGGTAATAAAAATGCTGCTGTTTTACATGGGGCACGGAGTGCCCCGAAGTATCATAATCTGCATATACCGATTTTTTTCTCGATGGGCTGTGTCAGTTTCGGACGGTTCTCTATGGGCACGTAATCGCGTTTGTCATCCCCGAGATACATCTGTCTGGGACGGGCTATTTTCTGCTCTTCGTCGTTCATGTGCTCCGTCCACTGCGCAAGCCATCCGGGAGTTCTGCCGATAGCAAAAAGAACCGGGAACATATCCAGCGGGAAACCCATTGCCTGATAGATCAGGCCGGAATAGAAATCAACGTTCGGATACAGTTTCCGGCTGATAAAGTACTCATCCTCGAGAGCGATTTTTTCAAGCTCCAGCGCAATATCCAGTAAAGCATTCCGGCCGGTAACCTCAAAAACATCGAAAGCAATCTTTTTGATGATTTTCGCTCTCGGATCATAGTTTTTATAGACCCTGTGCCCGAAACCCATAAGCCGCCCTTCGCCGGACTTGACCGATTTAATGAATTCGGGCACTTTGTCAAGCGACCCTATTCGTTCCAGCATGCGGATAACCGCTTCGTTCGCTCCTCCATGTAACGGACCGTAGAGCGCCGCACACCCTGCAGCGAGAGCGGAGTAGGGATCGACCTGCGAGCTTCCGACAGAACGCACGGCGCTTGCCGAGCAATTCTGTTCATGGTCGGCATGCAGGATAAACAAAACATCCAGTGCTTTTTCCAGAACCGGATCGGGAGAATATCTCAGCTCGGTCATTTTGAACATCATGGAAAGGAAATTCCCGGCATAACTGAGATCATTGTCAGGAAGCACGTAAGGAAACCCCATGCTGTGGCGGAAACTCATTGCGGCAAGAGTCGGCATTTTACCGATCAGGCGCCGTACCTGAAGTTTTCTTGATTCCTTATCGAAAATATTTTTTGCATCGGGATAAAAGGTTGAAAGTGCCCCGACCGTCCCGACAAGAATTCCCATCGGATGACCGTCATAACGAAACCCATCCATGAACTTTGTCAGATTGGAATGCACCATGGTATGCATCTCTATATTGTGCTTCCATGCCTCAAGCCGCTCTTTGTCCGGGAGTTCACCTTTGATCAACAGGTACGCTGTTTCAAGAAAAGAGCTTTTTTCGGCAAGCTGCTCGATGGGGTATCCCCTGTAGCGGAGAATTCCTTTTTCACCATCGATAAAGGTTATCATGCTTTTGCACGACGCGGTATTGAGATATCCGGGATCATAACCGAGAAGCCCGAAATCGTCACCGGAAACCTTTATCTGCCTGAGGTCCATTGTCCTGATGGTACCGCACTCTATAGGAACTTCATAGGTTTTTCCGGTGCGGTTATCCGTGATAGTCAGGGAGTTGTCTGACATAATTGTACAATCTTTTTTATGTTTTTCGTTCAAAGCTCGTGCGATCTTTTTGCCCTAAAACCTAACACATCCGCCCCCCCTGATCATTCCCGGCCGGCACTTTCTTTTTTGAGAAACAGGAACAAGAGAACCATCTTTTGAAACACCGGATGCCGAAACTACTTGTAACGCCTTATCTCTCCCTGACGTAAACGATCAAAGTATGAATCGAGATCCCGTTTCACACCGGGAGCAAGAAGGTACAAACCAACGATGTTTGGAAATGACATGGCAAAAATCATGGCGTCGGTAAAATCGATCACAGAGTTCAGGTTCATAGCCGAACCGAGCACAATAAAGCAGCAGAACAACAGCTTGTAACTGACGTCTGCGCTCCTGCTTTCACCGAAAATATAGGTCCATGCTTTCAAGCCGTAGTATGACCAGGAGATCATTGTAGAAAAAGCAAAAAGCAGCACGGCAACGCTCAGTATGTAGGGGAACCAGAAAATCATCTGCTCAAAAGCTTTTGACGTAAGAGCAATGCCATCCATGCCTTGTTCGGTGTACAAGCCGGAAAGAATGATCACGAGCGCCGTCATGGTACAGATCACTACCGTATCGAGAAACGGCTCCAATAAAGCCACAAACCCTTCGGTCACCGGCTCGTCGGTCTTGACCGCAGAATGCGCAATCGGAGCCGAACCGATTCCGGCTTCGTTTGAAAATGCTGCACGCCTGAACCCCTGAATCAGTACCCCGACAACACCCCCGTACAGTGCTTCCGGCGCAAAAGCCCCTCTTAGAATCTGCATAAAAGCTTGAGGAAGAAAAGAGATGTGAGAAAAAATGATAAAAAGAGCAGCCGCAACATAGACTGCAACCATAACCGGCACAAGCTTCGAGGTAACCCTGACGATCGACTTGATTCCGCCTATGATAACCAAACCGACAAGAATCGCCATGACCAGCCCGAAAAACCATCCCTGTTGATACAGGAAACTTTGTTCGCCTCCGGTTGCTACCAGTGTCTGCTTGAAGGCCTGGTTGGCCTGAAACATGTTCCCCCCGCCAAAAGATCCTCCGATACACATGACCGCGAAAAAAAATGCAAGTGCCTTTCCGATACCTGCAAAGCCCTTCTCGGCAAACCCCTTGCTGAGATAGTACATCGGACCTCCGGAAACGGAACCATTTTCATTGATCTTCCTGTACTTGACTCCCAGGGTACATTCTACAAACTTCGATGACATGCCGAACAGACCGCCGAGAATCATCCATAAAGTCGCACCCGGGCCTCCAAGGGTAATGGCAACGGCAACACCGGCAATATTGCCAAGCCCTACGGTTGCGGAAAGAGCGGCCGTCAAGGCCTGGAAATGAGAAACCTCTCCCTGCTGTTTGTCAGGAGAATCGTAGATACCGCGTACCAGCTCGACAGCGTGTTTAAAACCCCTCAGATTGACAAAACCCATGTATACGGTAAACCCGACAGCGGCAACGATCAACCAGAGCAGAACAAAAGGAAAACTGATGCCCCCGATCGATACGGAGAAAAACACAATCTTGAACATGAACGCTGTAAGGGGAGCCATGGCGTCATTGATACGTTCATCTATTCCGCGGGCAAAAAGCTCAAAAGGAAAAAACGCATGTATCAACAAGGCGGCAAGAACGAAAAATGGCTTCATAGGTTATCGAGCTGGTCTACATGCAGAAAAGAGCGGATCCAGTGCCGTCATGGGCCGTGGACCATGTAAACACAGTATGATATGAAAGTTGATTGCTAATGCAGGATAGTCTGCAACGCTCCGTCAAGCTGTTAATATAAGAAGAATTAAAATGAAAAAACTTTTTGGAAGGAGCCATAAATATTTCTACATTTACAACTCTTTCCAGGAGCTGTAGCTCAGTTTGGTTAGAGCGCCTGCCTGTCACGCAGGAGGCCGCGGGTTCGAGTCCCGTCAGCTCCGCAGCTTTTCCCCTGTTCGTCCGTATACCCCGGTGTAAACTTTCCACAGCTCGTGCACCGCCCTCAGCAGCTCAACAAATCAAATCAACAATTCTTACTCCTTCTTCCTCTTGTCCTTCAGATAAATGGATTTCGATTGGCCGTCCGAGGCAGTACGCTCGTCAAGCTCGAACAGTTTCGCTGCTTTTACCAGTTCACCGAGTTTGCCGTATCCGTAGTTTCTCGGATCGAATTCCGGTGACTGTTTGGCAATAGTATTTCCCACGGTTGCCAGATGCGCCCATCCGCCCTCATCCGAGGCCGAATCAACGGCGTTTCTCAGAAGACGAACCAGCCGGGTATCTTTTTTGAGCTCGGCGGTTGATTTTCTTGCAATAGCATCGCTTTCATTGGTTTTGGCCCGAAGCACCTCGGTATAAATGAACTTATCACATGCGGATACAAATGCAGATGGCGTCTTTTTTTCTCCGAAACCGTAAACGAAAAGCCCTGATTCACGAATCCTCGATGCCAGTTTCGTAAAGTCACTGTCGCTCGACACAATACAGAAACCGTCAAAGTTGCCCGTATAGAGGAGATCCATCGCATCGATGATCATGGCACTGTCGGTTGCATTCTTCCCTCTGGTATAGCCAAACTGCTGAATCGGCTGTACTGAATGCTCCAGCAGAACCTCCTTCCATCCCCTGAGAACCTGGGAGGTCCAGTCCCCATAAATCCTTTTGGCACTTGCTACACCGTATTTTGCAATTTCCGCAAGAAGCCCCTCAATAATCGAGGCCTGGGTATTGTCGGCATCGATAAGGACCGCAAGTCTCTGGGTTTTCTCGGCAGCCATAACGTATCATTAAATAAGGTTTACTGTTAGCCCCACCTATACTGGATAGTAACACCCTGATCAATCGTTTCAAACTGTTTCGTAAATAGTGTGACCTGTTACCTGTCTTCAGCAAACAAGACAAGACTGCCTTACAGCATAATCATGCCCCCGTGTAATCTTCTATCAAAACTTCTTCAGCTTCAGCATCAACGAACTCATAACCACACTCACCGAACTCATGGCCATTGCCCCCCCGGCAATCATGGGGTTGAGCAGCCATCCCGTCCAGGGATAGAGCAGGCCTGCTGCCACGGGAATACCCACCACATTGTAGAACAGAGCCCAGAACATGTTCAGACGGATACGCTGCATTGTCAACCGGCTGAGCCGGATAGACCTTGGAAGAGAAGAAAGATCGTTGTGCATAAACACGATATCACCGGCTTCCATTGCAATATCGGTGCCTGCACCCATGGCAATACCGATATCTGCCTGGGCAAGGGCAGGCGCATCATTGATGCCGTCACCCACCATTGCCACCTTTCCGTTTTCCTGTGCCTGAATAATAAACGAAGCTTTTTCTCCAGGCAATACGCCTGCCCTGAAAGACAGTATTCCTGTCTTGCCGGCTATTGCACGGGCCACCCGTTCATTGTCTCCGGTTATCATCGAAGTTGACAGCCCCATTGCATGCAACCTGCGCACTGCCTCCGCAGCGTCGGGACGTACCGTATCACTCAAAGCAAAAATTCCAAGCGCCGTTCCAGCCCCCGCCAGCATAATCACGGTTTGTCCTTCTGCCTCGAAACGTTCAGCCGGTTCTCTGAAATATTCCGTCCCTATTCCGATCTCATTGATAAAACGAAGTGAACCGATATGGTAACGCTTCCCGTCGATCATTGCCTCGACTCCCCTCCCGGCATGCGCCCGGAACTCCATGGTTTCTGCAGGCTGAATACCCTCTGATTCAGCTTTTCCAAGAATAGCCCTGGCAAGCGGGTGCTCGGAACCCTGTTCCAGACTGGCTGCCAGCCGCAGACACTCGGATTCGCTGTACCTTTCCCGTACCTTTATTGCGGTTACTTCCGGCTTTGCCTGGGTTATTGTCCCGGTTTTATCAAATACGATATGCCGGAGACTTCCAGCCGTTTCAAGAGCGTCGCCGCCCTTTATGAGAATACCTTCACCGGCTCCCATTCCCGTACCGACCATGATCGCCGTCGGGGTGGCCAGTCCGAGCGCACAGGGACAAGCGATAACCAGAACCGATACTGCAGCAACAAGCGCAAAGCTGAGAGCAGAACCGAGAACAACAAACCAGACAACAAACGTAAGGCAGGCGATCACTATCACCACAGGCACAAACCATGAGGATACCCTGTCGGCAAATCTTTGCACGGGAGCCTTTTTCATCTGGGCATCCTCCACAAGGCGGATAATCTTTGCCAGCATCGTCTCCGAACCGGTACGGGTCACCTTCATGGTAAAACCGCCTTCCCTGTTGATGGTCGAGCCGATAACACTCTCCCCGACCCCTCTGGCAACCGGAACGCTTTCCCCGGTCACCATGCTTTCATCCAGCGTGCTTGTCCCCTTGATAATTTCGCCGTCAACAGGCACCTGCTCGCCGGGCCGAACAACAAGGATATCTCCCGGGTCAACCTCCTCAACCGGCACCCGGACTTCCAGCCCGTTCCTGATGACCGATGCTTCCTTGGGAAAAAGTTTTTCAAGCCTGCTGATGGCCTCCGAAGTCCGGTGCTTCGATACGGCTTCGAGATATTTTCCAAAAACGACAAGCGTTATCAGAACGGCGGACGCCTCGAAGTATTGATGATCTCCTCCCTCGAAAAGGATAAGGTAAACCGAATAAAAATAGGCTGCACTCGTTCCCAGAACCACCAGAGTGTCCATGTTGGAAGAACGGTTCCGCAGAGCCATCCATGCCCCGAGGTAAAACTCCCGCCCTACATAGAACTGTACCGGTGTTGCGAGAATCCAGAGAATGAAACCTTGATAGGGGATCGGATCCTGCATGAAAAACATCCCCAGAATGAGTGCCGGAACCGCAAAAACTGCACCCGTGATCAATCTGCGGCGCAGCCCCCGCATCTCATCATGGTACGCTGTGTCTTTTTCACCGGTATAGACTGGCTCGACCAGGCGAGCCCCGTATCCTCTTTTCTCAATTTCCTTGACGAGTAAGGCAGGATCTGTTATTGCGGGATCATAGGTCACCGAAGCTTTTCCCGCGGCGAAATTAACAACAGCACTCTCGACGCCGCGAGCTTTACCGAGAGCTTTTTCAATCAACTTTACACAGCTTTCGCAGTGCATACCGGTCACTTTGAGGTCCGCTTTTTCCATGATTATCCCGAAACCGTATATCCTTGTTTTTCAATCGCAGATTTCAGAGCTTGCGGTGAGATTGAATTCTCATCATACACAACTTTCACCGTTCCCGACCTCTGGGAAACCTCGACGCTCCCGACACCGCCGAGTTCTTCAAGAGCCTCTTTGACAAGCGCCTCGCAACTGCCGCAGTGCATTCCGTTAACGTGCATCGTAATGGTTTTCATAGCGTGGTCTCCTTATTCACTTAACTTGACGTTCAGATTTGTTTTTCAATTACTGGACAACAGCTTCGATCTTAGCCACAGCACCATTCGGGACTCTCTTTCGGTATGGAATTTGAGTAGAAACAGCCTATAACCGAAGCAGCTAATAACCCTACTACAGAATACCCGTCATGCCGCCCCGTGTAATAACCGGAACATTACACAGGGTGATCCGGCATCCTCATCTCCTGTAACGCCTATCTACGGTACACCGGCTCAACACATCAACAGTTCAACAACTCTTCACAGCATCGCCACCCTGTAATCATGCTCCCGGTAACGGCGGGCAGCCCGGGAAAAATTTCTGGACGCATAACAGTAAACACAACGATGCATGCACGAACCGTAACGCCCTATATCAATACTCCTGATACATTGACACTCATTTGGCTGCCCCGGATCTTTTCCGGATGAAAGTTCAAGACCGAACAAACCATTCAGCAACTTCTCATCAATACACTTGCCTTCAGCAATTGCGGTAAAGGAATCCCTCTTCCCGCATCGCTTTATCTCTATGCCTGTCTGTGCGGCTATTGCCTGAAACTGCTCCTCAAGAACACGTCGCTTATGATAAGAAGGATGCGCAGTTCCAATAGCATACAGCTCTTGCTCAATATGCCGGTATTTTTTTACAAAGGTTATTATGACGTTGTTCGTTCCGGCTGAAAGCCGGCCTGCAAGCCTTTGGAAGTTCCGCATGTGAAAATCCAGATGCAGTTCGGAGCTTATGATGACAGGATCGTAACGCCATACCACTCTGTCGGACCCTATGCATTCGGAAAGAGCAAGTAAATCGTCGATACGTTTTTCAGGTGAGGGTAGGCCGGGCTCATAGCGTTGCGGATATCCGGTAAGGGTGTAGAGAAAATAATAGTTGAATCCTCTCTCATCCAGCTCGGCAAGAAAAGGAAGGATCGGCCTGGCATATCGTGTCCAGAACACAACTGCTGCAACCTCCTCCGGCCGAAGAGACACCTCTTTTATCTGTGCAGGGTTATAGGGATTTGCGACCTTACAGAACCCTTTTCGGATCTTATCTTTAAACCATTCTGTGTAGAAAGCCGGAATATCGGTTCTCCTGCTGGCAGAAATGACAAATCTGTTCTTACCAAATAGCATTGCAGATTGAGTGTTTCACTTCACATAGTCCCGAATAGCAGTGGCAGCACCGGCCGACAGGGTTGCCGACTGTCCCGATTAGCCGGGACTCCGTTCACCTTGAATTTCAGAGTCTTGTTTTTATAAAACTTATCGTTTTTACGTCTCTGTTGAAACGCTCAGTTCAGGATATATGTATATATTACAGGTTAAAGGCAAAATCGCTTTTCAGCAGCCGAAAAGTTCTCAGTATACTTCTCTTTATGATTGACATCAATCGACTTCTTTTGAGAAAACTGCCGACAATAGTCGCTATCCTTCTGTCAGGCATGGCCTTACTGGCCTCTTTAGGATGCGATTCAGCATCAAAGGAACTCAACGAACTCCAACAGGCGGTTTGGCAAAATCCTGAAGACCCGCAAGCATATATCAGACTCGGCAACGCTTATGCAAGGCGGCAGCAGTACGACAAGGCCGTTGACTCATATGAGAAAGCGCTCGCCCTCAATCCTCAAAGCGGTATGACCGTCTACCCTGCCCTCGGTGCGGCATATTTTCACCGGAAACAGTACGAACAGGCGCTTGAATATTTCAAGAAAAGCCTCGAATTTTCCCCTGACGATTCACTCCGGTTTTATGATATCGGTAATGTATATCTGCAGCTTGAAAAGTGTGATCTGGCAATCAACGCATACCTTGAAGCAATTGCAAACAGTACCGCTTTTGAAGAAGCTCATTACAATCTGGCCATCTGCTACATCAGGACCGGTCAAAAAGCAAAAGCTCGGGAGATTTATGCATGGCTTCAGGATAAAAACAATTATCTTGCCGTCTCTCTGGAGAGCCACCTGGAAAAAGACAACTGAGGCATTCAGAGCACAGATCAAGGCCTGAAAAGCTATCATGAACAAACCAGCCGACATTATTGAGCAAGTTAGCGGTCCTCTTCCTATGAAAAAGGCCATGGGCGCACTGAAAAAAATGGTGCTGGACCACACCGCAACCGTCGGGAGTGTTTCAGCACCATATCTTCGAACTTTTTCGATAGCCGTCGCTCCGACAGCCCCTTTGTTCTGGCTGTACCAACAGACTCTTTACCCGAAATTTTTCTGGTCAAACAGGGATAAAGACGATCTTGCAGCAGGAATAGGTATGGCCGATGTCATTGAATATGACAAAACCGGGCCAAACAGCGTCAGCTTTGATATTCTTCAGCGGGAAATATCGAAAAAAGATCCCGACACCCGTTATTTCGGGGGCTTTTGCTTCAATAATGAACAGAAACAGGACGAGCATTGGCGGGCTTTTAAATCGTTCACCTTTGTTTTGCCCGAGATTCAACTTACCGTAAAGGATGGCGTTCATACCCTCAGCTGTCATCTTATGGTTGAGCCTGGCAACAATGCAGAAGTGCGTTCTCACCAACTGCTCGAGGCAATAGACAGAGTAAAGGCTGCTGCACCTCCGGACACAACCGGTCTGCCCGGAATAAAATCGCTTACGTTTTCACCGGACCAGAAACAGTGGGTGGAAACCTGCAACCGGGTTCTTGAACGGTTTCAGGAAGGTTTAATGGGAAAAATAATTCTTGCTCGTCAAACACTGCTTGAATTTGAAAACGGGTTTGCTCCCCTTCTTTTTCTGTTCAGATACCCCTATCCGGAGAGTTCCACACACCGATCCTATTTTGAGCCCGAAAAAAACACGGCATTTTTCAGTTTTACCCCTGAAAGGCTCTACCGCCGTAACAATAATGAACTGCTGACCGAAGCCCTTGCCGGAACTTGTTCGAAAGAAACACTCGGCAACGGCAATGTCGATGCCTGCGAACAGCTGCTGAACTCGGAAAAGGATATCAGGGAGCATAAATTTGTCAAAGACACCATCGCCCGGGAACTCGAGCCAATCTGCAGCCAAATCGATATGGAAGAACGTGTCAGGGCATTGCAGCTTAACCGGCTGGTTCATCTCTATACCCAATGCCGTGCAACGCTCAATGCTGAATCAAGCAGCGATAATGCCGTATTGAAAACGCTTCACCCCACACCTGCGGTAGGAGGGGTGCCGAAGACACAAGCTCTCGAGCAGATCATACGGCTCGAACCTTTCAGCAGAGGGTGGTATGCCGGACCGGTTGGCTGGATCAGTCGTAACTCCGCCGAATTCGCCGTCGGCATCCGCTCTGCTGTCGCGAAAGGAAACAAACTGTATCTTTACTCGGGCGCAGGACTTGTCAGAGGCTCCGATCCCGCTTCCGAATGGGAAGAGGTAGACCAGAAAATCGCCGACATTCTTGCCATAACCCGCCAGAAAGTATAGAGGTTGATGAACAACAGAGAGATAACGACAGTCTGGAGCACAATGATCGTTGAAGAGGTTGTGCGCCATGGCATCAGACGTTTCTGCATTTCTCCCGGCTCCCGTTCTACACCTCTCACCGCAGCAGCGGCAAGAAATCCCGATACAGAGTGCAGCGTTTTTCCCGACGAGCGTGCTGCAGCATTCTTTGCACTCGGCCATGCACGCTCTGCCGGAAAACCGGCCGCGCTCATCTGCACCTCAGGTACAGCGGTGGCAAACTATTTTCCTGCAGTTGTCGAAGCATCTCTTGACAATCAGCCGATGCTCGTTCTTTCTGCAGACCGGCCCTTCGAGCTGCTTGACACCGGTGCAAACCAGACCATAAGGCAACAGGGGATTTTCAGGGGCTATACCCGATGGAATATCGAACTCCCCGAACCTTCCGAACAGATCCCGGCCGCTGCACTGCTTTCCACAATCGATCATGCTGTCCGGCAAAGCCTTGGAACGCCTCCGGGCCCCGTTCATCTCAACCTCCCTTTCAGGGAACCTTCTGACCCTGTGGATATTCCATCCGACTGCGCCTGGACCCATTCGCTTGATCTCTGGAAAAAAGGACACGAACCGTTGAACCGCTTCGCGCTCGGCAAAAAAACAGCCGATACGACAACCTTCAACCATGTACATGAACTGCTGACAAAGGCTTCATCCCCCCTTCTTGTTGCCGGACATCTTGACAGGCAGGCTGATGCGGAAGCTGTCCTCACTCTTGCCGTGGAATTGCAAATTCCGCTCTACGCCGATATATCGTCCAAGCTTCGCATGTACAGCGGGAATGAGATGCTTCAACCCCTCTTCCAGTCCGAACGCTTTACATCCAGATTCAGCCCCGATCTGGTGATTCATTTCGGTGGAAAAATCGTCGGCAAGCAGCTTCCGGCCGCCATCAAACACTGGGCTCCGAAAAACTTCATCGTCATTAAAAACCATCCTTCACGATATAATCCTGATCACAACGTCACTTTGCAGATCGAAGCTTCGCCGGAAGATTTTGCAGCAAAGCTTGTTTCACAGATCGACCGTACCAGCCACTGCGACCTGCCACTGCGGACTGTGTCCTCGGCAATAGAAAAGGAACTCGACGATTACTGTTCACCGGATAAGCAGCTCACCGAGATTTCCACAGCGAGAATTGTTTCCAAAACAGTACCCCAAAGCCATGGTCTTTTTCTTGCAAACAGCATGCCGATAAGGGATATGGACAGCTATACCGCTTTGCGAAACAGCAACGCGGTACCTCAGTGCGGCATGAATCGCGGTGCGAGCGGCATTGACGGCAATATTGCAACCGCCGCCGGTTTCGCACAGGGTCTCGGGGCGCCGGTGACTCTGGTTATTGGCGATATCTCTTTTCTGCACGACCTTAATTCTCTCACTCTGCTGCGCACCATGAAGCGCCCCCTGCACATTGTTGTCATCAACAATAACGGCGGCGGCATTTTCTCCTTCCTCCCCATAGCCGAACAAAAGGATATCTTCGAAACACATTTCGGCACACCGCAGAGCTACAGTATTCGTTCCGCCGCCGAAACGTTCGGGTTAGCTTACCACAATCCGTCAACGAACCGGGAGTTCCGGGAGTGTTATCTGGAGAGATGTGGTTCGAACACCTCCGGGATTATTGAAATAACCTGTACACGGGAAGAAAACCTTGTTGAGCATCGCAACCTGAACGCCAGGCTCAGGGAGCTTATAGACCGGCATTTATGATCACAGATACCTCTTTCCAGGGATACCATGTAAGTTCTACCGGAAACTCAACACTGCCCGGCATACTAATGCTGCACGGATTTCTCGGCTCGGGAAAAGACTGGAGCCATTATGCAGAAAGACTGGAAGACCGGTACGCATGCTTCATGCCTGATCTCCCGGGCCACGGCAAAACCGCTGGACTCGATACCGCCGCCCGATTTTTCGAAAAGACCTGTGACAATCTCTCTCAACTCGCCGGAAAAATCCACCCGCAACCGCTCCATCTTGTCGGTTACTCCATGGGCGGGCGGCTTGCGCTTCATCTTGCCCTGCACTACCCCGAACGTTTCCGCAGCGCTGTGATCATCTCTTCGTCACCCGGCCTGAAAACGCCTGAAGAAAAAGCTGCGAGGCGGAAATCCGACGACCGGCTTGCAGAAAACATAACAACGGATTTTAACAGATTCCTCGATACATGGTACGGGCTGCAGCTTTTCGAACTGCTGAAAAAGCACCCTCTTTTTCCTGAAATTCTCGAAAGACGGGCTGCCAATCGTCCTGAAGCAGTTGCGGCCGCACTGAAACAACTCAGCACGGGCCGTCAGCCCTCTTTATGGAACAAACTCACTGAAAATCAGCTCCCGATAGGTTTTTTTGTAGGTGAAAAAGACACAAAATACGTTGAGATTGGCCGTCAAATGGTTAATTTATGCCCTTATTCCGAACTTTTCATCTTTCCCGGCTGCGGCCACACGCTGCACATCGAAAACAGGCACCTGTTTCTCGAACGTCTGCAGCTCTTTTTACAAAAACAAGAAAACAGAGAACCATGAGTACTGTAAACTGGATACAATCCGGTGAATTCACCGATATTCTTTATCATAAAACCGAAGGCATCGCCAAGATCACGATCAACCGTCCGGAAAGACGCAACGCGTTTCGCCCGCAGACAGTCGTTCAAATGATGCAGGCCCTCGATGATGCTCGCAACGACGAGAAAATTGGCGTTATCATTCTCACCGGCGAAGGTCCGCTGGCGTTCTGCTCCGGAGGAGACCAGAAAATCAGGGGAGACGCCGGTTACGCCGATGAAAAAGGAGTGAACAGGTTGAATGTGCTCGACTTCCAGCGCGATATCCGAACCTGTCCGAAACCGGTTATCGCCATGGTTGCGGGTTATGCGATCGGGGGCGGCCACGTCCTGCACATGATCTGCGACCTGACCATTGCAGCCGACAACGCTGTTTTCGGTCAGACCGGGCCAAAAGTCGGCTCTTTCGACGGCGGATGGGGGGCAAGTTACATGGCGCGTATCGTCGGCCAGAAAAAGGCACGGGAACTCTGGTATCTCTGCCGTCAGTACAATGCCCAGCAAGCCCTTGACATGGGACTCGTCAATACCGTCGTCCCTCTCGACCAGCTTGAAGAGGAAACAGTAAAATGGTGCCGCGAGATACTGCAGCACTCGCCGCTTGCGCTCAGATGCCTGAAATCGGCCCTCAACGCAGACTGTGACGGTCAGGCCGGACTACAGGAGCTTGCCGGCAACGCCACCCTGCTCTACTACATGAGCGAAGAGGCACAGGAAGGGAAAAACGCATTTGTCGAAAAACGGAAACCGGATTTTGGAAAATTCCCTAAACGACCTTGAAACCGGGTTTCGTATCCATACACCGTTACTCCATCCCTTTTGTCAGACCGGTTCCCGTAAGAGGCTCCAGCCTTGACACAAGGGATGGCCTTGTTATCGGTCTTCAGACCCATGACGGTTCGCGTACCGGTTTTGGAGAAATAGCACCACTGCCCGGCCTTCATGAAGAAACACTCCCTGAAGCCCTTGAACAGTTTGTTTCACTGCTGCCTGCACTTAACCTTTCCATCGGTGATCTTTCGCTCAGCGATGCAGGACAAGAGCTTCCTGACGACATTTTCCCTTCGGTCCGGGCCGGTATCGAAATGTCGTTGCTGAACCTGCAATCGGTTGCCAGTGAAAAATTTCCAACATTTCCCGGCGCACCGGAACCTGCGAAAAAACTGCCGATTAACGCCTTGCTCTTCGGCACTACGGAATCCGTTCTTGCCATGGCGAACGACTATTTCCGTCAGGGGTACAAAACTTTCAAGCTGAAAGTCCAGGCTGCCGACCCTGACCTCGCTGTTGAACAGGCACTCTCATTGCGCTCCGCTTTCGGTTACGATATCTCTCTTCGCCTTGACAGCAACCGCTCTTTCCAGTTGGAAGATGCCTGTGCCTTGTTCAGCCGGATACCCCGGGAAAGTATCGAATATATCGAAGAACCGGTTTCCGATCCGTTCCTTATTCCTGAATTTTTCAGCCGTACCGGAATCCGCTCGGCGCTCGACGAGTCGCTCTGGATGAACCCCGGCATATGGAACGAGCTGCCGCATGAATGTCTCGGAGGCGTTGTCTTCAAACCTTCGAGGCTCGGGAGTTTTTCCAGAACGCTCGCAATTGCGCTGGAAGCTGAAGCGGAAGGCATCGGAGCCGTTATCAGCGCCGCCTATGAAACCGGCATCGGCCTGGGCTTTTATGCACACCTCGCTTCCGCCATCTCTGAAAAACCGGCAGCCTGCGGACTCGACACCTTCCGGCAGCTCAGCCGGGACATTGTTCCGGGTTCGTTCGACATTACCAAAGGATACCTGCTAACAGAAAGCGCATACCGCAACAGCCTCAAACCGGATCTGTCAACACTTGAACTTGTTGAAACATGGACCTTGTAGCAAGAGCGGCACAAAAGCACGCCGGCAATCCGGCACTTGTCACCGAAAATGAAACACACTCCTTCAATGACCTCGATGCAACAACCGCCGGTATAGCAGGAGTGCTGCAGCGTCAAGGACTCAAGAAAGGTGATGTCGTCGCACTCAGCATGCCCAACAGCCCGGAACTGGTTCTCCTGCTGCTCGCGCTGCTCAGAATGGGATCTATCGCCGCCCCGCTGAACTACCGCTTTCCCGCATCCCGGCTGCAGGACCTGTTGCATCCCCTGAAACCGGCTGCCCTTGTCGGCCCCGAGAATATGACAAAAAAGCTTTCCGTTTCACTGAAACTTGATCCCGAAACAGTTGTCGCCGAAAGCTCTTCAGCGAAAGAGCATTCAAAACCGTTCGACAACTCGACAATTCAACAATTCAACAGTCTGTCAGCTCAACAACGGAACACACCGGTTACGGTAATCCATACGTCGTCGAGTTCCGGAACCCCCAAAGCCGCCCTGCACTCGTTCGGCAACCACTATTACAGCGCCCTCGGTTCGAATGAAAACATTCCCTTCACCTCCGGCGACTGCTGGCTGCTTTCACTGCCTCTGTTCCACATCGGCGGCTACACGATGCTTTTCCGCTCACTGCTTGGAGGAGGTTCGCTGGCCGTCACGGAACCCGGCACACCGATCCATGACGCCCTGAACCGGTTTCATCTTTCGCATCTGTCACTGGTTCCTACCCAGCTTTACCGGATGCTCCAAAACAAAGAGGCTCTGAAAAAACTCCAGGGTCTCAAAGCTATTCTGCTTGGGGGAAGCGCCGTTGAACCTGCCCTGCTCAAACAAGCATCGAAAGCCGGACTTCCGGTCTACCTCACCTACGGATCGACCGAGATGAGTTCCCAGATCACCGCGACATCGGGCCCTGCCGACACCATAACCGCCGGCAGGGCACTTCCCCACCGTGAACTCTCGATCGGCCCCGGAGACGAGATTCTCGTCAAAGGTCCCTGCCTCTTCCAGGGCTACCTCTCGGAAACAGGACCGGTGCCTGAGACCGACGCCAACGGCTGGTTCCATACCGGAGATACCGGAATACTTTCACCCGAAGGAGAGCTGCATGTCACCGGTAGAATTGATAATATGTTCATTTCAGGGGGGGAGAACATTCATCCTGAAGAGATCGAGCGCGCGCTCAGCTCACTTACGGGTGTCATCCGGGCAATCGTCGTCCCGAGCCCCGACCCGGAATACGGCCTCAGGCCATCGGCGTTTATCGAAACAACTGAAGAAGCACCAGCCGGCAACGAGATCAGGGAAAAGCTCTCTCGTGAGATCGGCAAGCTCAAAACCCCCACCGCAATAACCCGCGTGAAGGAATGGCGTTTGCTGCACGGAACGGAAAAGATCGATAGAGGGTATTACAAAAGCCTTGTGTAAGCAAACAGTTGAACCTCTTCTTTTTTACAGCAAAACGCGCCATCATTTAACAACCATACCGAAACCATCTGGTATAGTGATCGGGGGCAAGTCCTATAAACTTAAGAGCACCTCTATTTATTGTCATGAGCGGTTCAAGTGCAAGGCGAACGGAGCACAGAAACCGGAGTGTACAAGAGAGTGCATGAGGATTTCGAGCACCGCTCAACGAAGCAACTGAATCGCGGAATAAATAAAGAGAGGTGCCCTCCAGTTGTC
>JAKSDC010000011.1 GCA_022360275.1 Chlorobiales bacterium
AGCCCAATTCGAGAACTGTGGCGGGGAGGTGCACCGCACTTTCCCGCCACTTCTGTTTCCGTATGAATCTATATCCGGCGTAAAACAAGATGAGAAAAATACCCATCAACGGTATCCGCCTGAGCCGTGAAATGGCCTGGGCCGGCTCCCGTTACCCCCGGGAAAGGGACCCCGGGACTGTTCCGGTGCACAGGTTCCTGGCTGAACAGCGCATCAACATGACCTGCTGCGGCATTCAACATTCAGCAGATACCGTGCAGGTCTCTGCCTGCATCGACCTGGAACATGAACAGATGCTGCAGGGCCCGGGCGTTGAAACAGCCCGGGTCTGCGCCCTGTCCGTATACCCCCACCGGTCCGACATCCGGGTCCCGGTGATGGTGGCCGGCCTGCTGCACCAGGAAGGGATCCCGGTGTATCACCTGGTCTCCTCCCATGCCGTGGTGTCTGTGCTGGTGGCATCCGAAGATGAAGCCGCCGTGATCGCCCTGCTGGAGGCTGCCTTTGAACTGCCCGATTCACATACCCCCTTCCGCCAGGAGGTGGACACGGACATGACCCAGTTTCTCCGGAAATACCCTGAAACCCGGGCCAGCTACGTGGAGGAGCGCATCAAGACCTAGGCATCAACCTGCAGGAAAATTTAGGGATGGCCAGTTACCGGGTGGACGGCGATGACCCGGCAGAGGGAAAATTCCACTTTATCTCCATGCTGCCCTGTTCTAAGGTGACAAGGCCGGATAGCACCGTCCAGATCATCCGGGACAGCGGACAAGACCACGATGCCCGGCCCGTGGATTTCATCGCATTCCACGGCCCCCATTTCGGGGACCGCTACCGGATCCTGGATACTGCCCTGGACTGCCTGGAAAAGGCGGGCCTGCCGTTGGTTTTGGCGGGTTGCACCGGCGCCAGTATCAACCTGGTGCTGCCCCAGGGGCAGGGCCGGGCTGCCAGGGAGGCGCTGTCCAGAGGATTTGAAGCCCCATGAGCAAGACGTCCCAGCAGAGCCCGGACGAGCAGATCTGGCGGACCCGGATCTTTGACGCCCTCTCCTATCCCAGTGTGGTGATATCCCCGGACAAAACCAT
>JAKSDC010000017.1 GCA_022360275.1 Chlorobiales bacterium
CAAGGCCGCGGTTAACGTGCAGAACCGGGTGGCGACCGCAACCAGCCAACTGCCCGAAGAGGTGACGAGATTCGGGGTGACAACCACCAAGACGCAGAACAGCATGATCATGGTGATTACGCTGTTCAGCGACGATCCCGAAACCTACGATGCAACCTTTTTACAGAACTATGCAAAAATCAATCTGCTTCCTGATATCCAGCGTGTCAACGGAGTCGGCCAGACCATGGTGTTCGGGGCGAGAGACTATTCCATGCGCATCTGGCTGAAGCCGGACAGGATGGCGGCTTATTCGGTGACACCCCAGGAAGTGATTACAGCGGTTCAGAGCCAGAACGTCGAGGCGGCTCCGGGCAGGTTCGGCGAGAGCGCCGGCGAAGCCCTTGAGCTGGTCATTCGATATAAAGGAAAAATGAAAGAGCCGGTTGAATACGGCAACATTATTCTGCGCACTAATGCGGACGGCTCGGTGCTGCGGCTCAGGGACGTGGCAAGGGTCGAGCTTGGCTCCTTCAGTTATGCAGTCGATGCGGACGCCAACGGCAAAGAGTCGCTAACCATGGCGATTTTCCAGGCAGCAGGTTCAAACTCCAATGATATCCAGATTGCCGTCCAGGATGTGCTCAAGAAAGCGGCGGAATCGTTTCCCGCAGGGATCGATTACATCATCCCCTACAGTACGAAGAAGTCGCTCGACGAGTCGATCGAGCAGGTCATTTTTACCCTGCTGCAGGTTTTTGTGCTGGTTTTTCTCGTGGTGTTCATTTTCCTGCAGGATTTCCGCTCCACGCTTATTCCAGCCATTGCTGTGCCTGTAGCCATTGTCGGTACCTTTTTCTTCCTGACCCTTTTCGGTTTTTCCATCAACCTGCTGACCCTGTTCGCGCTTGTTCTCGCAATCGGTATTGTGGTCGATGATGCCATCGTCATTGTCGAAGCTGTTCACGCAAGGATGGAACAGCAGCATCTTCCGGCAAGGGTCGCTACGCATCAGGTTATGCGGGAGATAACCGGCGTGGTTATATCCACTACGCTTGTTATAGCTTCGGTTTTCCTTCCCGTTGGTTTTCTCGGTGGTTCGATCGGGATTTTTTATCGCCAGTTTGCCTTTACGCTGGTAACAGCAGTTCTGATATCGACTGTCAATGCACTGACGCTCAGTCCGGCACTCTGTGCGTTGTTTCTTACGAGGGACGGTGAAGGAGAGGAAAACATGGGCTGGTTCAAACGTTTGGAGCAGCGTCTTTTCAGAGGATTTAATGCCGGTTTTTCATTGGTGACCGAACGCTATGTCCGCACTCTCAAGGTACTCATCCGCAAAAAATGGATAAGCCTTGGCGGGCTTGCCGCGGTTTCCGGGCTTGCATTCTCGATGGCGGCCTCCGCACCAACCGGCTTTATTCCTGACGAAGACGGCGGCTTCTTTATTCTCTCCGCATCGCTTCCTCCCGGGGCATCACTTGAACGGACAATGCAAACCCTTGACAAGGTCGAGACCGTTCTGCAGGCAGAGGAGAGCGTTAAAGACGTTATTTCAGTCGCAGGCTTCGACCTGATAGCCGGAGCAAGTTCTCCTTCCACCGGTGTTGTTTTTGTCAGCCTCAAGGACCCGGAAGAGCGCGGCAGAGTGAAAAATATCGGTGCCATCATGGGCGGGGTATCGCAAAAGCTTGCATCGATCAGCGAAGGAACCTTTTTCCCTTTCCAGCCCCCTACCGTTCCCGGGTTCGGTAATGTGGGAGGGCTTGAGATGGTTTTACAGGACAGGACATCCGGCAGCCTGGAAAAGTTCGGGGAAACGGCCAACGGCTTTATAGGAGCGCTGATGGCCCGTCCGGAAATCGCTTTTGCCTTTACCACGTTTGATACCGGCTATCCGCAATACGAGCTGCTGGTGGACGAAGTAAAGGCGAACCAGTTGGGCGTTCGGGTCGATGAGCTTCTCAGGGTTATGCAGGCCTATTACGGCAGTCTCCAGGTATCGGATTTCAACCGGTTCGGCAAGTACTACAGGGTTATTGTTCAGGCGGAAGCGGAAGACCGGGCGGATCCATCTTCGCTCGAGGGGGTGTTCGTAAAAAATGCAATGGGGGAGATGGTGCCCATGAATTCGCTGGTAAGCCTGAAAAAAGTCTACGGTCCTCAGACAGTGGATCATTTCAATCTGTTCAACGCGTTGACCGTCAATGCCGTTGTCTCGCCGGGATACTCCACCGGCCAGGCTATCAAAGCGGCTGAGCAGGTTGCGGCGGATGTGCTTCCTGCCGGATTTGCTTACGACTGGAAAGGCATGAGTCGTGAAGAGATCGAGTCGGGCAGTCAGGCGGTTTACATCTTTCTGTTTTCTCTGGTGTTTGTTTACCTCCTGCTTTCCGCGCAGTACGAAAGTTACATCCTGCCGCTCGCGGTTATTTTTTCGGTCCCGACCGGTATTCTGGGTGTTTTTGCCGGAATACAACTGTTCGGCATTGAAAACAATATCTATGTGCAGGTCGCAATGATTATGTTGATAGGACTGCTCGCAAAAAACGCTATTCTGATCGTGGAATTTGCCATTCAACGCAGGAAAGCCGGGTATTCACTTTTTGAATCGGCACTTGAGGGTTCGAGGGTGAGGCTCCGGCCTATTCTCATGACCTCGCTTACCTTCGCTCTCGGCCTTCTGCCGCTTCTCTGGGTGTCCGGGCCATCCGCCCTCGGCAATCATTCGATCGGCGCTGCTGCGGTGGGGGGGATGCTCAGCGGGACATTGTTTGGCGTGCTGATTATCCCGGTGCTCTATATACTTTTTCAGTCGCTTCAGGAGAGGGTCAGCGGACCGCCTCATGAGCCCGAGAGTGAAAGCACGCAATGATGTAAAGGAGAGACGATTGATATGATGAACCGAACGACAGAACATCGGTTAGTACCCATCCTGATGTTTTTACTGATACTGTCCGCGTGCAGCACGGTTGGGGAGTATTCACAACCCGATACGGATCTGCCAAAGATCTACAGGGGAATTGATGTTCCTGATTCGGGAAAAGCTGCCGCTCCTTTTTCAGCTTCTATCCCGTATCGGGCATTTTTTGCCGATTCCTCGCTCGTCGAGCTTATCGGTGCCGCGATAGAGAGAAATCACGATGTGCAGGTTGCCCTCAAGAATATCGAATACGCCTCCCTTGCACTGAAACAGGCAAAACTTGGCAATCTTCCGATCCTGAATCTTCAGGCTGCGGGAAGCGCGGCAACCACTTCGGATTACGGAAGCAATCCTCTTCCCCCCGGAAAAGAGAGTGCCCGAGAGTACAGTGCATCGCTCATGCTTTCCTGGGAAGCTGATGTTTGGGGCAAGATCCGTAACACCAGAAAAGCGGCATTGTCGGAATACCTCCGCACGGTTGAAGCTAAGAAAGCAGTTCAGACAAGGCTGGTCGCTGATGTTGCAGAGGGGTATCATAACCTTTTGCTTCTCGACGCACAGCTTGGCATCACCAGAAGAAACCTTGCGCTTGCCGATACCACTCTTTCAATGATGCGGTTGCAGTACGAGGCGGGGCTTGTTACTTCGCTTGCTGTAGAACAGCAGGAGGCGGTAAAGCTGGATATACAGTCCAGCATTACAGGTATAGAACAGGGAGTTGCTGTTCAGGAAAACGCCCTGAGTGTTCTTTGCGGCCAGATGCCGGATACAATTGCCCGTGCCGCGCAACTTCCCGAAATGGATGAAAAGGGCATCTCGCCGGGCATACCGGCGCTGCTGCTCGGTAACCGTCCCGATGTCAAGGCAGCAGAGATGGCTCTCATGAAAGCTCATGCAGAGACCGGCGTTGCTTCGGCGAAACTCTATCCCTCGTTTACCATCAACGCCGAAGCGGGGGCCAATGCCCTGAAAGCAAGTGACTGGTTCAATTTCCCGGGTTCATTGTTCAGCTTTGTCCAGGGTGCGGTTCTTCAACCGGTTTTTCAGCAGGGCAAGCTCAGGACCGCGTATAAGCAGGCCAAGGTTGTTCGGGACCAGGAGGAAATTCTGTTCAGGCAGACCGTGCTTGAGGCTGTGAAGGAGGTTTCCGATGCTCTTGCAGCGATCCAGAAGCTGGAGATTCGGGAAAAAGCGGTTCGGAAGCAGGTACGTATTCTTCGCAAGTCAGTCGATAATGCAACCCTTCTGTTCAAGAGTGGTATGGCCGATTATCTGGAGGTGATTACCGCGCAGGCAAATGCACTCGATGCCGAGCTCTCCCTTGCCGATATCAGGCGTCAGCGCCTCGATGCCCGAACAGAACTCTACAGGGCGCTGGGGGGAGGATGGCAGTGACATCAGCTTTTACCCCGGTTTGTAACCTTCATGAAAGGTGGTATATTAATAACTAGGGTATTAGGTGTCATTCATAACCTGAAACCGTTTAATCATGGCTGATTCAGATCAACAGGACGCAATGCTTAAAACAGCGGCAGGCGTGGCAGGTGGTTCGATGTTGTTTTCACCGGTTGGTATGCGGGTTGTGCATGGTATTGCAGGAATTGCGGTTGCAAGA
>JAKSDC010000113.1 GCA_022360275.1 Chlorobiales bacterium
GGCTATTATCTCAGTGGTATTAACAGCTGGTTCGGCAGCAAGGAGCGGCTGCTTGAAACCGCTTACCGCCTGCCGCTGCAAAAAAATGGAAGACCTTACCGGGTGGTGGGCAGCCGTTCGCACATGAACGGCCTCACCGTTGCTTTTATCGATTCAATAAGGGACGAGTACCCCGACCTTGAAATCGTGCAGCGGGGAAGTTCGCTGAAAATCTGTATGGTTGCGGCAGGTGATGCCGATATCTATCCGCGCTTCGGACCGACCATGGAGTGGGATACGGCCGCCGGGCACGCGGTTGCAAAGGCGGCGGGCAAAAGTATGGTTGAGGCTGAAAGCGGCAAGGAACTGCACTACAACAAGGAGGATCTCCTGAACCCGTATTTTATTGTTTGGTAACAGGGCCATGAATGCGGGATGTTGTTTGTTAGGTTTAAAAGTCTTTAAGTCTCATTATAATATGTTCTTACGATGTTCGGTGTGGGAGAAAATTGTGTTAGGTGCGAAGATAGCTTTCGGGAGCAAGGAGTAGCGAACTTCGTTCGCAGGAGTAAGTATAGGGAAAGGGCAAAAGGCAAAGTAGGAGTAAAGAGAGGGAGGAATGACTAATGACTATTTACTATTGAATAATTGTTTGTGGGGGTAGAGGGTTGCAGTTTTGTTGCAGGAGTAAGAAGCTAGGAGAATGAATGATTAATGGAAGACAGGGAGTCGGTGCTGGGTATTCGGGAATGGGTACTCGGTAATCGGTGGGTTCCTGGTTTTAAGTGGTAAAAGACGACGGGAAGTGAGTGAAATGACGAAGAACGAGCTTTGAAGAAGGGTGAACTGTCCAAAATTTTCACGAAATGAACGTAGTTTCCGTTACCTGAAGGAAGGCAATGAAGATTGAATATGATCCAAAGCACGATTTGTTGAGTATTGCATTTGTAGAGGAAGAAGACATTGCAGAATCGGTTGAGATTGATGGCGTCATCATCGATTATTCCGACACTGGCAAAATTGTGTCTATTGAGATTCTCGATGCAGGTAAGAGAACAACCGATAATCCTCTCGATATGATCAACTTGTCGATTGTCAAGGATAAAGAGGTTGCTTGAAAGAAGGAGTGTGGTCCACGAATTTTTACTTCCTTCGGTCTCTTTATCGATTTTTTTAAAATTCTCGCCAACAGCAATTAGCATCATGGCAAATTGAGTCGAGCATGTCAAGTCCGTATTCGCTGTCGAGAAAATCATCAACGGCGCTGATCGAGGAGAATCTTCGCTCGATTCTGTTTAGCGCTTCATCGATCTGCAACAGATTTTCCCGGGAATGCGGCACGTTGTTCCGTAAGTGAAACAAGTCTGTGGGATTTGGAAAGTTCTGAGTGCTGAGTTCTTGGCTCTTAGTCAGAGCGGATCGGTACTGGGCCCTGTGAAATATCTTGTTTAATTTCACAAGGTCGGTAATGGGAATAGTAGAAGGGAGGGACAGGAGATGACCGGTTTTTGAGCGTCAGAATAGTTCGAGCGGATCGAGTTCAAGAAACTCCTGCCAGCGAATACCTGAATCTCCAACCAGAAGGACTTTACAGGGATTGCAGAGTTTTTTGAATGCTTCCATACCCGAGCCGGGTTGCTCTGTCCCGCTTTTTACCTCTATGCCGATCACGAGCTCCCCATGCTGCAGGACAAAATCTATTTCAAGGTTGCCTTGTCTCCAGTAAAACAGCTTCAGGGTCTGAGTATGTGTATGTGTATGATTGAGCAGGTGCGTTCCTATGGCAGATTCAACCCATCTTCCCCAGAGTTTTGGATTTTCTGATACCTGTTCGAAATCAGATTGCTGCTGAGCAGTGAGCAGAGCGTTGTTGTGTACCTGGAATTTTGGACTGGATGCTCTTTGACGGATTTTGCCGGGGCTGAACTTTTCAAGGCCGGCCAATAAACCGGCGGTATCGAGCAGATGCAGATAGTGGGCGAGGGTTGTGGTGTTTCCTGCGTCCTGCAGTTGTCCCATGATTTTGTTATACGAAAGGATCTGACCGGAAAAGCCGCATCCGAGTTCAAAGAGCTGTTTCATAAGTGCGGGTTTGTCGACCCGCGTCAGCATTACAATATCTTTTGAGATACTTGTCTCGATAAGTGAATCGGTGATATATCTTGCCCAGCGTTTTTCATCGGTGATTAGCGGTGCAGCGCCCGGATAGCCTCCGAACCAGACAAACTGTTCCGGTGAGAAGTCGAACGCCTCTTTCGTTTCAGTGTATGACCAGTGTCCCAGATAGATGGTTTCAAAACGTCCGGCCAGTGATTCTGTCAAGCCCTGCTGCAAGAGAAGTCTGGAAGATCCCAGAAGGATGACTTTAAGAGGAATTTGATTGCGTGTATCATTGTCCCACTCATGTTTAACAGTTTCGCTCCAGTTCTGGATTTTCTGAATTTCATCGATGATAAGAATTCCGTCTGTTTGTCCGGTTTTACGGAGTTTCAGCCTTGCGATCTCCCATTGTTGACTTATCCAGCTTGATTGTCCTGCGGCAACAAGATCGGCTGATACAAAATGAACCGGAAGAGGGATGGTTTGAACAAGTTGCTGAGCAAGAGTTGTTTTTCCTACCTGACGGGGCCCATGGATTACCTGTATGAATTGGCGAGGTTCATGTTCAATGCGTTTGGCGATAATGACTTTTTGTTCTCTCTCTATTAACATTTTTGGTTTTATTCTGGTGTTGAGTAAATTTACTCAATATAGTGAGTAAAAAGAAATGGGGGGAGTGGGAATGAATAATGACTATTGAATAATGGAAGAGGAGGGCAAGTGCTGAGCAATGAGCAACGAGTGCTGAGGGGAAGATAAGAGGAGTCGGAGACTGGAGGCGGTAAGCCGGTAAGATTAAGAAAGCGAGAAAGGCTGATTTAGAAACTATCTATGTTCTTGATCATGTCCTTTACCGCAAGATGTAAATCAGGAAGATCGCGACTGCAAATCCTGAAAATTTCTTCAGCGTCTATGTTGAAATATTGATGCGACAGCACATCCCTGATTCCTTTGACGCCTGACCAATATTTGTTGAATCGTTGAGTGGGCGAAAAGAGACGAAGAACGGACATCGAGAAACGAAAAACGATTTGCTGTCCACAAATTGGCACGAATGGAAAAGTTCCGGGGTAACAGGTAGTGGGGGGTAGATGGTACCCTAAGGAAATGCTCGAGCAAAGGAATATCCCTGAGACCCTGGTATACAGTGCCGTGGACAAACCTGATAGGGTAGAAAATCATGATGATGGTACATGTCGCCATTAGCAGAATCCCAAGAGGAGTTAAGGTATCTAAAGCTGTTGGAAAGCATGTTTCATAATTGTGACAATAAAATACTTGTTTCCTCATGGCGGTGATGAGTAACAGATCTGTCAAATTCGGTACAAGCGGTGCTCGTGGCTTGGTTTCCGATATGACCGACCCGGTTTGCCATGCCTTTGTTTCTGCTTTTTTGCAAAGTGTGGCAGGTGATGCAGAAACCGTTGTCGTTGGGCATGATCTGCGCCCAAGCAGTCCACGGATTGCTCGTGCTTGTCTTGATGCGGTCATCTCTTCAGGAAGAAGGGTTGTCTATACAGGAAAACTACCAACGCCGGCCATTGCCTTCTATGCCGAGAAGATACATGTTCCTGCCCTGGTTATTACCGGCAGTCATATTCCTTTTGACCGCAACGGAATCAAGTTTTATCGGGCGGATGGTGAGATATCGAAAGCTGATGAGCAGGCGATGCTGCATGCTGATGTCGAACTTCCGGAAACTGTTAGTTTAGTTCAATTGCCCGAAATTGACGACCGGGCGTATAAGGTTTATGTTGATCGTTATCTCGGTTTCTTTGGAAAAGGGGCGCTGGAAGGCACGAAGGTGGGTGTCTATGAACATTCAAGCGTTGCCCGTGATGTTTTGAGGGATATTCTGGAAGGGCTTGGTGCACAGGTGATTTCTCTTGGCAGAACCGATACGTTTGTACCCATCGACACTGAAGCGGTTCGTGAGGA
>JAKSDC010000172.1 GCA_022360275.1 Chlorobiales bacterium
CGCTCTCCCGGCGTTCGGCAGTGACGCTCAGCACCTCGTCTCCGTTGGGCAGCCGGTTCACGCTGCGGGTGAACATGCCCAGCATTTTCTGCTTGCACGGCATCTCGGTGTTGGCCACCATGGAGGGGTTGACCTTGTCCAGTTCCACCTTGATGGCCAGGATGTTTTTGGCCACGGGCGAGGCCTCGTCCGTGGCCACATTTTTCAATACCGTGCCCATCTTCCGGTCGTACAGGGCCACCTGGGCCTGGGTATCGTGGAGGGCTGCCTGGCCCAGGTTGAAGACAAAATTGCCCAGCTCCCAGTTGGACGGGTCCTGTTTAACGGTTTCCAGAAAGGCTTCCGCCTCGATCTCCAGCTCTTTTATATCCTCCACGGTGAGGTGTTTGGGCTGTACCGGCACCAGGTTGTCCGGGGTCTGCACCGGGGTCAGCGCCCCCTGGCCGGAGGCATCCCCGGCGTCAGCAAGCATTGGCGCCTGGGCTTGTTGGGCAATGCTTTGAAGTTCCTTATTGGGTTCGGTCATGACAGGTCTCCTTTACGTGAATTTTCCGGCGAGGAAATTGGCCATAGTTTTAAATTCCGCTGTCTCGTTTTTTTCCACCACATCCCGGGACCGGGTGATGATGTTCTGCAGGTTTTTAACGGTTTTTTCGAAAATGGACTCCTGGGCCTGGCGGCTCTCCCTGGACATGTCCAGGTACTCTTTAACGATCTTGTGCAGGTGGGTCTGGCCGATGCGTTTGATTTCAAAGGTGAGGGCTTCACCCGGGTACCGGTCCATCAGGCTGGGAACCACCGTAATAAGGTCGTCAATAATGGTTTCGATTTTCTGGATGGTTTCCAAAGGAAGGTACGGGTCTTTGCGCATCATCAGGTTCAGGGCCAAAAGGGATTCCAGGATCTGGGCATACGCTTTGTCACCGGATTTGTCCTGGGGGGCGTCTTCGGCCAGGGATTCAGAGGGGGCGGCATTTTTCTGCTGCTTTCTGGCAATGTAGATCCCTGCAACAATGGCCGCAACCAGAGCAATGGCCGACACCAAAATGATTATCATGAAACAGCTCCTTTTGAGATTTTAAGGTAAAGATATCTCACAAAAATAATACAAA
>JAKSDC010000010.1 GCA_022360275.1 Chlorobiales bacterium
CCGGCAGCGGACACGAAAGCCGTTGCAACATAAGGCAAAGGTTTTACAGGCCCTCGATGCCTGTAAAACCTTTGTTTAAGCATCTTTTACTCCTAATCGTTCTCGAATTTTCTTGTCGCGAGATACTCGTACGTTGCGTAACGGGCATCGACTTCCTGCTGGATTTCTTCGAAGAATGCTTTTGCCAGATCAGGATGGCTTTTCTTGAGCATACGGAAACGGTTTTCCATATTCAGGAACTGCTCGACAGGAATTTTCGGTTTTTTCGAATCGAGAATCAAAGGATTCTTGCCCTCTTTTCTTCTGTCGGGATTGTAGCGATAGAGCAGCCAGTGTCCCGAGTCAACCGCTGCTTTCTGATGCTCCATGCCAATAGCCATGTCTATGCCGTGTGCAATGCAGTGCGAGTAGGCAATGATAACGGACGGACCGTCGTATGCTTCGGCTTCGAGGAAGGCTTTTACGGTATGTTCATCTCTTGATCCCATTGCTACGCTGGCAACGTAAGCTGTGCCGTAGGTCATGGAAATCATTCCCAGATCTTTTTTCTGGAGAGGTCGTCCGGCAGCAGCGAACTTGGCAACGGCGGCTTTCGGTGTGGCTTTGGATGCCTGGCCGCCGGTGTTGGAATATACTTCGGTGTCAAGTACCAAAAGATTGACGTTTTCCGCGCCTGCGGTTACATGGTCAACCCCGCTGTATCCGATGTCGTAAGCCCATCCGTCTCCACCGATACCCCAGACACTTTTCTTGACCAGCATGTCGGCTACTGCAAGCAGGCTTTTCGCTTCAGGACGGTCAATGCCCGCAAGCTTTTCTTTAAGGGCTTTTACCCGTTTGCGCTGTTCGAAGATTTCAGGTTCGTTTGTCTGTATTGCCTCGAGAATTTCGGTTGCAAGGGTGTCGCCGATTTCTGCCCAAAGTTCTTTTACCAGCTCTTCGGCATACTCTTTCTGTTTGTTGATCGAAATTCTGAAACCCAAGGCAAACTCTGCAGTATCTTCAAACAGTGAGTTCGACCATGTCGGTCCGAGGCCGTCGGGGTTTGTGCAGAACGGTGTTGTCGGCAGGTTGCCTCCGTAAATGGATGAACAGCCCGTTGCATTCCCAAGGACAAGCCGGTCGCCGAAAAGCTGGGTTGCAAGTTTGACATATTGTGTTTCACCGCAGCCGGCACAAGCGCCGTTGAATTCAAAGAGTGGCTGCTGCAGCTGCTGTTCCCTGATAATACGGGGATTGATCTTTGAACGGTCGAATTCCGGAATGTTTATAAAGTAATTCCAGTTGTCAATCTCGTTTTCACGAATCGGTGCCTGGAGTTCCATCTTGAGGGCGTGCCGCTCAGGATTTTTCTTATCGCTTCCGGGACAGATATGAGCACAGATTTCACAGCCCGTACAGTCTTCCACAGCTACCTGGATAGTATATTTCAGACCTTTCCAGTTCTTGCCTTTCGCATCGATATGTTTGAACGTCGCGGGCGCGCTCTCGAGATATTTCGGATCGTAAGCTTTGGAGCGGATAACGCCGTGCGGACACATCAATGCGCATTTGCCGCACTGGATACAAACGTCGGCGTCCCAGACAGGAACTTTTTCCGCCAGATTGCGTTTTTCGAATTTCGATGTGCCGACCGGGAAGGTGCCGTCAACAGGCATCTGGCTTACCGGGATGTCGTCTCCTTCGCCTGAAATAATTTTCGCAAGCGTGTTGCAGACAAATTCCGGTGCTTCGCCGAAGATCGGCGGCCGCATGGCTTTTTTGCTGTCGGCAACAGAGCCTATGGTTACCTCGTGAAGGTTTGATACGGAGCTTTCAACTGCCCCGATATTCTGGTTGACAATATCGTCGCCTTTACGGCCATAGGTTTCCCTGATCGACTCCTTGATCTTTTCGAGAGCCTCCTCACGAGGCAGAACGCCGGAGATGGCAAAGAAACAGGCCTGCATGATCGTGTTGATGCGCTGCCCCATGTGGTTTTCCTCGGCAACCTTGTAGGCATCGATCGTATACAACTTTGCTTTTTTGTTTATCAGGTGTTCCTGGACAAGTTTCGGCAGATGATCCCAGAGTTCCTCGGGTGAATAATGAGAGTTTACCAGAAGTGTTCCGCCTTCCCTGAGATTTTTAACCAAGTCGATGGATTCGAGGAAGATCCAGTGGTGGCAGCCGATAAAATGCGCCGTCGATACCTTGTAGGTCGAAAGGATAGGTTTCGGGCCGAACCTGAGGTGCGATACGGTAATCGATCCTGCTTTCTTGGAATCATAGACAAAGTATCCCTGGGCATAGTTGTCGGTGTTCTCGCCTATAATCTTGATGGTGTTTTTGTTCGCGCCGACCGTACCGTCCGAACCAAGGCCGTAAAACATGGCTCTGAACACATCTTCGCCTTCGATGCAAACACTTTCATCGTAATCCAGGCTGCTGTGGGTTACATCGTCGGTAATGCCGACCGTAAAGTGATTTTTCGGCTCATCCTGCGCAAGGTTGTCGAAAACTGCCTTGACCATCGATGGTGTAAACTCTTTGGATGAAAGGCCGTATCTGCCTCCAATAACTTCAGGATGACCATCTTCCATGCCTTCATGAATGGCATTGACAACGTCGAGGTAAAGCGGTTCGCCTGCGCTGCCGGGTTCTTTCATCCTGTCGAGCGCAGCGATGGATTTCACTGTTGAAGGAAGTGCGGCAAGAAAACGTGTGACGTCGAACGGACGGTAAAGACGTACCTTGATAAGACCGACTTTTTCTCCCTGCCGGTTCAGATATTCAACGGTTTCAAGGGCGGTTTCAGCGCCTGATCCCATCATGACGATGACGCGATCAGCGTCCGGGGCACCGTAGTATTGGTAGAGTCTGTACCGGCGTCCGGTCAGTTCCGCAAACTTGTCCATGGTTTTTTCGACAATATCCGGGCAGGCATTGTAGAAGGGATTGACGGTTTCGCGCCCCTGGAAGTAAACGTCCGGGTTCTGAGACGTGCCGCGAATGATCGGCTGGTCAGGTGACATGCGGCGGTTTCTGTGAGCGATAACCAGTTCATCGTCGATCATGCTCTTAATCTGATCGTCTGAAAGCACCTCGATCTTGGTGATTTCATGCGATGTCCTGAAGCCGTCGAAAAAGTGGAGGAACGGAACTCGAGATTCCAGTGTTGCCGCTTCGGCAATCAGCGCAAGGTCCATAACTTCCTGTCCTGAACATGAGGAAAGCAGTGCAAAACCGGTTCCGCGAACCGACATCACGTCGCCATGATCACCGAAGATTGAAAGCGCCTGGCAGGCAAGAGAGCGTGCGGATACGTGGATGGTACAAGGGCTCAGTTCTCCCGCAATCTTGTACATTGACGGGATCATGAGGAGCAAACCCTGTGCCGCGGTAAAAGTGGTCGTCAAGGCACCTGTCTGTACCGCACCGTGAACCGCGGCGGCGGCTCCGGCTTCACTCTGCATTTCATCTACCAGGGGAACGCTGCCCCAAACATTCGGGAGTCCTTCAGCAGCCCAATCGTCTGAATACTCACCCATGTTTGAGGCCGGCGTAATAGGATATATCGAGATAACCTCGTTTGTTCTATAGGCAACGTAAGCCAATGCTTCATTGCCTTCCATTGTTTTATAAATCAGGCTCATTGTATTTAAAAGATAAAAACAGGTTAATGTTTGTTGGACTTGGATATGAATTGTATCAGGTATGTTGGAATCACTGCGTGCCCTTCAAACAAAAAAACGATAACGAAAGGATCAATATACATCATTTTAATTACATTTCGATGTGATAAGTGACCGGTCATGCAATTATAATTCCGGCAACAGTCACGCTCATTGTAAGCCTTTTGATTTTTTTACGCTTGACACTTTTGAGGCCTTCATGAATGATATTGTTTACGGCAGAAACGCGGTTCTTGAGCTTCTTGCTTCAGACCCCGAAAAGGTTGAAAAGATTTACATGCAGTTCAATACCGCGCATCACAAGCTCAGGGAAATTCTCATTACAGCCAAACGGTCAAGGATTCCGGTCGGCAAGGCCCGTCTTGAAAAACTGGGCGAAATTGCAGGAACGACCAAGCATCAGGGAGTATGCGCGCTTATAAGCACGATACGATACTATCAGCTCGAAGAAGTTCTTCAGACTCCGCGTAATACGAATCCGCTGATCGTTATCCTGCCCGGACTGAACGATCCGCATAACGTCGGAGCTGTTATCCGTACTGCAGAGGCGGTTGCCGCCGATGCCGTCATACTGATCGACGGCAAGGGAGCCCCCGTCAATGCAGCGGTGCACAAGGCATCTGCAGGTGCGGCTTCACATATACGACTGTGCAAGGTGCGAAATCTTGCGGCATGCCTCAAGACGCTTCGGGAAAAAGGATTCCAGGTTATCGCGGCAGATATGCAGGCCGAAAAAAACTATACGGATGTTGATTTCAGGCTCCCGTCAGTGCTGCTGATGGGCAGTGAAGGAGAAGGGCTCGACGCCCGGAACCGGGAGCAGTGCGACAGCCTCGTGCGCATTCCGATGGCCGGATGTGTCGAGTCGCTGAACGTGAGCGTTTCGGCAGGGGTGTTGCTCTACGAAGCGATGCGCCAACGGTTGTTGTAGGGTGTCTTGAAAAACCTGCTGCGGTTTCCGATAGCTTCGTTGAGCGGTGCTCGGAATCCTCGTGTACTCTGTGTACACTCCGGTTCCTGCGCTCCGTTCGTCTCGCTCTCGAAACTCTCGCGACGGTTTTTCAAGGCACCCCTCCGGTTTTTCCTTCTTTTATATAGATCCTATAAGTCTCATAAAACTTATAAAGAGAAAATCGATTGGGCAGAAGGAAGCTGTTCCCTGCTTTTTGTCGGCTGCCGACTGAATATCTGGCTCCCTGCTTCTGAATTCCGGATTCCTTCTTCTCGAACAATTCAACACCTCAACAAATCAACATGCCGCAAGGCATTGCTCCATCTTTTCCCGGATGTAAAAAAATATTACCTTGGTTTTTTAATTGATCATTTTCTATTCTCACAGAACGTTTTAACTGCTCACGGCCATGAATTTTCCAGATACTCTCCATTACACCAGTGACCACGAATGGGTTAAAGTGCTCGATGACGGAACGGTGCGTGTTGGAATAACCGATTTTGCCCAGTCCGAGCTGGGAGATGTTGTTTTTGTCGAAACAAAGCCGGTGGGTACTGTCCTGAAGCAGCATGAGGTTTTCGGTACCGTCGAAGCCGTGAAAACCGTTGCCGACCTTTTTGCTCCGGTTGCAGGTACGATCACTAAAGTTAATGAGGCCCTCGATGCAGCGGAAGTTGTCAACAGCAGCCCCTATGAAGAGGGCTGGATGATCGAGCTGACCATGGAGGATCCCGGGCAGCTCTCTGCGCTGATGACATCCGAGGAATACAAAAAAACCGTCGGGGAGTAAAGTAAACGATGCCTTTTATTGTCAATACGGACAGCGACCGCAATGAGATGCTCAAAGAAATAGGCGCGGCATCCTTTGACGATCTGATTGCGGATATACCTCAGGAACTGCGTCTGAAAGAACCGCTCAATCTTCCCGCTGCCCTTTCCGAGCCGCAGGTTATGCAGCTTATGGAAGAGCTTGCCGCGAAAAACGTATCGACAGCGAGCCATGTCTGTTACCTGGGCGGCGGCGCATATGATCATTATATTCCGCCTGCAATTAAAACCATTGCATCCCGCAGCGAATTTTATACCGCATATACTCCTTATCAGGCCGAGGTGTCCCAGGGTACGCTCCAGGCTATCTATGAGTACCAGAGCATGATCTGCCGGCTTTACGGCATGGACACCGCAAACGCATCGCTCTATGACGGCGCCACGGCTCTTGCCGAGGCCGTTTCTATGGCAATGGCTGTTACCGGCCGTTCGAAGGTTGTTGTTGCAGGCAAGCTGCATCCGAATGCACTGCACGTTCTTAAGACGTTCATTGAGGCCGGGGGCGACCGCACTGTGGTTCAAAACGGGTTGCAGGATGGCGTTTGTGATGTCGAAAATCTGGAAAAAACAGTTGATGACACCGTTGCGGCTGTCATTGTTCAGCAGCCGAACTTCTACGGGTGCCTCGAAGAGGTCGAGCGGATCGGTGACACTGCACACCGTAATGGAGCACTTTTCATTGTTTCTGCTGACCCGGTTTCCCTTGGGATTCTCGAGGCTCCTGGGAACTACGGGGCGGATATCGCTGTCGGAGAAGGACAGCCTCTCGGCAACGCATTGAATTTCGGCGGTCCGTATCTCGGAATTTTCGCCGTTAAAAAGGACTACGTTCGCAAGATGCCGGGCAGACTCGTCGGGCTGACGAAAGACAGGGATGGTGAAGACGGCTTCATTCTCACCCTGCAGACAAGGGAACAGCATATTCGCCGGGAAAAGGCAACGTCGAATATCTGCACCAACCAGGCGCTGAATGCGTTACAAGCTGTGGTTTATCTTTCGCTCCTTGGAAAGGAAGGATTGAGGGAGGTAGCAGAGCATTCCCTGCAGAAGTCCCATTATCTTGCCGAAAAGATTGCCGAACTGCCGGGTTATTCACTGATGTATGACAGGCCTTTCTTCAGGGAGTTCGTTGTTGAGACGCCAGTGCCTGCAGGAGAGGTTCTCGAAAAAATGCTGGAGCAGGGGATTTTTGCCGGCTATGACCTTGCCGCTGTTGATGATGAAGGGCTGCTTGTTGCCGTGACCGAAAAACGCACGAAAGAGCAGCTTGACGATTTTGTCCGGAAGCTCGGGGCTGTCAGCTGACAAGCCCCAGGTTTCTGAGTTCTTCTTGTATCTTTTCTTTGTTCTCCTGCTGCAGGGGAACAAGCGGCAGACGATAGACTTCCTCGATCATGCCCATCAACGACAGGCTGTACTTGACCGGTACAGGGTTGCTTTCGACAAAGTTAAGGTTGAAAAGCCTGCGAAGCCTGTTGTTGATCGTTCTGGCTTCTTCGAGGTTGCATTCGTGTATTTCGGTCAAGAGCTTCTTGATTTCCGCCGGTACCTGGTTTGCCGCAACCGATATGACACCGTCTCCACCGAGTGCCATGAAGGGCAGAATGAGCGGATCTTCTCCCGTCAGAACAGAAAAGTTGTCGGGGCGAAGCGCAAGCAGTTCCATTATCTGGCTCATGTTATCCGATGCTTCCTTCACCGCGGCGATGTTTTTATGGTCGTTCGCCAGCCTGAGAATTGTCTCTGCCGTCATGTTGCGCCCGGTCCTTCCCG
>JAKSDC010000211.1 GCA_022360275.1 Chlorobiales bacterium
CGAGAGAAAGGTGTTTCTGAGTGGTACAGGGCTTGACCGGTACGACCTCGATTTTCCCCTTGTGACCCTTGCTGTGATAATCCAGCGCTTCCTGCTTGGTGAACAGTGACATTGTGTGGAACCCTCCGTGGATTCGGTAACTATTGTCCGGTTGGTCTGCGTTATCAATCCGTGACAGACATGCCGGGTTAATTGTATCAAGACGAAATTCCTATAGGTCAGCCTTATAACCTTTGCAAGCCGGGGAACACCCCGATTCGGAGCGATGATGAGCGTTCTTGTCGAATTATCCGTCTTTCCCATGGATAAAGGTATCAGCCTTTCGAAATATGTCAGCCGTGCTGTGCGTATCGTTCGCGAGAGCGGTCTGGCGCACAAGCTCGGCCCAATGGGCACGGTCATCGAAGGCGAATGGGACGAAGTCATGAAGGTGGTCGATGCCTGCTTCAAAGCAGTGGCCGAAGATTCTGATCGCGTCTCACTGAGTTTGAAAGTTGATGCCAGAAAAGGAAGCGAAAACCGCCTGGAATCCAAGATTGCCTCGGTTGAAAAAGCGCTTCAGACCGGAGAATAAGGGAACGGCGCGCTTTTGTGAATTGGAGAACAAGGATTTCCGAGAGGCTTGCGGTCTATCTTGTCACGGACAGGCCGCTCTGTCTTGGCCGTTCGCTTGAGGAGGTTGTGCTCAAGGCTGTGGCCGGGGGCGCGACCATTGTGCAGTTGAGAGAAAAAAACACTGGTACGCGAGAGTTTGTCGAGCTTGCCAGATCATTGGTCCGGGAGCTTCAACCCCGTGACATCCCTCTGGTCATCAATGACCGGGTGGATGTGGCTCTGGCCTCGGGTGCTGCTGGCGTTCATGTGGGACAAAGCGACATGCGTCCCGAAGATGTTCGCCGCCTCGTCGGCCCGAAGGCCATAGTCGGCCTTTCCCTTGAGACCATGGAGCAATTGCACCAGGCCGAGGCGAATGCCGAAGCCGAGATCGACTATTACGGTGTGAGCCCCGTCGGTGCCACGCCCACCGAGACCGACACGGGAGCACCGTGGGAGCTTGAAGGAATCCGCCGCCTCAATAACGCGACACAGGTTCCGCTGGTCGGCATCGGCGGCATTTCCGTTGCCAATGCCGCTTCGATCATTCAGGCGGGCGCCCATGGCGTTGCAGTTGTTTCAGCCATCTGTTCGGCCACATGTCCTGAGGCGGCCACGCGGGAACTGACAGAGTGCGTTTGCACGGCTTGTGCAGGGAAGGGGACATGAAGACCCTCGTTCTCAAC
>JAKSDC010000095.1 GCA_022360275.1 Chlorobiales bacterium
GACTCCGAAATATCCAGCGCGAGCATGATATCGATCCCTTTTTCCGAAGCCGCTGAAACTTCGCGGCTTATCTGGGGACGCCCTGTTGCAAGCAAGGCGAGAACTATCGCCGAGCGCATGAGCCATTGCGGCAAACGTACCCACCTGCCTGCTTCAACTCCCTCGGTTTTGAGGTTGCCGACAGCGGGAAACATCATTCCCTTGCGCCCTTGCTCATACCGCCGCTCCAGCCACCAGACAAAAGGCAACAGCAGCAACAGCAAAAGCCACAAGGGCTGACCCAGTTCAAATGTCGCTGTATTGAGGAACAGTTGCTGCATCGTTTTTCCGGCATTTCAGGAAAGATGCGAAAAAGAAAGCAAACCGGGAGAAAGCGCTTCGCTCACGAAGCCAGGATCATGAATCCAGCATTCAGAATCCAGTAGCAAAGAGCCAGTAAAAGAAAGGCAAAGGCCAAAAGGCAAGAGAGTGGTCACTCAACCGCACTCCGGATTCCCTAGAGCAGAAGGCTGCCAAAATGCATATATTGATTTTTCCGATTTCCTGAGCGATTCGACCATACTCACGAAAATTCAAAACATGCGATGAAAAGCGAAAAAAACAATATACAAGAGCTACGTGTCAAGATGAGTCGTTTAACACCTGGGAGCGTAGCTATGTCAAGCAGCTTTCAGAAGAGGAGAAAATGAGGCAGTTTCTTGAATTGTTTGAGCTTGGCATGTCTTGTGATTCTGCAATGGTTGAAAAGGCACATCGTGAACACCTTGAACAGCTTGCCAGAATTGCAAGAACTTTAGGGAAAAAGAAAAGAAAAACAATCTATCCTGCGCCCTGAAAATAAAACAGGATAACACCACCAATGATGGAAGAGATCAGACCAGCAACCAAACCCCACAGAAACTCTTTGGCTGTCATAATCCTGAACAATTTGCTGACATTCGCCGCCTTTGAAAGATCGAGGGATAGATAAAGTGCAAAACCTGAATGACAGGCGTCCTCATACATCGCTATGGATTGCAAAGGGTCATTGCCGATATGTTTGACTTCATAACGTTTGGCGTCCCTGCTTTTTGCAATAAACTCTGAATATTCCTTGATAACATCATGATCAGCTTTATTGAAACCGAGCCGTTTTTTCTCGTCGAGAACAACTTTATCAAGTGATGTCTTTAGTTCGACCAGAAGCAATTTGTTCAGATCGAGCGTAGCCCGTATAAGATGGTTCCGAGCCTTTTGGCTATTGTCATTTTGAACGGCTTCGCTTAATTCAGGATTCAATGCCTGTGCCAGGTGGGAGAGAACGTTTGATTCTTCAATCAGAATCTGTTTTGGTTTGGCCAACGCCAAAACAGTGAAATCACCATAAGCGGGAATAAAATGCTTTCTGTAAATCTGAAAAACCTCGTCAATCATCCTTGAATGCCTTTTCAAACGAAGAATCGGGATTGAAGTCTTTCACCGGAAGAACGCTACCCCTGCAGCTGACAACATCTTCATGAACCAGCTTCACCTCAAGAGGCTTACCGCTCCATTCTTCAACATATTTGTTAATTTCTTCAACGGAATTGAAATCACGTGTTTCTTTTCCGGTCAGCGCCTTGAATATTTCTCCTGCTGGCATTATTGTGCCCTCTCATTTGACTGAGGAAAACGAAGTAAAAACGTATTTGACATTATAATATAGTTACAATTCAGAAAACATGCTAAAAGCCTCCCTCTCCCTTAACGCCATAATAGCGTGCTGCCGCGTTCCTTGACCATACCAAACCCCTGCGCGCTCAGTCCCCCGAACCTTTAGAGTACTACCCCGCTTCCACCATTCAAGCCACCTACTCATCGAGTTAACCGGCCAACAACACTCAGTACTCGGCACTCAGAACTGTTCACACTCCATGAGTGCGATGAGATGATTCGCAGAGTTTACTGAGTTCTGAGTGCCGAGTACTGAGTTGAAGAAAGTATTCTGTGTTAGGCGTTATGGATTATGGGTTACGATAGGACGATAGCGTGACGGCTGGATAGCGAAGTGGCTGGATGGCACGGTGGCAGGAAAATGGAAGAGGATAGAGGTAGATGGATAGCTGA
>JAKSDC010000053.1 GCA_022360275.1 Chlorobiales bacterium
CTGGCGAGTATCACGGGCCAGAATGCGCTTGGGGTACTGCCTAACGCTGTCGGAGCGTGCATTTCGCCTTCACAAACAACTGTTTTGACTCTTGGATAAGAGAAGAACGGATGCCCTGACCGTTTACCGGATCATGGCGGTCGCTCCTTTCGGGGGGCGCTCCGGAGGGCTGCGATCAGGAGTGGATGCTGCTTGCGGCACAGGTGGTATCGAGGAAGCTATGACAGCCGTCGCTCCTTCGGTTGACGTTCTGCTGCCCAGGGAATACTGTCCGTCCGGGCGTATCGTGCTGCAGCCGGAGAATCTTGACGATTTTCTGCCGGAAAAGATAGTGCGGAAGATACCCTACCTCGAAGCGCTTTGCAGTGCGCTCGATCTTGTACGCCGGGCGGGAAGGGATGGAATGGATGCCGACCAAATGAGAGAGAAGGTGACGAACCTGCTGCCGGGTCTTGAGCTGGATTTTTCCATTCCGGAAGAAAGTGCTCCTGTTTCGAAAACTCCACCGTCAACGGCTTCAAGCAGTGCGGTCGATGATCTGTTCTCGCTTGTCGATATGCCGCAAAGCGACGGCAAACCGGCATCTGTTCCCCGGCATGACGCTTTCAGAGGGTTGCGGGTGCAGCTTGAAGCAACATTGCGCCAGGTGATGCAGCGTTTGCTCCGGAGCTCTGAATTCCGGAAAACAGAGTCATCGTGGAGGGGGGCTGCACTGATGCTTCGCGGATCGGCAGTACGGGAGCAGCCGCACAAGGTGGTGTTTACACTGGTGACATCATCGGATGCTGCCGCCGTATCCGGACTATTGCAGGAACTGCGGGAACTGCCGGCTGAGCAACTGCCTAACATGCTGCTTCTCGATACCATGCTGCAGAATACCCCGTCCGGTCTCGATCTGCTGGAGCAGGTGCTCGAAACCGCAAGCATGCTCATGATTCCGGTTGCTCTCCACGCAGGCCCGGACTTCTTCGGGCTGGATGAATGGAGGGAGATATCCCGGCTCTCTTATCTGCCGAACTACCTCGAAGACGCATATTTCGCCCGGTGGAGGAGGCTGCGCGATCATCCCGGAGGGATGTGGACCGCGGTGCTGCTGAACCGTCTTCCGGCACGCAAGCTTTTTGACGGCGGCGACGGAGCCGTTTGCGGTACGGCATTTCGTGAAAAGGAGCAGCCCTGGATCGCTCCCGTATGGGCGCTGGGAGCCCTGACAACCCAGTGTGTGCGCAGTACGGCATGGCCGCTGCACCTCGACCGAATGCAGCGCTTCTTTCTGGAAAACATGACGCTGCGCGACGATGAGGCGGTTCCGGTCGAGACGCTTTTTTCCGAAGAACGCATCGAACAGTTTACCCGCGCCGGTTTTACTCCTCTTGCTTCTCCGTTGAGAAGTGATATCGTTTTTCTGCCCGGCATGGTCTCGATCAAGGGAGATTCATTGGAGTTCAACCTCTTTTTTTCCATGCTGCTTGGTTTTCTGTTTCGCCTCAAGGAGTGCATCGAAGCGGGTGAATGCAAAGGCGGCGCGGGAGATATTGCGGATGCTCTCAAGGATTTCCTCGTCAGGGGGGGAGACGAGTCTCCCGATGACCTGGAAGTTTCTTTCGGCAGCCGGGAAGACAAGGGTAATCCGGTACTTTCGGTGGGTTTTACTCCCCCGGGGTCACTGCTCGCCGCTGACAGGGTAGACTTTACTCTCAGCTGGTAATCCAGGGCGGGTTTGGGGCTGCTGTTTACAAGATGTTATTTTTCGATAGAAGGAGGTGTATATGTCAGTCGGTGCGGCAAAACAATATCTCTACTGGCTCGATAAAGACCGCGAGTTTGCACAAAAGGTTCGCGGGGCGTCCACCGAAAAGGAGCGCTGGGCGGTTATCCGGGACGCAGGGTTCGATTTTTCTCCTGAAGACCTTGAGGCAGCCAGAAAACAGGAAAAGCGTAAAGGGGAAAGCTCCGATAATCTCAATATCCGCAAGGGATGAACACCATCCCGGCTACAGGAGACGGGCAGGGCGGCTTCTCTATGACGGTCGCTGGAGGAAGGGGCTTGGACATCATGACACAGTATCTTGCTGGGTTGGTGTTCATTGCTCAAAGACTGGATTTAAAAAGGGCACCTCTATTAATTTATTACGCGACCTGAATACGTCGTTGGGAGGTGCTCGAAATCCTCATGTACTCCGTGTACACTCCGGTTTCTGCGCTCCTTCCGCCTTGTCTTCAAGTCGCTCACGACAATTTATAGAGGTGCCTAAAAGTATATCGAGAAAAGAATATTTTTATCCAAAGAATATATAAAAATAATATATTTTAGCTGCTTTTTTGTTTGTTAATCATTGTTGCACTATTGACGTATTGTGCGTTTTTCTGGCAACAATAACATATTCTTTACGCTCTATACAATCACTTTTTATTATACTATTTCCATAAACGCTCCATTCAACTTCAATATAGTGATTATGAGCGTGTTTGAATCTGCTTGACAATTCACATCTCGTGTTATTTTCGTTTTCTATAAAAACGTAGTTATGCACATATGCTCTTTCGTTAGGGTGAATTAAATCTAAGAAATATATTCCTTGCAGTTCTTTGTTATTATAGCCAAGAAAACTTTCAAATGATTTAGTGAACTCGTCTAAAACAAGATTGCAATTTAGAACTCCATAAGCATCAAATGAAGTGGAGTGTGTGGCGTCCAGCTGTTGATATAAGAGATGCAGTTTTCTCATTATTAACTCCATTTCGAGCTTGTAGCCTGAAGTCATAAGATGCGTTCCCAAACCACTAATTACTTTGTTCTTTTTCCCGTGCATTATCCAGTCGATGTCTGCCCCATCCTTTTCGAGTTGTTCCAATAATTTTTTTCCTGGGATGCTTTTGCCTTTCAAGTATGGAGCCATTTGGGCTGGATATTTGATGCCTATTGCTCGACAAAATGCACTGATAGAGCCGTGCTTTTTCAGGATATATTCCCGGAGTCTGTAGTTAAAGTCCTTGTATATTTTCATGATGTACAACTGCTCGTTTTATAAGGGTAGATTCTCTTTTCGGGTTTGTTTTTCTCCAACTCTGGCTCAACAAATGGAAGACTTTTTATGCCTATGAGTTGCAAGGTGCTTGGGTAATTTCCCGCTTAGTATGGTGGATTTCTTACTGACATGAGCTGGCCGTTTTCTGTACTGAACCGTTTGGCAGCTTTTCTCTCAATGCTTTTCCCTGCTTTTTCTCGACAGGCTATTTTATAAGCGCTTCACTTCTCAATAGCATTCGTTTACACTTTTTAGGCGCAGGATTGTGCTGGTGAAGGCAAGCAGCCTATCGTCTGTTCGTTACAAGAGCTTGTCGGTCTATGAGGCCACTTGAGAGCGTTGAGCTTTCTGTTCTTTTTTGAGGATAAAGTGTGTAAAAGAATGATGAACGTATAGAAAATAAAAAATTACAGAAAGTGTTTTGTGAGTAAAAATCTTGCGGCCCACATAGCACTAAGCAAAGGCTGTTTAGTTTGGTATGGGGCCGTCCTAACTCTCAAGGATAGTTTTTTGCGTTATATTATGCAAGTAATATAAGGGTGAATTTTTAGATGCGTTGCTTGTTCTGACATTTTTGTAGGCAATGAAAAAGAGTTTTGCTGTTTCTTGTTACAGGTATATATATATCATATATCAAAAAAGTGCAATTCTTACTCGTTTTATAAGTATTTTTAGCAATTGAATTGTTTTTTATAGTATATAAGTAAGCCACATTTCAAAACATTATCAGAGAGTTTTCCGGTGGCGTGCCTCAAGCGCGTTAGTCCTGCATAAGGAATGCGCATTCATGGTGGATGGAGTGTCATGGCGGCATTAAACCGCTGGAAAAGCCGGGGGCTTGGCTACATGAAGGGTCTCTGTGTAATGCTTCCTTTATAGGTGGTTGAAAGCTAAGAGGGGCTGTAGCGGTTGTTTTTTCGATGGTCTATACCATCGGGAACTGCCGTTGAGTAGAGAGCTTTATGCAGAAATATGCTCTTTGAGTATTGTGCTCGGGAGCTTTTCATAAACAATGATAACCTAAAACGGAGTAATCTATTATGGCAGTTGAAAAAACCATGGGATCATCAAGTCTCGTTGAAGTGGTTGACCGCATTCTCGACAAGGGTGTTGTCATCGACGCATGGGCCAGGGTATCACTGGTTGGTATCGAGTTGCTGGCAGTTGAGGCAAGAGTTGTTGTTGCTTCTGTAGAGACCTACCTGAAGTATGCTGAGGCGATTGGGCTGACTGCTCGCGCTGCTTGATTTTGACAGCAAGGCTTTAGGATGAGATTTTGTTGCAAGTTTATCCTTGCGATGTTTGGGCAAGTATGTGCTTCCATTAAAATCTCATAAGTATAATTGTTTTTGGTAAAGCTGTTTTGACAGCAAAGCGTAGATAAAATAATTTTGGTGATGGATATTAAGACGTTTCAGGAGGAGGTTGGGGGAATCGTTGATGAGGTTTTATCTGTCTATGAAGAGAGTGTAGGAGCTGTTGAGCAGATTATTGCCACTCCGTATAGGTTTGTCGAGTTGGAAGAGGAGATTTTTAATACACGAAAAGAAAGAGAACAGATTTCTGTGACTTTAAAAGTATTGTTGGCTAACAATGACTCTCTCCGAAAAAAAGATTTTGATTGTATGATGGATCGGATTTTCGATGCTCAGGAAAAAAGAGAATCAGAAGTTCGATGCATGCTTCGATCCTATTTCGATGGACAAAAAGAGATGGCTTCAGTATTGCGGGAGAAGTTGCGAGTGTTCCGCGCGAACCTTGGAGGGGAGAATCAGGAGTTGATCGGACAATTCAGGGCATTTGCTGATAATCTGTTTCAAGAGCGAGAGCAGCGGAAAAAATATGTTGAGGGGAAATTGCACGAATACAACCAATCACAGCAGGAAATAGCAGGGGCTTTGAAAAAGCTGTTAGAGAAAGGGAAGGAATTAAGATTTCGTGATTTGAAGAATTTGCTTACTGAGTTTGAAAATTCCCGTGTAAAAAGAAAAAGAGAACAGAGTGAACGGGAAAAAGAGGTTGCGGATATGTTGAGAGGATTTAAGGAGAAGCGCTTGAGCGGTCAAACGTCAAGGTATTGTAAAGGTGGATCTTAGGATAGCATTGAAATACTATAGAACAACTTTTAAATCTTGAGTAATATGGGAATTTCTTCGGACATGGTTAAGCTCGCGGAAAGCATCTCTGCAGCGTATGAAGAGCGCAAAAAAGATGCTGAAAACCGTCTTCAAAAACTTAAGATTCTCAGAAATGAAGTGCATGACGAGCTTAGTTCATTTAAAAAGCAGACGGAGCAAATGAGTGTGGAATTGCAAAAAAGTCGCCACGATTTGCTTGGCAAACTGCATGTGGCTGATGAAGAACTGAAAAATTCGGTCAAGGATATGATGGATGCGTTTGGGGTAGATCGTTTGGAAAAAAATGCTGAGCAGGCAGGAATGCTTCAGGAGTTTCGCAATACGTTGAATGATTCGGTTGGGAGGTTGTTGCAATTGTTTACTACTGAACGTCAAGATATGAAAAGCGCCCAGGAGGAAGATTTAGCTTCGATGATGAAAAGTCTGGAGGGTTCTGCTCAGGATATGAAGCAAAATGTTCAGCAAATGATGAAAAGGATCCGTCAGGAGCGCCAGGAAGGAGCTAAAAAAGTAAGGGAGCAGCTTGATCATTTGATCGATGAGTTGCGGCAAGGTTCAGAAGCCCTGGAAAAGGTTCAGGATGTTGGCGGGAGTGCGGTTTCTAAAGCAGGAACAGAGCAGAAAAAAAAAGTCGAGTCAGTAAGAGCTCCGGTGGCGGCTGAACAGAAAGAGGAAAGTGTGATCGATGCTGAAAGCTCGGTTCAAGCAGTTAAAGAGGACTCGCATACTGCTTCGGAAGATCTCGAAGAACGGGTTTTGGAATACATTGCCAGCCATCCGGAAGGTGTTCGTGTAGGGGAGATGGCGGATCCGTTAGGGACAAACCGGATGCGGTTGGGTGTCATTGCAAAAAAGCTATATGAAAATAACAAGATAAGGAGAGAAGAGAACCTGTATCTGCCACTCTAAAGGTGCATATCTCCCTGTTTATACTATACTGACAATCATTTAAACTGTATGAAGTACATGCCGAAAATTGATGAATTATCTGTTGTGCTTGAGCCGACAGCGCAAGCGGACTTTGTGGAGACCGACCATGTGAAAAGGATGGTGCAAAGAGCGCATGCCTATGTCAGAGCGGGGTTTCCTGTACACTTTCGCGGTCCATCAGGCACCGGCAAAACAACTTTGGCGCTTCATCTTGCTCATAACATTGGACGACCGGTTATCCTGATTCATGGAGATGCTGAGTTTACTACATCTGATCTTATAGGTGGGGAGCACGGGCACCGTTTTCAAAAAGTGGTGGATAATTTTATCCATACCGTTCATAAATATGAGGAAAACATGGTAAAGCGGTGGGTAGATAACAGACTGACCATTGCTTGTAAGCATGGATTTACACTGGTTTATGACGAGTTTTCACGTTCTCGTCCAGAAGCAAATAATGTTTTGTTATCGATTCTACAAGAAAAGATAATGGACTTGCCGGCAGGGAGAGGGGAAGATCCGTACCTGAAGGTTCATCCTGATTTTACGGCTATCTTTACTTCCAATCCTGAAGAATATGCCGGCGTAAATCGAACTCAGGATGCGTTAAGAGATAGAATGATAACGATGGATGTCGATCATTTCGACTACGAAACAGAAGTAAAAATCGCACGGGCAAAATCCGGTTTGTCCCGTAAGGATACTGAGGAAGTTGTCAAAATTGTGCGGGGTTTGAGAGAGTCGGAAAAAAGCGAGTTTGAGCCAACGGTAAGGGCCAGTATTATGATTACAAGGACGTTAAAACAACTTGGGCTAAAACCTGCGCATGATAGAAAGGTGTTCGGAGAGATTTGTCAGGATATTCTTTCATCGGCAACAAGCAGGGTTGGTTCTAAGACCAATCAAAAGCGAGTCAGAAAAATTGTTGCGGATTTAATCAATGAGGATATTGCGTCAACGGTCGCCGGAGAAAAAAAGGAGATGTGCCATGAAGCAGTTTAATGCGATTCGGGGAATGAAAGCACTCAATACTATTGGCGGCTTAAAGCGCCGTGCTTCGAATGGCGATCGAACCCAGGCTCATCTTGATCTTTATGTGCTGGTGCAGGAAAGAGATCGTCTTGAAAAAGAAAAATACCAGGTTTTATCAAGGCTGCGAGTGATTAATGAAAGGTTGAAAACGATTGATGGCCGAATTAAAGAGTTAAAATCTATCAGCGATTGGGGGCACAGTCATGCCGGCAGTCAAAGTGGAAGCCAAAAAAGCCAAAGACGGCGTGTAGCCGATGACAAAGAGGACAATAAGACGTGGCAGGTTAAGAGCCTGCAATATTAATTAAAAATATATCCCCATGAGTCAAATAACCCACGCGACACAGGCTTCAACACTCGCTGACATTTTAGAGCGGGTTTTGGATAAAGGTGTTGTCATTGCCGGCGATATAAAAGTACAGATTGCAGATATCGATCTCATAACATTAAAAATACGTCTGGTTGTGGCCTCTATTGATAAAGCCAAAGAGATAGGGATTAACTGGTGGGAGGAGGATGAGAACCTTTCCTTAAATACCAGGTTGAAGGAGTTCGAACAAGAAAACAATGCTTTGAAAGAGAGGATTGTAAAGTTGGAGACGGCAAGAGACTCGGGTTAAAGAAGTTTGGAGGTATCCCATTGGCAGTAACCAGTTGACGAAGGAAGAGTAGGAGGCGGAAAACAGGATAACCGGAAGACCGGGGTTGAGGTGAATCAAGGTATAGTGACTATTGGAAAGGAGGCGGCGAAGATAAATAGAGGTACCCATTAGTCAATAGTCATTATTAAATAATAATCAATAATAACTGGGTCTGAAATAGGGCTTTGAGTCATGAATGAAAAAAAGCAGAAAAAAGAAAACTTTGACATTGATTTTGGATTTGGCAGCCTGAAGCTCGGCGGATTATTTGACAACCTTGAAAAATTGGTTGATGCTGCTGCCAAACTCAAGGAGTCCGGCGGAGAGTATAGAAAAGAGGGTGAGATTGATTTAAGTCACTTGAGAAAGGGGATGAAAGGGATTTTTGGTGTTACTGTCAAAACAGGAATCGGCGGCGAACAACCCGTTGTAGAGTCCTTTGGCAACATCAGGAAAACACCGGAAGGCCCGAAGGTAGAAGAAGAGCGTGAGCCGTTATCGGATATTTTTGATGAGGAAGGTACTATCGTAGTCATGCTTGAAATGCCCGGAGTTGCGAAAGAAGACATAAAGGTTGATATCGAGGGAGATATTCTGGAGGTTGTGGCACAAAGTCAGTCCAGGAAGTATCGAAAGGAAC
>JAKSDC010000009.1 GCA_022360275.1 Chlorobiales bacterium
AACCTTGTTCTTCACCTGACCGGCAACCTCAACCAGTACGTCCTCAAAGGTCTCGGAGGTCAAAGTTTTTATCGCAACCGGGCAAAGGAGTTTTCCGACAAACCCGGTTCAGGCAGGGAACAGCTCAAAAAAATGTTTACCGCAACCATCAGGGAATGCTGTGCCGTCGTCGATTCGCTAAGCGAAGAACAGCTTTGCCGGATTTACAAAGTCCAGGGATTCGAGTACTCCGGCTACGGCATTCTCATTCACGTAACCGAACACCTCAGCCATCACACAGGGCAGTTCACCTGGTTCTGCAAATACCTTTTCAAAGAAGATATCGACTTCTATAAAGGAAGAGATCTGAATGTCCAGTAAGACGAGCAAGGATCATTTGAAATTTGCAGAATCCGTCGCGCTGATAGCGATGATGATGTCGCTTGCCGCCCTATCCATCGATGCCGTGCTTCCGGCCCTTCCCACCATCGGCAGCGAACTCGGAGTCAAGCATGAGAACACAAACCAGCTGGTTATTTCCCTACTGTTTCTCGGCATGTCAGTCGGCCAGATTATCTACGGTCCTTTGTCGGACGCCATCGGCAGAAAACCTGCAATTTATACCGGATTCGCCATTTTCATTACCGGAACGCTGCTATCCCTTTTCGCCACCTGTTTCACCATGATGCTCACAGGACGCATTCTCCAGGGCCTGGGAGCCGCAAGCACCCGTATTGTTTCAATAGCAATTGTACGGGACCGGTACGAAGGGCAAAAAATGGCACGGGTCATGTCCTTTGTCATGACAATTTTTATCCTCATACCGATTCTCGCACCGGCACTTGGCCAGTTGATGCTTACCATTTCAGGCTGGAGATTGATTTTTGCACTGTTTCTTTCCCTCTCTCTTTTCACGCTTGTCTGGTTTTCGCTACGGCTTCCCGAAACCCTGAACAAAGAAAAACGACATCCCTTTACCGTCGGGAGAATCTTCTCCGCAGTGCAAGAAATCCTTGGAATCCGGCAGGCTCTTGCCTATACCATCGTGTCCGGCCTGGTTTTCGGTTCTTTTCTCGGCTACCTGAACTCTTCCCAGCAAATCCTGCAAATGCAATATGAACTTGGTGAGAAGTTTCCGCTTTATTTCGGTATCCTTGCCGTAGCTTTCGGCGCTGCAACCCTGATGAACTCGAAACTCGTCATGCTGTTCAATATGCAAAAACTCGTTTTGCACGCCATGCAAGTGTTTGTTATCCTTTCTGCAATTTTTCTCGTCATTGCCCTGACACAGAACGGCCATCCCCCGCTTTGGTCATTCATCTTGTATTTGATGCTGCTTTTTTTTGCCATCGGCATCCTGTTCGGCAACCTCAACGCCTTGGCAATGGAACCCCTCGGTCACATAGCGGGAATCGGTGCGTCAACCATCGGCTCAATTTCTACATTTACCGCGCTTGTCATCGGCACCATTATCGGCCAGAGCTATAACGGCACCATACTGCCGCTCTCCACGAGTTTTCTCGTGCTGGGCGCACTGTCTTTGGGAGTGATGCGATGGGAAAACCGGAAGCGCTGAATCAAGGATTTTGCATTATGACATCAAACACCGTAACTATTCTGGCTGTAAGACACCAGAGAGAAGAGGATTATTTCTGAAGCGATCCCTGGCATGATGAACCGGCTCCTGCAGTACAGCAGTAACAGTGGCCCCGTACCACGATCTC
>JAKSDC010000190.1 GCA_022360275.1 Chlorobiales bacterium
ATTTCCACTGGATTCATGCTGTTCTGCGGACGGCCCTCTCGGGCAAGCCACAGATTGATCAGCTCGTTTCCATATCGGTCAGGCAGAGCGTCGGCCAGTAACCCCGGCAATCCTTTGAAGCTGTCCAGCCGAGGAGCGGCTTTTTTGCGCAGGTCAGGAAATACAAACGTGCTTGTGGCAACGGAAATGGGCATTTGCAGGGGGGCCAGATCCCATCCCTTTGCCTTGAATCGGGGATCATATTCAAAGGTGGCCAGGCCGGTGACATCATTCCATGCCACAGCTCCGGCCAACTCGTTCCATATTCTGACTTCCGCTACGTCCATTGCTTACCAATCAGGTTCTGTTGTGTCGCGGCCCTGTTTTCCTCTGGCTCGTTGTCTTTTTTCATTCTGTATTTTGGCCAGCATCAAAGGACTGATGCGCTCTTCAACGACAAATGCATCCATTACCTGCAACTGGTCCAGCACCCTGAGTACTTGTATTAAAGTGGCGAGAGTAACAGTTTTGCCCCTTTCCAGCAAACTTAGCGTTGATCGACTGATGCCCGCCTCATGAGCAAGCGTATCCTGGGTTTTGTTTTGTTCCAGGCGATGATGCCGCACAAATGTTCCTATTTGCCCGGCAAGTGCCTTGTCGCTCATTGCTGGCCAGTTGGAGAATGATTTATCAGTCATAATATTGTTGAAAGTACATCAATGCATGATTTTCGATTCAAAGTTAAGTTACTGTTGATCACGCGAAATATCAAATTGTGCGAATGATTTATCATTTGTTATGTCTTTTAATTGATATAATGCATGATAAATCATTCGTTTTGGTGGGAAAAACGCCTCCTCCTTCAGCTTATCGATGAAATCCGGTAAAACACCGATCCTCAAGCATCGTTCCTGAATCCCATACTGTTGCAAGTTCCCATGCCTTGCGGGATGCTTATTAATCGGCGGTTAACTATTGTGAAGTATTATTTGTGTATTGTTTTTGGTTCGCGGCTCATTATATTCAGCCGCGGGGCGGGGGATTTCCCGTTCCGTTTTTTCTTGACCCCCGTTGCTCAATATAGTCTTCGGGGCACTTATTCAACCTTAACGGAAAGAAAAGGAGTTTATAATCATGCGTTCCATGAAATATGGTCTGATGTTGCTTGCCATGGTGATGATGGTTTTGATGCCGTTGCAGTCCAATGCTCACGATGACGACGCTAAAAGTCTGTTTGTTGTCGTGACCAGTCCTGATGCCCAGACACAGATGATGGCGATGGTTTTATCGACAAAAACAGTGGAGCAGGGCAAGAGCGTTCGTATGCTTCTGTGCGGTCCAGGCGGAGAGCTTGCCTTGAAAAGCTGCAAGCAGGTCATGCTCAAGCCGCTTGACAAATCGCCCCAGATGCTGCTGAAAAATTTGATCAAGAAAGGAGTGACTGTCGAAGTGTGCCCGCTTTTTCTGCCTAACAAGGGGGTGACACCTGATAAGCTGATCGAAGGTGTAACGGTTGCAAAACCTCCGGTTGTTGCCGAGAAGCTGCGTGAAGAAGGGATTAAGCTCTTTACCTTTTAAGTCTTTCGTCCGGAACCTTCCTCAAAGGCCCCTTTTCGTTATGATTCTTCCCTGCTGCCGGTTTTACACCGGTAGAGGGGGCCGGGTAAAAATCATGTCAAGGTTTTGCTATTACAACCTGCCGGTTGTAATTTCATGGATAGATTATTTTCACTACTTGTTTTTTCATAACAGTTTAAATATGAGGAGCCTGAAAACATGCAGAAAAACATTGGCGTTCTTGACAAAAACGTGAGAATCATTCTCGGTTGTGTTATGATTATTGCCGGACTGCTTTATGGGGATTGGTGGTGGTTCACCGGTATTATACCGTTGATTACCGGGATTCTGGGATTCTGCCCGCTCTATGTTCCGATGGGGTTCAATACGGCGGGTGGTTACGGTTCTTCCATGGGTTATTACGATCAGTCAGCCAAACCTGCAAAGCAGGGCGAGCGGATGTCTGTGTGACAAAGCCCGGGAAAAGGAGCAAGGGCTGCCTGACAAGGCAGCCTTATGCCGTTACTTTTTCACACATCGACGCGTGGCGCTTTCCGGGGGTGCTTTGCCGATGAGTGTCTTTGATTTTAGGCCGAATAGTCTTATTCTTTTCTTCTTCATTCATTTTTATGCTATTTACGGAGCGAATTATGCAGGTTTCGAGATTTTTGATTAAACGGATGGCCCTCTTTGCAGGAGTATGTCTGATTACAGGTGCGCTGTTTTCAGCATGCTCTTCGGTGAAGGCACCGAAGACAGGAGATGTATCCGCAAGATATACCTATGCCCAGAATCTGTTGGCCGAAGAGGAATATGACAAGGCTATCATTGAGCTTGAATCACTGATGTTCGATACGAGAGCGACCTCTCTCGAAGATGATGTTCTTTTTTCCCTTGCCGAAGCGTATTACGATTCGAAACAGTATCTTCTTGCCATAGATATTTACAAGAGACTGCTCGAGCAGACGCCGGGGTCTCCCTATGCAGAGGAATCACAGTTTAAGCTGGCAAAATCACATAAAGCGCTTTCTCCGGTTTTTTCAAGGGACCAGGAGCATACGAGAAAAGCTATCCGTGAATTCCAGCTGTACCTGGAGCTTTATCCCGTCAGGGATCCTGGGCAGCTGGAGAGCGATATTGAGCTGTATACGGAACTGGCGAGGCTCAATCCCGATAATGAGCTGTATGAAAGAAGTCTTGCCGTTGCCGAAGCTCAGTATGCACGGCTCGATAAAATTACTGAAAGCAGAACCAGCATCTCAGAACTCAGAGAAAAACTTGCTTTAAGCGAGTATAGCATTGCCGAACAGTATCGCAAACTGAAAAAGTATCGGGGTTCCATAGCCTATTACGACAACGTAATCCGTTTTTTCCCCGATACGATCTACTGGGAAAAAGCCTGGTTAGGCAAGATCGAAGTGCTTATGAAAAGGGAAAAGTGGTTCGAAGCCAAAGCCACTCTGGACATTTATGATCAGCAGTTTCCCGAAAACATGGAAAAGGTTGAGGATTATCGCAACAGAATCATAAGGCATTTCGAGAACTCATAGTGAGCTAGAAGACGTGCGACTTGCTGTTTTTGGCGGAACATTTGACCCGCCTCACAATGGGCATCTTGCGTTGTGCCTCTACGCAAGAGAGCTGCTGCATAGAGACCGGCTCGTCATTTCTGTTTCCAACAATCCTTTGAAAGAGGCCCCACGTTCAGCCGACAGGGACCGGGTTAAAATGGCTGAACTGCTCGCTGAAACAATCAACAGCACAGGGCCTGTTGTCGAAGTCTGCAGTTGGGAAGTCAACCGCGGGCAACCTTCCTATACGATCGATCTCATCGCATATCTTGAGGAGATCTATACGTCTATGGATATAACACTCCTGATCGGTGAAGACAACTATCGGAACTTCCGGCAATGGAAATCGTGGGAAGAGTTAATCCGGCGCTGCAATTTCGTTGTTTTCGGCAGGGCAGATGATAGTGCTGAGGCAGCTAAAGCCGTAGGGATCGAAGACCGGCAGGAAGAAAAGTTTCGCCACATTGATTTCAATCTTCCCCTCTCCTCCACTGAAATACGGGAACGTATCGCTTCAGGCGACGACTGCTCCGACCGGATCCCCTCCCCTATCTGGCGGTACATCGTTACAGAAGGATTGTATCGACGGGCAAAACAATGATTACATGGATTCCGGTGCACTAATCCCCAAAATCCTGAACCCGTTACGAAGGATCTGCCGGGTTGCAACGGAGAGAAAAAGCCGGGCGGTACGGATATCCGGTTCTGCTTTCAGGATGGGGCATTCCTGGTAGAAACGGTGATAGAGCTCGGCTACGCCATGCAGGTACTCGACCATTTTCTGTGGTTCCAGAAACCGTGAGCAGGCATCGATTATTTCAGGATATTCAAGCAGCATGAAACCGAGCCGGATCTCGTGCTCGGAAGTCAGTTCCTTCATGAGGTGCGTTCCTTCCGCCGGGAGGACAAATCCCGCTTCCCTCTCGGCCATACGAAGCAGACTGCAAATTCGGGCATGTGCGTACTGCAGGTAGAATACCGGATTGTCTTTCGACTGTTTTTTCGCCAGCTCGATATCGAAATTCAGGTGGGAGTCCTTGCTGCGCATAATGAAAAAGAGCCTTGTAGCGTCGGCACCAACGTCATCGATAAGGTCGTCCAGCAGATCGGCGTTACCTTTTCGGGTTGACATCTTAACGGTTTCGCCGTGGACCGTTGTCGTTACAAACTGGTTGATCGCAACACGGATGCGCCGGGCGTCGTAACCGAGGATCTTGAGGGCTTCTATGACATCCGGATATTCATCGATATGGTCAGCTCCGAAAATATTGACAATCTCAGAAAAACCGCGTTTGAACTTGGTGATATGATAAGCGATATCGGGAAGACGGTAGCTGGGTTCCCCGCTTGATTTGACAAGAACCTTGTCTTTTTCCTGTCCGAGTTTTGAGGTCGTGAACCAGGTTGCTCCGTCGTATTCATCGATGTAACCTTTCTCTCTCAACCGGTCGACGACCTGCTGGTTCGGTGATGTACCGCTCTCGTCAGCCAGATAAAGCTTATGCTCGTTGAAGTAGCTGTCATGCGTAATGTCGAGCCGGTGAAGGGTGCTTTTAATGTGTGTGAAAATATAAGTTTCGGCAGTTTGCTTGAACGGATCGAGGTCATCGGTTTCAACCAAGGCGTTACCGTGTTTGGTATAAAGCTTTTCGGCGATAACCCGTATGTAGGCGCCTTGATAGTGGGTTCCGGGGAATTCAACAGGTTGTCCGCACAGCTCGAGGTAGCGGAAACGGACCGATTGGGCAAGAATTGTCATTTGACGACCTGCGTCGTTGAAATAGTATTCCCTGGTGACAGTGTATCCCTGCGCCTCGAGAATATTGGCGATGCAGTCTCCGAGAACCCCTCCTCTTCCCCGGCCTATGGTAAGCGGGCCGGTGGGATTGGCGCTTACATACTCGACAATCGCGGTTTTCCCTTTCCCTGCAGTATCCTGGCCAAATGTTTCGGCTTCGCTGATAACCTGTTCAAGCTGCTGCATGATAAAAGCCGGTTCGAGATAAAAGTTGATGAATCCCGGGCCGGCGATTTCTGTTTTACTTACTGTTCCTGACCGGAAAGAGAAGTTCCCTGCAATTTCCTGAGCAAGCTGGCGAGGATTGGTCCTGCACTCTTTTGCAAGAACAAGAGCGATGTTCGTTGAGAAATCTCCGAACTTCTTGTCAGCAGGTTTTTCTATCTGAATCTCTTTTTCTGTCTCGATACCTGCCTGCATCAGAGCCTTTCGTATGTTTTCGATAAGATATTCTCGCATATAGGGAAGCAGCTGCCTTAGCTTTCTGATGGTTGTGGTAGAAAAGATTTTTCAAGGATCGCACGAGGATCGAGGGTGGTAAAATCATCAGCGACAGCAACGACTCCCGGGAGGCCCTGCATGATTTCCTTGGGATTTGTCGTCGCAAGCGCAATACTTTTCATTCCGGCTGCATATGCCGCTTCAAGACCGGGGAGAGCATCCTCGAAAACAATGCATCTGGATGGGTCGATATCGAGCAGTTCCGCAACACGGAGAAAAATATCCGGGCCGGGCTTCCCCTGCCTAACCTGGTGCGATCCCACGACCGCACTGAACCGGTTTTTCAGGCCGGGAATGCCGAGTGTATACTCGATGTTTTTGGCGCCTGCACCGGTACCGACTCCGAGCCTGATATGCAGCTTTTCCGCACTGTCAAGAAACTTTTCAAGCCCCTCGATCGGGCGAATGTCGTTTCTGTACATGAAACGGTAGAGAAAATCCTTCAGCTCCGTCAGCCGTTCAGCGTTTTCGGGGGTTATGTCTTTATCAAGAAAATGCCGGAGCACATCTAGTCCTTTCATTCCAGCAGTTTCGCGGAGGTACCGTTCGGGATCGAGGCCTTCAAGGCCGTAGTCATGGAAAAGCTCTACCCATGAACGGGCATGCATCTGCATGTTGTTGACGAGGACGCCATCCATATCGAAGATGAAAGCAAATGTATCGTTCTGTTGCATTTTCCTGGTCAGCGTTGTTGGTTGTTCCGTTCAGCCTATTTTCATCGCTGCCCGGACTTCCTGCATTGTTTCTTCCGCAACCTGACGGGCATGTTTTTCACCTGTCAGCAGGATATCTTTCACCATACCCGGTCGGACAGCGTAATCGGATCTTTTTTCAAGAATCGGGGAAAGCTCTTCGGAAATGGCTGCAGAACACAGTTTTTTACAGTCTACACAGCCAAGTGCTCCGGATCTGCAATCCCGTTCTATTTCCGCGACTCTTTCCGGATTGGAAAACCTGCAATGATAGCTGAAAACCGTGCATACTTCGGGTCGCCCAGGATCGTTTTTTCTGACCTTCTGTGTATCGGTGACCGCTTTACGCAGCTTGTTTTGCACTTCTTCCGGTGAGTCGGAAAGCAGTATGGTATTGCCGAGGGATTTCGACATCTTCATTTTCCCGTCCAAACCGGCAAGGCGCGAAAATCTTGTGATTTTGGGTTCCGGCTCTTCAAACACGTCGCCGATTTCCGGGTGTTGGTATTGCTTGTTGAACCGCCGCGCAATTTCTCTGGTTATCTCAACGTGCGGCAACTGGTCCTCTCCTACCGGCACGATGTTGCCCTTGTAGAGCAGAATATCCGCTGCCTGGAGAACAGGATAGCCGAGATGACCGTATGAAACCGCTTCCATGTTGAGATCCCTTACCTGGTCTTTGAGCGTTGGATTTCGCTCGAGTCTCGAGGCGGTGATCAGCATCGAATAAATCAGAAAAAGCTCCGTGTGTTGTTTAACCCGGGACTGCCTGAAGATCGGACTTTTCTCAGGATCGATGCCCGCGGCAAGCCAGTCCGTTACCATATCGATGGTACAGTCAAAGATATCGGCGGTCTCAAGCGATGTGGTAAGACTGTGATAGTCGGCTATCAGGAAATAAGTTTCGAACGCTCTTTTCCGGTTAACATCGAGTTCATTCTGTCTTGCCACCCAGTTTTCAAGCGCGCCGGTGTAGTGCCCCAGATGCAGCTTGCCGGTAGGGCGCATGCCGCTTAAGATTCTTTTTTTGCCCATAGTTTTATGATCGGAGCGTGTCCTGAACGCGCGGTTCGACTGCGCAGGTCCAGGCCGTCGGTTCTGTTAAATGCTCTGGAAGTTATAACAGTTGCCAGAAAGATAAAAACGGTTTGTAAGGATTCGAATCGGGATTATTTGATTTTTATTTTATGTAAAAAGATTTTTTCATGCTATATTTCCAGCCCTTCACATGGCGAAAAAATTTGAGAGCAAGTCCTATACAACATTCGGTTACCCAACCATGTCAGGTCCGGAAGGAAGCAGCATCCGGTAATTTGAATGTGTGATATAGTAAGCTTGCTCTCTTTTTTTGTCTCCGCTCCCAACGCATTGCACTCGGCTGTGCCGGAAGAACTTTTTATTATTTTCCACCATTGGGGTTCCCTGAAAGGAGTGTTCCGCAGACAAGAGAGCTTTGGACCCTGGGGTCAAGTCAGTATGTAGTAACAACAGAAAAAAGGATAAGCATGCATAAAAGCATAGGAAAGGAAGACCTGCTGAAAGAACCGGTCAGGCATATCGATATCAAATCACTCGATATTGTTCCGCTTATAGAACAGATGGGAGAAACCGCATTTCAGGCACGGAACCTTTCGAGGGCGGCATTGATTCTTGACAGGATGCAGAGGGACGAGGAGTGTGCGGTTATCCTCACACTGGCAGGATCGCTTATCAGTGCAGGCCTCAAACAGGTGATCGTCGATATGATCGAGCACAACATGGTTGATGTCATTGTTTCTACAGGGGCCAATATCGTTGACCAGGATTTTTTCGAGGCCCTGGGATTCCGCCATTACAAAGGAGATCCGTTTGCGGATGATGCTGTACTCAGGGAACTGCATATCGACCGCATTTACGATACCTATATCGATGAGGATGAGCTCCGGATCTGTGACGACACGATGGCACTCATCGCCAACACCATGAAGCCGGGAACGTATTCTTCAAGAGAGTTTATCATGGAAATGGGCAGGTATATCGGGGAAAAGAACCTCGACAGGAACTCTGTCGTGTACAAGGCCTATGAAAAAGGCGTGCCGATTTTCGTCCCTGCGTTTTCAGACTGTTCGGCCGGTTTCGGTCTTGTGCATCACCAGTGGAACAACCCCGGCAGGCAGGTCGCCATTGATTCCGTAAAGGATTTCCGTGAGCTGACCAGGATCAAGATAGCAAATGACAAGACCGGTATTTTTATGCTGGGCGGCGGCGTTCCGAAAAACTTTACCCAGGATATTGTGGTTGCCGCTGAGGTGCTGGGTTATAAAGGGGTGTCGATGCACACCTATGCCGTTCAGGTTACAGTTGCCGACGAGCGTGACGGGGGGCTGTCGGGTTCGACCCTGAAAGAGGCCAGCTCCTGGGGCAAGGTCGATACGGTGTTCGAACAGATGGTTTTTGCAGAAGCCACGATTGCGTTGCCCCTGTTGGCGGGGTATGCTTATCACAAACATGGCTGGAAAACCCGCAGGAGCAGAAACTTCAACGCCTTGCTCGCCGAAGAGGTGGAAGGAATAAAAAGTTGTTGATTTGTCGGGTCAGGGTTGCAATATAAAATATCTGTGCATAACTAAAAACATAACGGAGCGGGGGATGAAATTTTTTATTGACACGGCCGATCTTGACGAGATCAGGGCCGCCAATGATCTTGGGGTACTTGATGGCGTGACGACCAATCCTTCCCTTGTAGCGAAGATCGTTGAGGATCCGGATAACTTTACCTATGAGGATTTCAAGGACCATATAGCAAAAATCTGTGATATTGTTGGTGGTCCGGTAAGCGCCGAGGTGACCACGCTTACTGCAGACGAGATGATCTCGCAGGGCGAAGAGCTTGCATCGATCGACGAGAATGTTGTAGTGAAGTGTCCGCTTACGCTTGAAGGACTCAAGGCAATGCGCCATTTATCCGGAAACAGCATCAGGATCAACGCGACACTGGTTTTTTCGCCGACCCAGGCAATCCTTGCCGCCAAGGCGGGAGCATCCTATGTCAGTCCTTTCGTGGGGCGGCTCGATGATATCAGCACGGACGGCATGGCGCTTATCGAGCAGATCGTCACGATTTACAGGAACTACAGGTTTACAACTGAAGTCCTTGTTGCAAGCGTTCGCCACCCCCAGCATGTTGTCGAAGCAGCGATTATGGGCGCAGATGTCGCAACCATACCGTTCAAAGTGATCGAGCAGCTTGCAAAACATCCGTTGACCGATACGGGGCTCGACCGTTTCATGAAAGATGCTGCCGTGATCAAGAACCGTTAAAACGGAAAAGGTGCCGTTCAAGGTTTACCGAGCCGTCAGGCCTGAATGTTACGCCTTCCGTTTCAAGCATCCGGCGCATGGTATCCGGGGTGAAAAAATGGCCTTTTCCCGTCAGTTCTCCGTTGCGGTTGACCACCCTGTGAGCAGGTACCGTTGCAAGGTCGGCCTTGTTCAGCGCCCACCCGACCATCCTTGCGGCTGAACGCATACTTACCTGTTCGGCGATAATTCCATAGGTGGAGACCTTTCCGGGGGGAATCCGGCGAACGAGTTCATAAACCTTTTCGTAAAATGTCATGCTGGCGGTCATTGAGCGAATAGGGCAGGGTGAGAGCTTTGTAACATCAGGTATCGGCGTCAGCTGTCAAAGAAACAACCTGGATAGAGACTCTGGCAGTGCCTTTTTCATAAAACCCGAGCTTTTTGGCAGCTCCTGCACTGAGATCGATAATCCGGTCATGCGCAAAAGGACCTCGGTCGTTTACCCGTACCACAATCGATTTTCTTGTTTCAAGGTTGGTGACGCGGACATGTATGGGCAAGGGCAGGTATTTGTGGGCGGCACTCAGCTTGTCCGGGTCGAACTTCTCTCCGTTGGCTGTCATGTGCCCGCCGTCTTTTTTCCGGGTTTCATCACCATACCACGACGCAATTCCGGTTTCGCGGTAGTTGCGGGATTCCTCGACGCTCATCGGGACATAGGTTTTACCGTAGACGACGTAGGGAGCGTTTTTTACACGTCCCTGCCGGACGGCTTCCTCTGGTGAGAGGCCGTCAATTGACTCGATCTCGTCGTGGGTGAAAGGGGAGGTTACCGTCTCAACCGTGAATTTTCCGACCGAGTAGGCTGCTTTTGCCGTAGTTTTGACTACCGAGCATGAACCCAGCAGAAAAACAAGCGCTAAGCACAAAGGTATACAGTGTCGCAGGTGGCTCACGGTTCGTGTAATTACGGTTACAGTAAACAACTCCATTGTAAAAAAATAGTGAAAAGAGATGAGATTTTCCATTTCCGAAAAAAGGGATCTCGACTGCAAAGGCTTGAAATAAAGCCTCGAATGGTTTTATTATAGATATGTCATCACGCAACGAGTTGTGGAGTTTTCATGAAAAAGGATGCTTTTGGAGTTCTTATTATTCATGGTTTTACCGCCACCCTCGACGCGGTCAACTCGCTTATCGAGCCTCTTGAAAAGCAGCACCTGATTGTCAGTGTTCCGATTCTCAAAGGCCATGGCGAATCATCTCCGGAAAAGCTCCGCGGCGTAACCTGGCGTGACTGGATGCAGGATGCTGATACAGCCTTTCATGAGTTATCCGGGAAAGTTGACAAGGTTTTTGTCGTCGGTCACAGCATGGGCGCTCTTATTGCTCTCAATCTCGCGGCAAAATATCAGGGGGGGCAGCTTGATTCGGTCGTTCTGGCGGCTCCTGCTTTTCGCCTGGTGTCGATGCTTGGCCCCGGAAGGCCGTTGCACTTTCTTGCCCCATTACTGCAGACATTTATCAAAAGCTGGGATCTCAATATTGCTTTCAGCGACCGTGACGAAAAAAACCGCTCCGTCCATTACCTGTGGGCGCCTACCGACGCGATCATGTCTTTTTTCGACCTCATATCTTTTACGGAATCCCGCCTCCATGATATCCGGTGTCCTATGCTTATTCTCCACAATCGTAATGACCAGACGGTCACTCAGGGCAGTACGGATATTGCTTATAACGGGGTTGCAACACCGCCTTCCGACAAGGATGTTGTCTGGCTTGAACGTTCGGAGCACCAGATGTTCTGTGATTGTGAAAAAGCACAAGCTATCGACAGTATCGTCAAGTTCATACAATCACGTATAAGGCAAACGGTCGAGTAAAAATCCATGGCCGTTTTCTGCTCCGGCTCCTCCTTTCGGTGATATGAACGTTCTTTTCGGCAACCTTCGGGTCGTAACGAAGTTTTTAAGGGTAGTATTATTTATCAACGGAGGTTCGCTATCTTGCAAAACTGTACATGCTTCACAACGCATCGTATTTCTTTCATTCGAACATCATTGCAATCAGATACGGACGCCGGTTCGGCGCCGTCATCATCGAAAACAGACCTGATGAAACAGTTCACGTCCCTCAAAGATATATCAATGCTTCGGCTGGTTCGCATACTGACCCTTATAACGGCTCTTTTTACAGCTTCCTGCAGCACGACAGAAAGGGTGCATCCCGACAAAGCAAAAGACACCGTCGGGGCTCCGAAATATATTTTTTATTTCATCGGTGACGGTATGGGAATGGCTCAGGTCAAGATAGCCGATGCTGTGCTCGAAGACGGTCAATTTCTCCATATGACCACCATGCCGGTTTCCGGAATGGCCTCGACGCATGCGGAAGATCGCTACATCACCGGTTCGGCGGCAGCCGGAACAGCTCTTGCCACAGGCCACAAAACAACGATCGGGACGATTGCAAAAAACGGCAGCCGCTCAACTGACCTGAAAACCATGGCCGAAATGGCAAGGGACAAGGGTATGCGAGTCGGAATTGTTTCCAGCGTCAGCATAGACCACGCTACACCGGCCTGCTTTTACGCCCATGCGAACAGCAGGGATATGTATGCCGAAATTGCGGTTCAGATGGCCTCGAGCGGTTTTGATTACTTTGGCGGCGGTTATGCCCGCGCGGATCTCGATAGGGGGAAACCTCTTGGCAAACTGGTTAAAACCATGCAGGATAGCGGCTATGCCGTCATTCAGGGGTGGGAGGAACTGTATAAAGCCGTACCGGGTGGGAAATACTGGGCGTTCGCGAGCTATGATGGTTCCGGAGCGCTTCCTTACGCTATTGACCGTGCACCGGACAACCTCACTCTTGCCGATTTTACGAAACACGGTATCAGGCTCCTTGATAATGATCGTGGTTTTTTCCTGATGGTCGAAGGAGGCAAGATAGACTGGGCAAGCCATGCTAATGACGCAGCTACAACTGCTCATGAGGTTATTGATTTTGATCTGGCAATAGCCGAGGCACTCGAGTTTTACCGCAGTCACCCCGATGAAACGCTGATCGTGGTTACAGCGGACCATGAGTGCGGGGGCCTGGCTCTCGGATATGCCGCCAGGGGGTATGAAAGCGACCTCAGGATTCTGGGACACCAGAAACTGTCGGCCCAGGCTTTTTCCGAAAAGGTTTCGCGATGGGCCGAACGGAAGAACGTTGGTTTTTCAATGGCTCTTGACAGTGTAAAAACGTATTTCGGTCTTGGCAGTGTTCAACTGGATTCAGCATTGGCCTTGACCTCCGAAGAGAAAACAGCTCTGAAACAGGCATATACTGCAAGCATGAACGGTGACAACAGCGACGGGCATGCTTACGGTCAAGGAGACCCGCTGACCATGTCACTGAAGAAGCTGCTGAGCCACAAGGCAGGCGTCGGGTGGACAACCAACGTGCATACGGCACTTCCAGTTCCGGTTTTCGCTATCGGCCAGGGTGCTCAAGAGTTTTGCGGGGTTTACGACAATACGGATATCGCAAAAAGAATTATCAGGGTTGCCAATCTTTCTCCGTAGAAGTGTAACAACACTTCTCGTGCTCAGCGAAGCGCTACTCTCGTGCGCATAATTGTAATCGGGTGTGTCGGACGATTCTTTTTAAACAGCAGTTTTTTTGCTGTTATGCCCTGAAAGGCTTATTTCGCAGTAAAATAGTTGCTATTTTCTGCAATGCCCCGGAAAACTGCGGGGGTGACGGATTTTTTTATTATCTGGATCGAGCGACCGTCGAAGCGTTCCGAAAAGTCGAGAGAGCACTGGAATTGCGTTCGGTTCAGGAGTTAACAAATTGAATGCTGGAGGAAGTATGGCTGATATGTCGACAACATACATGGGATTGAAACTCAGAAACCCGTTGATCGTGGGAAGTTCAGGGATGACGGAATCGGTCGAAAGTGTTCGAAAAGCTGCAGATGCCGGTGCCGGTGCGGTTGTGTTGAAATCACTTTTCGAAGAACAGATACATAATGAATCGGGATACGCCATCGACACCAACGAGCAGCTCTATTATTATGCGCAGGCGGAAGACTATATTCGAAGCTATACACGCGGCAACGATCTCAAACAGTATCTCGATCTCATCAGCGGGAGCAAAAGTGCCGTGGATGTCCCCGTTATTGCAAGCATCAACTGTGTTTCTTCTTCGGAGTGGACGGAATTTGCATCACAAATACAGAGGGCTGGGGCTGACGGACTTGAACTGAACATGTTCGTGCTTCCGTCCGACCCTCGCAAGGACGGCAGGCAGAATGAAGAGGTATACCTCGATGTACTCGCAAAAGTCACAAGAGAGGTAAGTATTCCGGTTGCGGCAAAAATAAGCTATTATTTTTCCGGGCTGGCAAACATGGTTGGAAAGATATCCGCGACCGGTATCAGAGGGCTGGTGATGTTCAACAGATTCTTTTCTCCCGACATCGACATAGAGACATTCGAGGTGAAAAGTTCACATGTTTTCAGTACCCCTGAAGAACTTGCAATTTCCCTGCGCTGGGCGGCTATGCTCTCTTCCAGGATTCCCTGCGATATCGCAGCCTCGACCGGAATTCATGACGGGGAAGCGTTGATAAAACAGCTTCTTGCGGGGGCAAAAGCCGGCCAGGTTGCCTCGGTGCTTTACAGGAAGGGATATGATGCAATTGCATCGATGCTCAGGGATCTGGATGCATATATGGGAAGGCACAACTTTTCATCCCTCGACGAAGTAATCGGCAAGTTGAGCATTGACAAGGCCGATAACCCGGCAGCCTATGAACGTGTCCAGTTTATGAAATATTTCAGCGGGATATCGTAATTGCACTGTTGCAAGAGCATCCTGCACTGAAAGACACCTCTATTAATTGTCGGGAGTTCTTTGAGTGCAAGGCGAACGGAGCACGAAGCAATTGAAGCGCGGAATAGGTATATACTTGCAACTGTCCCTTCCTTTTCAGGTTCTTCAGGAACTGATGCAAGAAAAATGTTGGTATCGGCAAGAATTTTCATATGTACAATTGTACAGAATTACCTGCTTTTTTTTCAAAAAGAACGCAGATTATAGAAAGGCAGGGCTTTTTGGGACATGCCCGGTTGAGCGCCGGGGTTTTGTGTTTCTGCCTGTTTGAGGGGGAAAAGGTTGCTATCAAAAACTTGTCGGGTTTTTAAAATTTTTGTCAAGAAAACTCCCCTCAATATTATTTGCCATTTCAACAAATCGATTTGAAGGAACTGAAAATGATACCATATCTTCAGGAATAAAGTTTCTGACCAGCACGTCGCTCAGTCCGATAATACTTTTGGGGTTTTCTTTAAATTTTTCGCTATAAGGGATTGAAAATACCGACTGGCAACCTGAAGCAAAAGGCGTCAATACATTATCCATATTTGTAATTCTGTCATAGCTTGAAAAGGTTACAAGTTTCGTCAAGTTGGTGAGACCCGCCGGAAAAACATTTACAACTTCAATCTCCTTGTTGTTATCTATATTTTCGAGTTTTTCCATATACAGATATTTGCTTTTTGGCTTATGAATAAGGGCCGCGGATTCCCAAGTATATGCTTTTGAAATTTCAATATTTTTTTTGAACCGTTCTTTTTCAGCGATAAATACGCCTCCATCATCCTCAAGTTCAGCAAAGCCAAAAAATTCTGCAGGACCGGTGCAAGCGCTATCATTATCCCCAGAAAAACGGATTCTTTTTCCTTTATTCATCATCATTTTTACATACATGAACATGCATACCCATTTATCCCTTCTGAAGATAAATGAGTTTTCAATTTCCTCAGAAGAAAAATACCAACCGACAGCAGGGTAATTGAATGATAAAACTTCGGTAAATTTCCTTAGACTTTCTTTCACCTGTTCTGACTTCATTATTTTCTCAATACAATTGGTTATAAATTCGAGTTGGAATCTTCAGGCTTCCAACATTATCTATTCGGCGGTCGCTTCTTCATATGGATAACCTTTTCCAGTCTCCAAATAATCCTTCAAGCTTCCCAGGAAGTAGTCCCAGCCTGCTTGGCAGATGTCAAAGCATTCAAGTTCTGGTACTAATCCTTGGTGTGTTAAAGTCACCTTGCTCCCCGTTTCATATTCTGCAATGTTCCATTTGATAGTTGTTCCTCTCCACTCATCTTTCTTTGTCATGCCTTCAAGATCGTGATTTGCCTCAGCTACCTTCCAGACAAGAGATCGATTTTGGATGGCTTCAGACACTTCCATCACCCAACATGTCGTTTTCTCAAATCGAACGACCAACATGTCTCCGATTTGCAGAGCTTGGTTTGATGATTCCGTCCACCATTTATCAATTTCCTTAGTAATAGCTTGGTACACTGATTCAGGTTTTGTGGAGATCTGAATTTCAGTTGAATAGCTTTGATCCGACATGGTTTATCCTTTCGTTCTACCTAATTGATTTACGTCAATACAGTTAACGTCGCGGACAACTAAACCATAAAAAAGAAACAAAACAATAAGATGTTCCGCAACCACGAGTTATCCAGGAAACTTTGGCACAAACACGTGGCTGTCGCTGGGCTCTTCGCTAGAAAAAAGCCAAAGGCCCCGGAACGTGCCAGGACCTCTGCAAGAGAAACGTCAAACCTGTGAGTAGTGAGAGTCTTTTCAAGCAGCCTCAGTTCGAAGCCAGACTCGAAGTCTGCAGCTGGTCGATCACCTTTGCAATGAAGCTTTCCAGTTCAGCCGGGAATCTGTCTGTGCTTGAGCCGTAACCAGGAGCAGTGTAGTATGCGAACGCTTCAGCCCAGTACTCTTCAAGATTGGTTTCCGCATACCTGCTCGGGCTGAATCCCTGAGCCTTCATCTGGCTGACCAGGTCTCTCCATTCGCGTCCGGTAACATCCAGCCTGCGGTCGATAACGTGACCAAACTCGTGGCGAAGCGTGTGTTCGAGTCTCTTTGTCGAGAAAACGATTTCATCTCTCGTGTAGTTGTAGAACCCTCTGTTTCTGTCGGTGACGAACAGGACGTTGACTCTGGGAAGTTCGATACCGAAAGTAGTTTCAACTCTGCTGACCTCTTTGTTGATTTTGTTGAGTCTTGCAAGACGCAGGTCCTTGTCGATCTTCTTACCGTAGTAGCCGCGGCCGTTGTAAGCGATGAAACCGTAAGTCTGCTTTGCGGTAGCTTCAGCTTCAGCAAGAGTAGCAGCAGGAGTGAAGTTCGAAGTTGCCAGTACCGGGGCAGCAGAGAAGAAGGTGAGAGCGATTGTTGCTGCTGTGAGGAAGCTTGTGAGTGTTGTGCGTTTCATGATGACTCTCCGGCTTGGTTTCGTTGACGTTTCTACTGTTGTAGAGTCAACTGCCGGGCCAAAGCCATCAGGATATAGCTAAGCCATTATTGTATAATATGTTGTAAAGAGGAAGCCGCGCTCTTCCACAACCCGCTGTATAGCGAACTCCTGCACGCTGTGAATACGCTTGCGCGCTTGTGGCACAGTTGCTTCAGTCACGGGAGCCGCGTGACGAAAGGAGCGGGCGGTTTCGTTTTTTGCCGGTCAAGTATGTAAATTGTTAGAGCATCCCGGGGGCTCAGACAATTACCATCAAATCTTCTTGTGTATGGCACTCTCCGATCCGAACTGTCTGTTCTGTAAAATTGTGAGCGGCGACATTCCCGCCGATATAGTCTACCGTAACGAGCATCTGCTTGCATTCAGGGACATCAATCCTGCTGCTCCACAGCATCTGCTGATAATCCCGTTGAAGCACATCGCTTCGCTGAACGATCTCGAGGGTGAGGAGGATACTCGTATTGCAGGAGAGATCATGCAGGCGGCAAAGGTTGTGGCAAGGGAGGCGGGGATAGATTCTTCAGGCTACAGGCTTGTGTTCAATACCGGGCCGGATTCCCTGCAGAGTGTGTTTCATATTCACGGCCATCTGATCGGCGGGGACAGAATGGGATGGCCTCCTTTTCCGGGGGAAGCGCTCGAGCACGGTTAGGATATCTGAATGTGAATAGTGCCGGGTTCCGAGTAGCGAGCAATGAGTGTAGAGATCAATCCATTTTACTTTTTACCTTTTGATTTTTGACTTTTCATGATGCTATGAACACATGCAATGATCCGTTTGGTGTGGTCAGGAGGCTGTGCCTTTCTGACGGAGATGTTCGTTACTACTCTCTTGAAGGACTTGAATCAAAAGGTTTTGAGGCGGTCTCGGGACTTCCCAAAACCATCAAAGTGCTGCTCGAGGCCGTTCTGCGAAATGTGGATGAGTATACGGTGCGCAAAGAAGATGTCGAGGCGGTTGCGGGATGGAATGCTGAAAACCCCGCGGTGGCGGAGATTCCTTTCAAACCTGCCAGGGTTGTTTTGCAAGATTTTACCGGCGTGCCTTCCGTCGTTGATCTTGCGGCTCTCAGGGAGGCCTGTCGGAGACTCGGAAAGGATCCTGCAGAGATAAATCCTCTCGTTCCCTGCGATCTTGTTATCGATCACTCGGTCCAGGTGGATTATTACGGGTGTCCGGACGCTCTGGAAAAAAACCTCGACAGGGAATTTGAACGGAATCGCGAGAGATACGAGTTTCTGAAATGGGGGCAGCATGCGTTTGATAATTTCCGTGTCGTCCCTCCCGGGACAGGAATCGTTCATCAGGTGAACCTCGAGCATTTTGCAACCGTCGTGCGCCGTAACGAAGGGATGGTGTTTCCTGATTCCCTCGTCGGGACGGACAGTCATACAACCATGATCAACGGGCTTGGGGTTCTTGGCTGGGGTGTGGGCGGGATCGAGGCCGAAGCGGTCATGCTGGGCCAGCCGATTTACATGCTTTTGCCGGAAGTTGTCGGCTTTAAGCTTACCGGAACGTTTGGTGAGAGGGTCAACGCAACCGATCTGGTCCTTACCGTCACCGAAATTCTTCGTAATGAAGGGGTTGTCGGCACCTTCGTTGAGTTTTTCGGCCCCGGCCTGAGGGGACTCTCTCTGCCGGAACGGGCAACTGTTGCAAACATGGCGCCGGAGTATGGGGCAACCGCCGGTTTTTTTCCGGTTGATGATGAAACCCTCGATTACCTGACGCTGACAAACAGGCACGAGCATCGGGAGCTGGTAGAGCTTTACTGTAAAACGCAGGGATTGTGGCATGACGAGACCCATGAACCGATTTTCAGTAAGGTGCTTGAACTTGATCTGGGATCTGTCCGTCCCTCTCTTGCCGGCCCGAAAAGACCGCAGGACAGAATAGATATGGATGCGATGCAGTCCCAGTGGAAACGTGATTTGTATACGGTTTACGGAAAGCAGGCATACAATGGCGCCAGCAACATGTCGGCAGAGGGGGGGATAGCGCAGCAGGAAATCACCGATCCCGGCAGGCACGGCATCGAGGCTGCGATGGACGGCAGCACGTTCAAGCTGCAACACGGAGATGTGGTTATTGCCGCGATAACTTCCTGTACCAACACCAGCAACCCGGTGGCGCTTGTTGCTGCTGCGTTGCTTGCAAGAGCCGCCAGGAAAAGGGGGTTGAAAGTCAAGCCCTGGGTGAAAACCTCTTTTGCGCCCGGATCGAGAGTTGTCATCGATTATCTGCAGGCTGCCGGTTTAATGGATGACCTTGAAGCTCTGGGCTTTGCCAACGTCGGTTTCGGATGCACAACCTGTATCGGAAACTCAGGTCCATTGCCGGAGCCGGTTGCAGATGCGGTGCGCAAGGGTGACCTTGTCGTAGCAGGGGTTTTATCCGGAAACCGGAACTTTGAGGGCAGGATCAATCCTCTTGTCAGGGCGAACTACCTTGCAAGTCCCTTGCTCGTTGTCGCCTATGCACTTGCCGGGACGGTCAACCTTGATTTTGCCGCCATTCCGCTTGGAGCCGGCCCGGACGGTTCGAACGTGTACCTCCGTGACCTCTGGCCGGAAGACGGTGAAGTCGAAAAACAGGTCGATATCATTATAAAACCTGAATATTTCAGGGAGCGTTACGCTGAAGTGCATCTTGGCCCTGAACAGTGGCGGTCGATTCGAACGGCAGAGGAGGAACTGTATAAATGGAACCCGGCATCCAGCTACATAAAAGAGCCGCCTTTTTTCCAGGGGATCGGACCTCAACCGGTTGAGATACAAGCGATTGCGGGCGCCCGTTGCCTTGCGCTCTTCGGCGACAGTGTCACGACGGACCATATCAGTCCTGCCGGTGCCATTCAGCCGCTTCAACCTGCCGGAAAATATCTGCTCGAAAACGGGATTGAAATCAAGGATTTCAACAGTTTCGGCTCGAGAAGAGGGAACCACGAAGTGCTGGTGCGCGGAACGTTCGACAACATTCGTGTCAGAAACCGTTTGGCGCCCGGGACTGAAGGAGGGTTCACTACCTGTTTTGCCGGAGGGAACGGAGAGCCGCAGGTCATGACGATTTTCGATGCCTCCGTGGTGTATCGCGAGAGGAATATCCCTCTGATTGTTATTGCAGGCAAGGATTACGGCATGGGGAGCAGTCGCGACTGGGCGGCAAAAGGAACATGGATGCTTGGGGTACGCGCAGTCATTGCGGAAAGTTTTGAACGCATCCACCGTTCAAACCTTGTCGGTATGGGGGTTCTTCCTTTGCAATTCCAGCCTGGCGAATCTGCGGAAACTCTGGGTATTTCAGGAGGGGAGACTTTTGATATCGCGCTTGGCGAGCCGCTCGAACCGGGCATGAATATTGCGGTAACCGCCCGGAATTCCATGAGTAGAGAGGCTTTAAACTTCAATGTACTTTGCAGGCTCGATTCTCCCGTCGAGCTTGATTATTACCGCAACGGCGGAATTCTGCACACCGTGTTGAGGAAAATAACCGGCGCCTGAGCTGAACATTCAGCGATCGATTCAGGAAGAGGTTGTCCTCGACCCCACTTTTTTCAGAAAGAAATTTGTTATATTTGCCCGGTTATTAATAATTGATCTAAGTAAGTCTTGTTCTTGTTTCTTGAAAAGGTTTGATAATATGCTCTTGTCTGATTTAAACGTCGGAGATAAAGCGCAAGTAACCGGGGTGCTTGCGGAAAGCACTGTCAGAAGAAGGATTCTGGACATGGGTCTGGTCAAAGGCACCCGTTTCAAGGTATTGCGCGTCGCACCACTGGGTGATCCCATTGAAATTGTTTTCAAGGGAATCTATCTCACCCTCAGGAAAAACGAAGCGGCGGGGATTCAGGTTGAAAAAGTCGGGGAAGTGGGTGACAGAGAGCCAATGGGAAACGGGCGCCGCAGGTGGAGATTCGGGAGTTAGCCAGTGAGTAGTTTGAAAGAGGTAAAAGTTGCTCTCGCGGGCAATCCGAACTGCGGCAAGTCATCCCTTTTCAATGCGTTGACAGGTTCTCACCAGAGAGTGGGGAATTTTTCAGGAGTAACGATCGAAAAATATGAGGGGTATGTCGATTATAAAAATTACAGAATACGGTTTGTCGATCTTCCGGGAACCTACTCCCTTACAGCCTACTCTCCTGAGGAACTGGTCACAAGAAACTACCTGATCGACGAGGCGCCGGATATCGTCGTCAATGTCATTGAAGGGCCGAATCTTGAAAGAAATCTGCTGCTTACCACGCAGCTGATGGAGATGGCGGTTGATCTCGTTGTTGCGCTCAACATGTTCGACGAGGTTCAGGCCCAGGGCATAGAGATCGACATCAAACAACTGCAGCGCCTTCTCGGTTGCCACATCGTTCCAACTTCGGCAAAGAAAAAACAGGGACTTGATTCACTGCTTGACCATGTCGTCCGGGTATATGAAGGAGATATAGAGGTAAAGAAAAACAAGCTCGCTTTCAGGCCGGAGGTGGACGTTGCAATCGAAAAGGTTACCGCGCTTCTTTCCCATGAACCCGAACTCGACAAGTATAACCTGAGGTGGCTTGCAATCAAACTGCTGGAGAATGATAAGGAGGTATACAATGTCGTCCGGGAGTATCCTGTCTGGGTAAAGATCGAGCTGGCGCTCCAGCAAGCCATGCAGGAAACCGGGACGGTTTATGGCGTCGATCCGGAGATCAGCATTACCGAAGACCGTTATGCTTTTATACGCGGAGCCATGCAGGAGTGCATGAGGCATCCCCGGGAAAAAAAGCAATCGGTCACGGATTATATCGATCTTGTCGTGCTGAACCGTGCGTTCGGTCTCCCGATTTTTCTGTTTATTGTCTGGATCATCTTTCATATGACGTTCACCCTCGGCACGCCCATGATGGACGGTCTTGATTTCCTGTTCGGGCTCCTGGCCGAAAACGTTGCTCCTCTTCTGCCGAATGATACGCTTCGTTCGGTGCTGGTTGACGGGATTATCGCCGGAGTGGGGGGAGTGCTTATCTTTTTGCCGAATATCATCCTGCTCTTTATTGGTCTCTCCTTTCTCGAAGCATCGGGGTATATGGCTCGTGCAGCGTTTGTTGTCGACAAGGTCATGCATCGCTTCGGGCTGCATGGTAAGTCATTCATTCCGATGATTACCGGGTTCGGCTGTTCGATTCCGGCGATAATGGCGACACGGACCCTGAAGAGCCGTTCGGACCGCCTGGCGACGATCATGGTCATCCCTTTCATGAGCTGCGGGGCAAAACTTCCGGTGTACGTGCTGCTTGCCGGGGCATTTTTTACACCGGCGGTTGCGGCAAATGTCATGTTCGGTATCTACATGCTCGGGATAGTTTTCGGTCTCTTTTCGGCGCTGGTCATGAAAAAAACCTTACTCAGGAGCGAATCGGAACCTTTTGTCATGGAGCTTCCTCCCTACCGGTGGCCAAGCCTGCGCTCCGTGCTTGTTCAGGCAAAAAACAAGGCCATGATGTACCTCAAAAAGGCCGGTACGATTATTCTGCTTGCAGTCCTGTTGATCTGGACATTCAGCAACTATCCGAGAAATCCCGAACTCGATGCCGGTCTCGAGCGACAGATTGCTTCAATTGAGCAGACAAACGTTGACGAAAAGCAGAAAGATCTCGCAATTATGGAGGTTGAAAACAGGGTCAACGCAGCACAGCTCGAGTACTCTCTGGCAGGTCGGGCAGGAAAATTTCTCGAACCGGTTATCCGCCCTCTGGGGTTTGACTGGAGAATCGGTGTTGCACTGGTTACGGGACTCGCGGCAAAAGAGGTTGTGGTCTCGACAATGGGAACAATCTACTCTCTCGGAGAGACTGACGAGACGTCGGCGGAGCTGAAAACCATTCTCAAAAGGGATCCAGGTTTTAGCAAAGCAACGGCGCTGAGTCTTATGGTGTTTGTCCTCCTCTATATTCCCTGCGTTGCAGCTGTCGGTGTTATGAAAAAAGAGATCGGGGAGTGGAAAGCGGTAGCCTTTTACGGCGCTTACGCCCTGGCAGCGGCATGGATCTTTTCATTCATTACCTATCGCCTGGCTAATCTCCTGCTGTAGGTGCACCGTTATTAATTTGTTGCGAACCTGATTACTTCGTTAGGCGGTGCTCGACTACTGACTACTGACTACTGGCTTCTCCTGCTCCTCTCCGTCGTTGATCTCGACCAGGCCGCTTTCTTCGGCTTGGGCGATAATGTCGTCGATGCTGAGCTGCATGTTGACGGGTGAGCCGTCAACCATACGCAGGGTGACGAGTGGATGTTTGGCCTGATGCTCTTCCAGTGCTTCCTGCCAGTGGTGCTGAACTGAGGGGTCGAGTTGGCCCCATGCCTGACGTCCCCTGCATTTCGGGAATTTCGAGCAGCCGAGCCATAAACCGCGTTTACCGGTTCTCAGATAGAGAGGCGCACTGCATTTCGGGCAGGCAAGGTCGGTTTCAAGTGGCGGTGTTTTTGGCGGTTCGATCCTGCGCTGCTTGTCGAGTTTTAGAATCGTATCGCATTCAGGGTAATTGGTACAGGCAAGGAACGGTCCGAACCTTCCGTTCCGGAGCACCATTCTCCCGTTACCGCAGCCGGGACACCTGATACCGGTTTCCTGTGGGCGGACTTTTGACGATGCGAGCGGTTTGATGTTCCTGCATGAGGGGTAGTTGGAGCACCCGAGAAATTTTCCACTGGCAGTCCATTTTATTACCATTTTACCTTTGCCGCATTTGTCGCAGGTTTCCGCATTGTGGTTCTGGGGGAGAAGCGGATCGTGTTTTCTGATGCCCAGTGCAGTTTCAAGAGGTTTGTAAAAGCTGTCGAGCACCTTTTCGTAGTCATCTTCCCCCGTGGCAACCTTGTCAAGTTCGTTTTCCATATAGGCGGTAAACTTGACGTTGAACAGGTCAGGAAAGTTGGCAACAAGGATTGTCGAAACGTCCCTTCCAAGCTCTGTCGGGATGATTTTTTTCTTTTGCAGTTCGACATAGCGGCGGTCTTGGAGTGTCGAGAAAATTCCTGCATAGGTAGAAGGGCGTCCGATGCCGTAGTTGTCGAGATCCTTGACAAGGCTTGCCTCGGTATACCGTGCAGGCGGCCGGGTGAAACTCTGTTTTTTCTCAAGGTTGCCCAGATTCAACTTCTCATGCACCGAGAGTTTCCGGGGCAGCTGAACGATTTGCTCTTTCTCTTCGTCATCCCGGGTGGACTTCTTGGCTTCGTAATCAAGTTCTTTCTGTTCGTTGTAGACTTTCAGAAAGCCGGGGAAAAGCACCTTTCTGCCGTTTGCCCTAAAAAGAAACTGCTGCTCATGATCGGAAACTTCAACACGTGTCTGCTCTATCTTTGCAGGGGCCATCCGCGAAGCGAGAAACCTTTTCCAGATCAGCTCATAGAGTTTGTACTGGTCAGGCGAAAGATACTGCTTCAGGGCATCGGGCGTACGCGAAACCGAGGTCGGCCGTATCGCTTCATGTGCATCTTGGGTTTTTTTGCTGCTTTTAGCTGTTTTCCTGCCGCAGATGTATTCATTTCCATAATGCTGGTTGATGAACCGTTCAGCCTGTTCAATCGCCTCTGCGCTGATCCTTGTCGAGTCGGTTCTCATGTAGGTGATCAGGCCGGCGGCACCTTCGGAGCCAAGCTCGATACCTTCATAAAGCTGCTGGGCAACACGCATGGTTTTCTTCGAACCGAACCCGAGCTGGTTCGATGCCGCCTGCTGCAACAGTGAAGTCGTGAACGGGAGCGGCGGGTTACGCTGTTGGAGCTTGGGGGTGATAGCCGTTACGCCGTAGATTCTCGAAAGAATGGCCGAAGCGGTTTTTTCAGCGGCTTCCCGGTTGGAGATTTCAGCCTTGTCGCCGTTTATCTTAACCAGTTTTGCCGAAAAAGTTTCACCGGGAACAGTAGTGAAGTCGGCGATAATGGTCCAGTACTCTTTCGGCTGAAACTTGTCAATCTCATCCTCGCGCTCACAAATCAGCCTGAGGGCCACGGACTGTACCCTCCCCGCCGACAAACCGCGCAGCACGACATTCCAGAGGAACGGGCTTATCTTGTAACCCACAATTTTATCCAGCCCCTGGCGTGTCTGCTGGGAACGAACGAGCCGGTAATCTATCTGATGAGGGTGTTGAATCGCCTCGATAATCGCATTTCTGGTTATCTCGTTAAACAGGACGCGACGGACGGTTTTACGGGTAAAATCAACCTCGTTTGCAATATGCCAGGCGATGGCTTCCCCCTCACGGTCAGGGTCGGTGGCAATAAGGATGTCGTTTGCTTCTCCGGCAAGCTTTTTCAACTGCCTGACAACTTTTTCCTTCCCGGCTATAACTTCGTAGCGGGGTTCGTAGTGGTTGTCGAAATCAAGACCGATCTCTTTTTTAGGAAGATCCTTGATATGACCGACAGAGGCGAACACCATGTAATCTTTTCCAAGATATTTGTTGATGGTTTTGGCCTTTGACGGAGATTCGACAACAATAAGTGTTTTGTTTTTTGCTGACGAAGCTGCTGAAGAAGAAGCCATTGAGACACGTTACAGGTGATAAAAAGGTTTTGGAAAAGATAGGGGTTGGCTTATAAAAAACAAATTTTCCCAAAACTAGTCGTGTCAACATATGCTTTACCCGGTTGTTTTCCGGTTCCTGCAGCAATAACGTTCCTGCAGGTTATCCGAGGTGAGCATGAAAATTTTTAGTATAATTTCCTAACCCATAGGTTTCGTTAAGAATAAAAATTAAAATGCAGTTCCCGTGAGTGACCATGCATGCCGTTTCAGATACCATGTTTTTTTTCTTCTTCTGCATATCATTGTCATGCCAGGTTCGTTGTCCGCTGTATCGCTGGATAGTGCCCAGCCTGAAAAGCTTTCTCTGCATGCCGTAAAAGGCTTTCAACTGGATTATACCCTCGATGTCAGTGCTGTAAAGACGGGCGGGGTTGTCTATGTGAATGTCGAGTCGATGTCCCGGGCTCTTCGTCTGTCCAACAAAAAGGAGGGCGAGCGGTTGAGGATTTTCTATGAGGAAAATGGAAGAACAACGGTCTGCCGACTTGTCGAAGGCAGCAACTTTGTCGGTATTCTCCCGGAAAAGTCGGTTGAAGGTGAGCGTGTCATCCATCTTCGTTCGGCTCCGATTCTAAAGAACGGTACACTCTGGCTGCGGGCCGTCGATGCGGCACGCCTTTTTTCGGTATGGATGGACAGGCAGGTTGTCTACGAAAAGGACAGAGGGTTGATCGAGGCATTTCTGTGGAGCTCAAAGCCGGGATCGGGAAAGAGCAGGATCGGCTTGGTCAGGGATCAGGACAGGTATATCAGCGCAGGTCCAGTACCGCAATACAAAGGACCGACGACCATAACAGGCATGAGGGTCGATGAACTGGCGAACGGTGTGGTCATCCGTTTCAGGGCATCCGGGGCGAAGACCGCTGTTTCTTTCATAAAGCCTGATAAAACAGGAAATGCGTCACTGACTTTTGAAACCGCCAAAGGAAATCCGGCAAACATCTTCAGGACGTTCAGCCAGGGGTTGATCAAGGAAATCCGGGCCATACCGCTTGGAAAAGGTGCAGTGCAGGTCAACATTGTCCTGAACACCCGGTTTTTCAATGTCAAATCGAGCGAGTATCAGTGGGATTCACGAACCAATACTTACGTGGTCTCGATCATGAGCGATATTGATGTTCAGGAAGTCTACCGGATGGAAAAGGAAAAACGGATAAGGCAGGATCTTGCCCGGGATCTGCAGAAATGGAGGTTCGATACTATCGTTCTCGATGCAGGACACGGCGGAAAAGATCCGGGTGCAATCGGCCTTGGAGGGACCCGCGAGAAAGATGTCGTGCTGAATATCGTCAAAGACCTCGGTGCAGTGATCAAAAAAGAGTGGCCGGACATCAAGGTTGTCTATACTCGAAGCGACGACCGTTTCATTCCGCTGAAACAGCGCGGAAAAATAGCGAACCGTAACGACGGCAAGCTTTTCGTCAGCGTTCACTGTAACGCGGCTAAAAACAGATCTGCCAAAGGCGCGGAAGTATACATTCTCGGTCCGCATAAAAATCAGGCAGCACTTCGTGTCGCCATGCTTGAGAATGCCGTTATCAAACAGGAAGAGGATTACCAGACGAAGTACAGGGGGTTCAGCGAAGAACATATGATCATGAGCAGCCTTGCGCAGAATGCCTTCACGCTACAGTCCAAAGAGGCTGCAAGCAAGGTGCTGTCAGGGATGGAAAAAAAAACCAGCATCAACGGCAGGGGGGTCCGCCAGGCAGGATTCATGGTGCTTTGGACTCCTTCGATGCCGAGCCTGCTTGTCGAGGTCGGGTATATTTCCAACCGCAATGAAGAGAAGCAGCTCAGGAGCCGCAGCGTTCAGAAAAATATCGCTCGAGGTATTTTCAACGGTTTGAAACAGTACCGCACAAGCTATGAAAAACAGCGCTTTGCCTCGGACGCTGGCACTCGTGCCAAAAGGTAAAGGGGAACCAGTCCACAGTAGGCAGTTTTCAGGTGGCAAATGCCCATTCTAACAATCGGCAATGGTAACATGAAGCATTGGAATATCGGGAAAATGTTGATAATACTGCTCATCATAGGTGTGCTACTCGCTGTTGCACTGTTTATTTTGACCCCTCATAACATTCCGAACCTTGCATCGCATCCGAACCCGGTTCAAAATTACGAGGAAGCTGTCAGTCGTGCTGACAGTCTTCGTGTAAAAGGGGTGCAAAAAATGAATCCGCTTTGCAGGTTGCGGTTGATGAGCCATGGGGGTAAAACCGGTCAAGCCGTTATTCTGGTGCATGGGTATACGACCTGTCCGCAGCAGTTTCACGAGCTGGGAAAACGTCTGCATGATTATGGCTGTAACGTTCTTATTGCCCCTCTTCCGCATCATGGTCTGGTTGACCGGATGACAGAGGAGCCTTCCCTGCTCAGCGCGGAAGAACTTACAGTATATGCCGATACGGTTGTCGATATAGCCCAGGGCTTGGGAGAGGATGTTGTCATGATGGGGATATCCGCCGGAGGGGTCGTCACCGCCTGGGCAGCACAGCAGCGGGACGATATTGAGGTTGCGGTAATCATTTCACCGGCATTCGGGTTTAAAAAGATCCCTACCTTTTTTACGGCTGCCGTTATGAATATCGCTTTGGTCCTGCCGGACTCTTTCTTCTGGCGGGACCCGGTTCTCCAGGCCGACGTACCTCCATCATATGCTTATCCCCAGTATTCCCGGCGTGCGCTGGCCCAGCTCCTCCGGCTCGGATTTGCCGTTCAGCAGGATATGAAGCGCAATCCTCCCGCCGCAAAAAAGATCGTGGTGGTGTTCAACCCGAATGACGACGAGATCAACAACGGGTTGACATGGGATATCGTGAAACGCTGGCAGTCCGACAACGCAAACATCTCGACCTACGAGTTTGACGCATCCCTCAAGCTCGGCCACGATCTCATCGACCCCTTCTACCTTGGCCAGAAGGTCGATATTGTTTATCCGAAGCTTATCGAGTTGATCGGTGATTGAGAATGAGCCAGCGTATAGCTCTGCCACGTACGTCCGTTGACGCATTTATGGTCGGAGGTCGGACGAGTGTCCCAAGGTGTAGATGCAATCGGATAAACACATGCCGCAAAACGCTGCGCAGCCCTCTCTGTTGTGACTATGGTCATGGCTGCACTCGCAGATACAGGTTTCTACAGTCTCAAGCATTTTCTGCCTGTCTTGTTTATCTCCCATTGAGTGGCTGTTTGACACGGTTTCCTGTTTCATGATGTTTACACCCTTTGTTTGCAAAGTTGTCAACTTGGTCGTAAATTCGGGTTGACAATTGTCGGGGCGTCCTTTGAGGCGCTTTTTTATTTTAAGACGCTGACAAATCCATGAATCAACTGACCTTGCAAATCCTCTGTCGTCTCAAAGCGTCGGACATGTTTTTATCGGGCGGTGAGCTCTGTCGTGAATTCGGTATGACAAGAAGCGCTGTGTGGAAGCACATTTCTCGACTTCGTAAGGATGGCTACGCTATCGAGGCGGTTTCCGGGAGGGGGTACCGGTTGAGCGGCAGTCCCGGTCTTCCGGTGCCCGAGGAGGTTGCGCCACTTTTGACGACAGAACGGTTCGGCAGGAACCTGGTGTTTCACAAGGAGGTCGATTCGACAAATATGCAGGCCAAAGTCCTTGCACGTCAGGGGGCTCCGGAGGGAAGCGTTCTCGTTGCAGACTCTCAGACCGGAGGACGCGGCAGAATGGGCAGGGCATGGGTTTCTCCGCCGGGCGCGAATCTGTATTTCTCGATTATTTTCCGTCCACCGGTTCCGCCCGTGCGGTTGTCGCAGATCCCGCTCCTTGCAGCAGTAGCAGTCCATCAAGCCCTTTGTACGGCGGTTGGACGCCTCCCGGCGATGATCAAGTGGCCCAACGATATTCTGATAAAGGGGCGGAAGGTCTGCGGCATCCTTTGTGAAATGGAGATCGAGCCCGATATGACGCATTTCGTTGTTGCCGGGATAGGGGTCAACGTCAACCTGAAAGAGATTCCAGCGGAAATCGGACAAATCGCAACATCCCTGTTTCTTGAGTCGGGACGTGAACAATCCCGCGCAGGGATTCTTTCTGCGATTCTGAATCATTTCGAGCCGCTTTACGATAAGTGGTTCGAAGCCGATGACCTTTGTGAGCTTCTTCCCTATCTGGATCGGTACGCATGGCTGAAAGACCGCGAGGTTATCGTTGATAATTTCAACGGCAGCCTTGCAGGATGCGTTCGGGGGATGAGCAGAACGGGTGAATTGTTGCTTGAATCGGAAGACGGCACGGTGCATCAGGTTTCGTCAGGAGAAGCCCATATAAGGAAATAAAAAGACCTCATTTTTAAGGAGATTGAAATGAGAGAGACAGCAATAAACAAATCCGTACAAAAAGCATACAGCGTTCTCGATACAGGGGAGCCGCTTCCAACTGAAGTGGCTGTAGAGCTTGCCGGGCTTGCAGGGGAGGATGTACCGGATCTCCTGTCGCTTGCCAACAAAGTGAAGAACCGCTATGCTGTTCTGCCTGATGGCGAGTTGCACAGCTGCTCGATCATCAATGCCAAATCAGGGGTCTGTGCCGAGAACTGCCGGTTTTGTGCGCAGTCGCTGCACAACAGTGCGGATGTAGAGCAGTACCCGTTGCTCGATTCGGAACGCATTCTGCAATCAGCGGTTGACATTTATGATGAGGGTATCCGGCACTTCGGAGTGGTTACCAGTGGTTATGGGTACAAAAAGGTCAATCCGGAGTTTCTGAAAATAGTCGCAGTCATCGATCAACTGCAGGAGGCATACCCTGAACTGCGTGTTTGTGCGTCGCTTGGCGTTCTCGGCAAGGAAACCGTTCGTATACTTGCGGAACATAACGTTGCGCACTATAATATCAATATACAGGTAGCCCCTGACCGCTACAGTGACCTGATTGCCGACAGCCATCCTCTTGGTGATCGCATTGATACCATCCGCCTGCTGCGCAGGTATGGTATACCGGTTTGCTGCGGGGGAATACTTGGTGTCGGCGAGACCATGCTTGAACGCGTTGAGTTTATCTATGCGCTACAGGAACTGGATATAAGTGTTATCCCGCTCAACGTGCTGGTACCTATAGACGGTACTCCGCTTGAAGGGGAAGCAGCGCCGGCGATTACGGATATTGTGAAAACTTTTGCAATCTGCCGTCTTGTCCACCCCCGAAAGATCATCAAGTTTGCTGCCGGCAGGGAAACCGTCATGAAAGATTTCCAGGGAATGCTCATGCTGGCAGGAGCGAACGGCTTTCTTACCGGAGGGTACCTGACAACAAGAGGGAGAGAGATCGGTGACGACCGAAAATTCGTGCAGCAGCTTTCGGGTTTCGCAGAAGTTTCGAGGTCATGAGCCTGAAAGAGAGAATAGAGAGGGAACTCGATGTGCTCAGGGAGCAGGAACGCTTCAGGGTGCTTCCCGAAATCGGCAGGCGGGAAAGTGAGTTTATCGAATACGGTGGAAGACTGTTCCTGAATCTTTCTTCCAACGACTACCTTGGCATTGGTAGCGACGTGTGGCTGCGAAGCGTGTATTTTTCCGCTTTCAGTTCGGAGAGTAGCGGCGACAGGTACAGCATGACAAGCTCCTCTTCACGCCTGCTGACCGGAAATGACCCGCTCTATAATGAGCTTGAAGACTATCTCGCTGCATGGTATGGTCGGGAAGCGGCTCTGGTGTTCAACAGCGGCTACCATGCGAACATCGGGATACTGCCTGCTCTTTCGACACGGCACGACCTGATCCTGTGCGACAAGCTGAACCATGCGAGCATTATCGATGGGTGCAGGATTGCCGATGCGGATTTCAGGCGTTTCCCTCACCTCGATTACGATCATCTCGATACACTGCTTGCGGAAGGCAGCGAAAAGTACCGACAGATGTTCATCGTGACCGAATCGGTTTTCAGCATGGACGGCGATCTTGCAGACCTGCAAAAGCTGTGCGAGCTTCGGGAGCGGTACGGTGCTTTCCTGATTGTTGACGAGGCGCATGGCGTCGGAACATTCGGGGGTACCGGGCAGGGCTTGTGCGAAGCATGCGGGCTTACAGGCTCAATCGACATTATAGTCGGGACGTTCGGCAAGGCGTTTGCATCTCAGGGTGCCTACGGGATCATGGATGAGATAATCCGCGATTACCTCGTCAATACCATGCGTTCACTGATTTTTACTACGGCTCTTTCTCCGGTAATGCTCGGCTGGAGCAAAAAGGTGCTGAAACATCAGCGAAAAATGGCTGCAGGGCGGCGTCATTTGCACTCTCTTGCCGCACGGTTTCGTGAAGCATTGAAAGAAAATGGCTTGCAGACCGCTGGCGAGAGCCAGATCGTGCCGGTCGTTATGGGATCGAACAGCGGTGCGGTTCGTGCAGCTTCGGTTTTGTGTGATGCCGGAGTGCTTGCTCTTCCGGTTCGTCCGCCGACAGTGCCGGACAATACCGCAAGAATACGATTTTCCCTTCGCGCGGATATCGGGTGGGAGGATATTTGTGGTATACCGGAGATGCTGCGTCAAATAGTGGGTACTGGGTAATGGGAAACAGGGTGAACAGGCTGAAGCCAACCATTTCGCTTTTTGACTTTTTCCTTTTGAATTTTGACTTATCCTGAAGATGGGTGCCGGATCAAGTCCGGCATGACTGTGTGGAAAGAGGCGGTAACGATATTGTCTTGCAACAAATAAACAACTCAGCGAACCAACAGTTCAACAGTTAAGGAATGATTACCCGCTGGATAGAACGAAAAGGACATGAACGGCTGCTGATTTTTTTTAACGGATGGGGGATGGACAGCGGGATTGCCGGTTTTCTCCAGTCCAACACGACTGCAGGTTTCGGCCATGACATCCTGCATTGTTACGATTACCGTTCGACAGCCATGTCTGCAGATGTTCTCGATGCTGTTGCCGGATATGGCGAACGAACACTTATAGCATGGTCTTTTGGAGTGTGGGCGGCTTCCCGGGCCGGACTGGAAGGGATCGGCAGGGCGCTTGCTGTCAACGGTACCCTGCATCCGGTAAGCGACGAGGAAGGGATTCCGCCTGAGATGTTCAGGGTAACGCTTGAAAGGTATGATGAAGAGAACAGGCGGAGGTTCATGCGGCGGATGTGCGGCGGCACGGATCCCTTTAGGCAGTTTCTTGGTATCGCCCCTGAACGTGGCGTTGACGATCAGAGGGCGGAACTTGCAGCGCTTTTGCAGAACGTTCTGCAGAATGGAAAGGATGAGCCGCCGTCCTGGAGCTTTACACATGCACTTATCGGCGGGCGCGACTTGATTTTCTCCGCCGCTGCTCAGGGATTTGCATGGCGCGGGATCAAGCAGAAAACGGTGAACGGAATGCCTCACTTTCCTTTTTTTGAATTCAGCAACTGGCAGGAGCTTTGCACATGCATGGAGGAGTGAACAAAGAGCTTGTCAGACAGCGGTTTGCCAGGCGTTTAAGGGGGTATCGCCGCCATGCGGTCATACAGGAACGTATGGCGTCCGAGCTTGCAGAGCTTATCTGCGGAGATGGTGAGAGGGTTTCATTTGGAAGGGTTCTGGAGTTTGGTTCGGGTTCCGGAGCGTTTACCGAAGCGCTGTTGAGCCGTTGTGAAGCTCTGAGCTATGTTGCAAACGATCTTGTCGGGGAAAGCAGCGATCTTGTCCGCGGTATTGTTCTGAAGCATAGTGTACCCGGGTTTTCTTTCATAGCCGGCGATATAGAGCACTGCCGGGCTTTGCCTGATCAACTCGACCTTGCAGCATCGAATGCTACCGTGCAGTGGCTGGCCGATATGCGTTCTTTTTTCATGAGGATGGCGGAAATTGTAAAACCGGAAGGGTTGCTTGCATTCAGTACGTTCGGGAAAAGGAACATGCTCGAGATCAGTTCGCTGGAACCGCACGCACTCAACTATTATTCCCTTTCCGAGCTTGAGGATATGGCGGCGCCTTTTTTTTCGCCGACTGTTTTGCGCGAGGAGGTGCGGAAGCTCGATTTCAGGAGTCCTGAAGAAGTCTTGCGTCATATAAGCCGAACCGGGGTTAACGGTCTTGTTCGTGAGAGCTGGACAAAAACGCGCCATCGCAGTTTTGTAGAGCGTTACCGTTCGTCATTTTCTTCGGGTTCCGGAGTGCACCTTACCTATCATCCGATGTTTTGCGTTTTTCGGAGAAAGTGAGAGTAAGGGGAAAGGCAAAAGGTAAAGGTCAAAGGGCAAATAAGGAGTAAGGAGTCAGGAGAATGACTGTTGTCGAATGAATAATGACTATTGAAATAATGGGGATAAAGCGAGAATCTGGAAGCCTGAATCCTGAATGCGGGGGAGGGGTTCATTTTTTGCTATCAAGCCATCTCAACAGTTCAACAACTCAACGGTTCAACAGTAAACATAGGTGCTTGGAAAGGTCATTGCAATAACAGGGATCGATACCGGAGTGGGTAAAACAGTTGCCACCGGTCTTCTGGCGCGTGCGCTGTTGAAAGCAGGCCGAAAGGTTACCACCCAGAAACCGGTCGAGACCGGCGGCAGCGGCGTGTCGGCTGATATCCTCAGGCACCGTGAGATCATGGGTATGACGTTGCAGGACGTCGACCGTGACGGAACGACATGTTCCTATCTGTTCGGCCATCCAGCTTCGCCGCACCTTGCGGCAGCTCTTGAAAAAAAGAGGATCGATGTTTCGGTAATAGACCGGGCCACAAGTCGGTTGCAGGCTGAATACGATATCGTCCTGATGGAAGGGGCGGGTGGGCTGCTGGTCCCTTTGAACGAGGAGTTACTGTTTGCGGATTATCTGCAGGAGAGGGCATATCCGCTGGTGCTTGTGGCCTCTTCCCGGCTCGGCAGTATCAACCATACGTTGCTTTCTCTTGAAGCCTGCCGTAAAAGAGGGTTGCAGCTCAACGGGCTGCTTTACAATTTCGCAGGAGGCAGTGATAAGGTTATTGCCCGGGACACGTTGAGAGTACTGCGCAAAGCTCCGGGAAAGTATGGATATCATTGCCCGGTTATTGAAATCCCGGATATTGGTAAAGACTACCCGGACCTTTCAAGAGAAGATATCACAAAGGTATTACATGAATCTTGATTTCGACAGGGAGCACATCTGGCACCCCTATACATCTATGCTCGACCCTCTGCCGGTCTATCCGGTAAAAAGTGCATCGGAGGTCTACATCGAACTTGAAGACGGAAAGCGTCTTATCGACGGGATGTCCTCCTGGTGGGCGGCGATTCACGGTTACAACCATCCGGTGCTGAACAGTGCGGTGACGCGCCAGCTTGAGAAGATGAGTCACGTGATGTTCGGGGGGTTTACCCACGAACCGGCCATAGAGCTTGCAGAAAGGCTTGTACAGATGACTCCCGATGCTTTGCAGAAGGTGTTTTTCAGCGACTCCGGATCGGTTTCGGTCGAGGTGGCGATAAAGATGGCATTGCAATATCATCAGGCTGCCGGTACACCTGAAAAACATCGTTTTTTAACCCTCAGGTCGGGATATCACGGCGATACCTTTGCTGCAATGTCGGTCTGTGATCCGGTTACCGGTATGCACAGTCTCTTCAGCAGGGTACTGCCTGAACAGCTTTTTGCCGAAGCACCAGGGTGCGGGTTTCATGAACCCTGCAGCGACGATTGCATCGAGGATTTCAGAATGAAGCTCGAAAATCACCACCATGAGGTGGCTGCGGTCATTCTTGAACCGATTGTTCAAGGGACAGGGGGAATGCGTTTCTATTCACCCGGCCATCTTCGGAAAGTACGAGAACTCTGTGATTGTTATAGTGTGCTCCTGATCTTCGATGAGATAGCGACCGGTTTCGGACGGACAGGCAGGATGTTTGCTCTGGAACATGCCGGGGTTGTGCCCGATATCCTCTGTCTTGGCAAGGCGCTTACCGGAGGCTACATGACTCTTGCTGCAACGCTGACGACCGGTAAAGTGGCTTCGGTGATCTCCGGAGCTGATCCGGGAGTCTTTATGCACGGTCCGACGTTCATGGCCAATCCGCTTGCCTGCTCCGTTGCGATGGCAAGCATCGACCTGCTTTCCGGCATGGCATGGGAAGAAAAGGTAGGGGATATAGAAAGGAAGCTTGCCGCCGGTCTGCAGCCTTGCTGCGGGCTGGAAGGCGTTGCCGACGTTCGTGTTCTGGGGGCGATCGGAGTTGTCGAACTTGAGCGGCCAGTGGATATGCCCCGTATTCAGCGGCTGTTTGTTGAAAGAGGCGTCTGGGTGCGTCCTTTCGGAAAACTGGTATACCTCATGCCTCCCTACATAATCCCGGAACAGGAGCTGGACATCCTGACGGATGCGGTTTGTGAGGCGGCAGGCACTGTTCTATAGGTTTTGTCTGATTATCGGAAAAATAGTTGCCACCCGGGCTGTCCCAGGGGCCTGCAAGGGAAAAGGTTTCTGCGCAGGCGGATTGAATTGTCAGCATGCTGCTGAAGAAGGATGGCAGAAGGGCCGACGCCGGAACATGAAAGGGCGTTTTTTCATGAAGGGGGGCTCCTTTTTGGAAAGGCCAGCGACTATGCTCGAAATGTAGGAAATGGACAGGAAATGAGCGCATGTTTTATAATAAAATACGTTACGAGAAGACAGATTCATGACCCGCGAAGAGTTGCAACGGCTTTTGGAACCCAAGGTCTGGGATTGGATAGAACAACACGGTGAAGATGATCCTGCAGCATTTGCACTGAAGCATCACGGCCGGAGCGACCTGCCCGTCAGAGCGATAGCAGAGCAGATAGCATGCAGACGCAAAGCCGCAAAAAAACTCCCGACTCTTTCACTCCGGCAACTGCTTTACACCAAACTTTCCCTCGAACAGGCTTCGGGCGAAAGGACTGCTCGCTACAAATCTGGGCTGGAGGGAGTTGCAGGGAAAAAAATGCTGGACATGACGGGCGGGCTTGGCATCGACAGCATCTTTTTTGCAAGACGGTTTGAAGAAGTTCTCTACGTGGAGAGGGATGACGTTCTTGCCGGGATTGCATCGCACAACTTCCGAGAACTCGGTGTAAATAACATTACTGTAATTCGGGGTGACAGTAGGGAACTGCTCGAATCCAGTTCCGACGGCGCCTTCGAATGGATTTTCCTGGATCCGGCAAGGCGAGGAAAGGGAAAACGCTCGGTGGCTCTTGGGGAAACTGAACCAAATGTTGTTGAGCTGCATGATCTTCTGTTGCGGAAGGCCGGGAGGTTTTGTGTGAAAGCCTCTCCTGCACTTGAGATCAGCACGATTCGTGAAACGCTGCCGTCATTATCCCGTGTTCTTGTGCTTTCGGTTGACCGGGAGTGTAAGGAGACGGTGCTGCTTTGTGAAAGAGGTGGGCAACCTGCTGCGGAGGTTGTCATAGAAGCCGTTTGTCTGGGAGCGGAAAATAAAACCGTTGTCGCTTCCGGGGGGGATAGCGTAAGCCGGAGATTCATTGCAGACAAGGTCGGAAAATATTTCTATGAGCCCGACCCGGCTATCATCAAGGCGCGCCTGTCGGAAGTTCTGGCGCAGCAGCATGAAATGCGGTTCATCAATCCGCAGGTTGATTATCTTACATCGGATAGGAAAATATCGCCGTTTCCCGGCAAGGTGTTCCGGGTGAAGGAATCGCTTCAGTATAAACCAAAAACGTTTCCGCATTTTTTAAAAAGAGCTGGAATTACTGCGGCAAGTGTTCAGCGGCGTGATTTTCCGCTTTCTTCCGATCAAATCCGCCGTATCTACTCGCTAAAAGAGAATGTTGGGCGGCATCTATTTTTTTCAAGGGACCTTTATGGACGGCTACTTTGTATTTACTGCGATCGTGAAGCCTGACTGGGGGACTGTATTGTGTTGGTGACGTAATATAAGAGAATATTGCGTTGCAAAACGTCTCCTGATTGCGTAAAAATTGGTTTTGAGGCAGGTTTTTCCGTAAATTCAAAAGTGGTTGATGCTTTTTGTGAAGTACTGATTCCCCTATAACCCCCAAAGATCACGACCATGAAACACGCTTATGCCGTTTTACTGGCATTGTGCATGATGTTTATCATGCACGGCACAGATAAGGCTGCGTATGCCTACACGATTACCGATGTCGATGGTAACGTTTACAAAACAGTTGCAATAAACGGGCAAGTCTGGATGGCTCAGAATCTCAATGTGAGTCACTACAGAAATGGCGATCCTATCCGCCATGCAGTTACCCCGGCGGAATGGGCCGATGCAGCAAGGAAAAGAGAGGGTGCATGGTGTTATTACCGGAACCGTTCCGGCGATGGTGTGGTATACGGCAAGCTCTATAACTGGTATGCGGTCAATGATCCCAGAGGCCTTGCCCCGAAAGGCTGGAAAATTCCTTCAGACAAGGACTGGGAAAGCCTTGCATTGAATTTCGGCGGTAAGCTTTTTGCTGCAGCCAACCTCAAGGCGGCATCGTTCTGGCAATCGTCCGACAGGCCGGTTACCGGACGAACCGGTTTCTGCGCACTTCCGGGAGGTTATCGTCGTAATGACGGCCGATTTTTCTACAAGGGGATGAATGGATTGTTCTGGACGTCGAGTATGTTTGTCAAGGGTTATGCCTGGTTCAGAAACATGAGCTGCAGAAATGCGTTTCTGTTCCGCAACGATACCTGTATGGAAAACGGGTTGTCAGTTCGCTGCGTAAAGGAATCCTGATTGTTTTTTTCTTCTTTCCCCTTCGCTTGCTGCTCCGGCAAAGAACTTCGGAGCAGCATTATTTATTCTGCGGTCTTCAGCTTTTGCAGTTCTTTAAGGGCGAGTCCGTAGCGAAGACCCTGGATACTGACGCGCAGTTCCGTTACCCCGAGAAGTCTCATGAACTGGTGCAGGATCAGGGTACCCATGGTTATGACATCGGCTCTGCCTTCCGGGATTCCTTTGTTGATGATCTGATCAACGGTTAGCATTTTCAGTTCATCGAGCAGATGTCGAACCTGTTCGTAGCGTAGCGGATAATTGTGGATCGTTTCGGGGTCGAACTCTTTCTGTCCGGAGACTATTTGGGCGATTGTTGTCAATGTTCCAGCTACTCCGAAAACCTGCTCTCGTCCGGCGAAAAACGGCTCGAGATTACCCGTAAGCACCTGGTTGATTTCGTCTTTTGCTGCAAGGAATTCTTCTTCTGAAGGCGGCTGTCCTTTGAAAAACCGTTCGGTAAGCCTCACCGAGCCGATATCGAGACTGATACTTTGCTCGATATGTTTGTTATCACCCATTGATATTTCAGTGCTGCCGCCTCCGATATCAATAACGGTAAACCGTTCAGGTACATGTTCCATTCCTGCTACAGCACCGGTGAAGGTCATTGCCGCTTCTTCTTCACCGCTCAGGGTTTTAATGACGATTCCGCTTGCCATAACGACCTCGTCAATGATCTCCATACGGTTTTTGGCATCACGGAGGGCGCTGGTTCCTGCTGCAACGATACTTTGTGCCTCGTATTCCTTGCTCAGTGCCTTGAAGTCAAGCATGCATTGGATAAGGCGCTGCATGGCAGCATGGTCGATAATTTTCTGTTCATCGACATTTTTTCCAAGCCTGACGATGGTCTGGCGGTGAAGCACGGGCAGCATCCTGTTGTTGACCGGATCAAGGTCTGCAATGAGCAGCAATGCGGTGTTCGTGCCTATATCGATAAACGATATTCGTTTCATACGGTGTTCAGAAGTTTTCAGGATGGAGACTCAACAAGACAGGAAAGCCATTCTTCTTCATAAAGGGTTTCTACAACACGGTACTCGAGTTTTTTAAACAATGCATGCAGCCAGGGTTCATCATAGGTCATGATCCCGGACAGAAGTACCAGGCTTTCGGGAGTTTTTTGCCGTATTGCAGGCAGGATTCTGTCTAGTACGTTCCGGTTGATGTTGGCAAGTATGAGGTCATAGTGTCCGGCAAGGATGGTGTCCAGATCGTCTTCGACATCGAGCATTTCTACACTGATGTTTTCAGCCTGGTTTTCCCTGACGTTTTCGCGGGCGTTTTCAACCGCCCAGTTATTATTGTCGACCGCGAGTATATCTCTGTTGTTGCCGAGCTTTCTACATGCAATGGCAAGAACGCCGGTCCCGGTTCCTATATCCAGAATACGCATGGCCTCGATATCGATTTTTTCGATCTGGCGGAGCATCAGCCGGGTTGTTGCATGATACCCGGTGCCGAACGACATTTTTGGATTGATTTCAATCACAATCTGATCTGGTTTAGGCTTGATCCCCCTGTGTTTCTGGACGATGAGGAGCTGTTCGGATATTTCGATTGGCTTAAGGTGCGCTTCCCATTCGGCGTTCCAGTTTCTGTCAGCCATGTGCTTTACGCTGAAAGACGGCACTGAACCGAATGAGTTTTCAAGAATCGCCATAATGTTCCGCTTTTTTTCCTCCGACCATTCGGAATCAGGGAGGTACGCACAGAGCCGGTCTTCTTCTTCCTGGAAATATTCGATCCCTTCGCCGGACAAAAGTCCCAGGCAGGGTTCAATCAGTTCGGATGGAAGCGTGAAGGTCATTTCTATGTAGTCGCGGGAGGTGGCCATATTGTTCTTGCAAAAGTCGAAAGTCATCGTTTTTTGTTTTGCGCCAATATACGGTTTAATCCGACATATTCTTTTTTTGAATCACGGCATCGCTATATCGGCGCCGTGATTCGGTGATTTCCAGCAGGCGCACCGCTTTGGCGAAACGTTTTTTGTAATAACGGTTTTCGAGGTTTCCCATGGTTATACCCCTGCTTAAAGATGCATGGGCGAAAAGATTCCGGTCAAGGTAAATGCCCACATGATCGATTTGCCTGCCGTTGAGCCTGAAAAATACCAGATCCCCTCTTCTGAGCCTATGCACGGCTATTTTTCTGCCGATTTCGGAAAGCTCCCTGGATGTACGGGGTAGATAAGCGTCAAAAGTATCCAGGTAGATGTACTGCACGAAGCCGGAGCAGTCGAACCCCTTGAGCGTTTCTCCTCCGTACTGATATTTTATCCCGAACAAACTGCTGATAGTTTCAAGCATTGTGACCAGCTTTTCTTCATGAACATGGATTGGCAGGGGTGTATATTTTTTTGCGTTTTTTCCGCTATATTTAACGCCTTGAGTTGAATAGCTGCTGGCGCAGCCGTATGAACACAGTGCGATGCATACAAGCAGGAGACGGATCATGTATCGTTGAGCTGCAGCGCTTGTGGGGCAGGAGATCGGTTTTCTGTATGCTTTGTCGTACATGTTTTCAGGAAAAGGTAGAAGGTTGTTGCATACCTGGAATCGTAAACAACAAGGTCTGAGTTGAGCAATCACCTCAGAAAGATAAGAACTGTTATGGCCGTAATGAAATTTGGCGGGACGTCGATAGGAACGGCTACCGCAATGAAAAGAGCAATGGAGATCGTTGCTGCAGAAGGGAATAAAAGCGTTCCGGTTGTTGTACTGAGTGCGTGCAGCGGGATTACCAACAAGCTGATCCGGATTGCAGAGGAAGCGGGCGGCAGCCGCCTTGAAAAAGCTATGGAACTGTCCGGTGAAGTACGGGAACACCATCGTGGTCTGGTTGATACCCTGATAAACGATGAGGCTCGCCGCAAGTCGGTGCTGGAGAAGGTTGAGGCATATATCGGCGAGCTTGAGATGCTGATCAAAGGGGTCGATATAGTCGGTGAGCTTACGGTCCGCTCATTTGATACGTTTTGTTCGTTTGGAGAACTGTTGTCTACAACGGTATTCAGCGCGGCAATGCATGAAGCCGGTCATGAAACGGCCTGGCTGGACATGCGTGAGATCATGATAACTGATGATAATTTCAGTATGGCGCGTCCGCTGGAGGAGATATGTGAAAACAATGTAAAAAAAACCATCAAGCCGCTGCTTGATGAGGGTAGAATGGTTGTCACGCAGGGCTTTATCGGATCGACAAAGGACGGAAAAACAACGACACTCGGAAGAGGCGGATCTGATTTTACTGCGGCGCTTCTCGGGGCGTGGCTGCCGTCAGATGTGATTCAGATATGGACGGATGTTGACGGCGTGATGACCTGCGACCCGAGGATTGTTCCCGATGCGAGAAGCATCAGAGTTATGACGTTTACTGAAGCGGCTGAACTTTCATATCTCGGTGCGAAGGTGTTGCATCCGGATACCATAGCACCTGCCGTGAAACAGAATATCCCGGTTTATGTGCTTAACTCGCTGCATCCTGAAGCGAAAGGAACCGTTATTACCAATAACCCTGTAATGCTCGAAGGAATGAGCTACGGGGGGCTGGTCAAATCTATAGCGGTAAAAAAGGGCCAGCGCATTATTAATTTCCGTTCCAACAGAATGCTTGGCAGGCACGGCTTTATGGCGAGGATTTTCGAAGTGTTTGCGCATGCGGGAGTTTCTGTTGAAATGATTTCGACAAGTGAAGTGTCCGTGTCCTTGACGGTGAGTGAGTCCGCTGTACTGGGCGATCTTCTTGTCGAGCTCAGAAAAATAGGTGAAGTTGAAATTGAACCCAATGTTGCGACGATCAGTGTTGTCGGCGATAATCTCAGAACGTCAAAAGGTGTTGCAGGAAGGATTTTCAGTGCGATGAAAGATGTCAATATCAGAATGATTTCGCAGGGAGCTTCCGAGATCAACGTTGGTATGGTTGTAGAGGGTGACGATGTTCCAAAAGCACTGCAAAGCCTGCATCACGAGTTTTTTTCCGGCACCGAGACAAACGGTATATTTGAAACACCGGCAAATAAAAAGTAGTCGGCCGTATTCAGCTAAAAACACTATTTCAATCAGGGATATGGATTACAAGACGGCAGGCGTTGATATCAGCGCCGGTGAGGAGTTTGTTCGTTTAATCAAACCGCAGGTTCGCCGGACGTTTACCGGCGGAGTCATGACCGACATCGGGGCATTCGGCGGTTTTTTTCAACCGGATTTCTCAGCCTATAGCAAGCCTGTGCTGGTGAGCAGCATCGATGGAGTAGGGACCAAGCTTAAAGTTGCTGCCGAGATGGGCCGGTATGATACGATAGGAGCGTGTCTGGTCAACCATTGTGTGAACGACATTTTGGTTTGTGGTGCAGAGCCGTTGTTTTTTCTCGACTATTATGCATGCGGAAAGCTCATGCCGGCAATGGCTGCAGATATTGTCAAAGGAATGGTGGCGGCATGCAGAGAGAATTCCTGTGCTTTGATCGGAGGAGAAACTGCGGAAATGCCGGGTGTTTATGCAGCGGATGATTTTGATCTTGCCGGTACGATTGTCGGTGTTGTGGATCGTGAGCGGGTGGTGAACGGTGCGGCGATATCAGCAGGGGATGTGATGATCGGTCTTCCATCAACCGGGTTGCATACGAACGGCTACTCTCTTGCGAGGAAGGTTCTGGAGGGCAAGCTTCGAAATACCTGTGGGGGCCTGAGCGGTACGATCGGTGATGAGTTGCTCAATGTTCATCGTTCCTATCTTTCGGTTATCGAGCCGCTGCTTGGATCAGAAGACCTTCACGGCATGTCGCACATTACAGGAGGCGGTCTGATGGGCAATACCATGCGGATAGTGCCTGAAGGTCTCACTCTCGATGTCGAATGGAAATCGTGGCCTGAACCGGTGATTTTCGACATCATTCGAAAAGAGGGCAAAGTTCCCGAAGAGGATATGCGCAGGACATTCAACCTCGGTGTGGGGTTGGTGATGATTGTTTCGAAAGCAGGGACTGGACGGATAATGGAAGATTTGAAATCGAAAGGTGAAAATGCTTACATTATAGGCCAGGTGGTTGCTTCATGACAATTGCGTCGTTTTTGTCTCTGAATTTGTGAAGTTTTCGTTTCTGTGCGTTTGATTCTGTCAAGCAGGCGGGCCGTGGCTATAGCTGCTATAGAACAAGTACTCGTACAACATTTATAATACTTGACACGGCTTGAATTGTAACCTGAACTACTATGCTTACTTTGATTGTGATTCTGACCCTGAGTTACCTCATTGGCTCGATACCTACCAGTATCATCGCCGGTAAACTGCTCAAGGGTATCGATATTCGTGATTTCGGCAGCGGAAATGCCGGAGGTACCAATGCTTTCCGTGTTCTGGGATGGAAAACGGGCTTGACGGTTACGATTCTCGATATTGTTAAAGGCGCCATTGCTGCTATATCCGTTGTGGTTTTCTTTGAGGCCCACCCTCTCGGACCCATGCCGGACATCAACCCTATTGCTTTACGGTTGATAGCCGGGCTGAGTGCGGTTTTCGGCCATGTGTTCACTGTCTTTGCTGGTTTCAAGGGGGGGAAAGGCGTAAGCACTGCAGCAGGCATGATGTTTGCTATTGCACCGGTAACGACGCTCATCGTACTGGGTATTTTTCTCCTCGTTATTTTTGTGTCGAGATATGTTTCCGTTGCTTCAATGCTGGCGGCAATTGCTTTTCCGTTGATTATAGCGGTAAGGAAGTACCTTTTTGATCTTGGCGAAGGCTTGGATTACTACATCAAAATGTTCAATACCAGGGTGTTTATTCATGACAGTCTCGATTATCACCTTCTGATTTTCGGGCTTGTCGTTGCACTGGCTATTGTTTACACCCATAGAGCAAATATCAGGCGTCTTCTTGCCGGAAACGAAAACCGGGTAAAATTCCACGGGCATTCCTGATGCTTTGTGTATCGGTAGAGGCAGATGAAGATAGCGGTATTAGGAGCAGGAAGCTGGGGCACAACGCTTGCCGTTTTGCTTGCAGAAAAAGGGTTCCAGGTTGATCTCTGGTCGCACCGTAAGGAGTTTGCCCGGGAGCTTGACTGTAGCCGCCAGAATCCCCGATATCTCCCGGGCATTCGGTTTCCCGATAGTCTTCATATAGCAGGCGACATTTCCGAAGTTGTCGAGGATGCAGGTATGATCATTGCCGCCGTGCCTTCCCAGGCATTGCGTGAAACGCTTTCGCTGCTTTGCGAACTCTCTCTTGAAGAAACCATCATCGTCAATGTTGCCAAGGGTATTGAGCTCAATACCGGCAAGCGACTGTCGGAGGTGATTGTTGAGGTGCTCCCTGATATTTCTCCTGAAAATGTGGCTGCTCTTTATGGTCCGAGTCATGCGGAAGAAGTGTCGAGAAAGCAGCCGACAACCGTGGTTGCAGCATCGTTTCTCCTTGAAACAGCCCGAAAGGTCCAGGAAGTTTTTCACACCAGCACGTTCCGGGTATACGTCAATACCGATATCGTCGGTGTTGAAGTTGCAGGCTCTGTAAAGAATATCATCGCAATCGCAGCAGGAATATCCGACGGTCTGGGGTTTGGTGATAATGCGAAAGCAGCGATCATTACGCGGGGGCTTGCCGAGATGTCACGTCTTGCTGTCAGTCTTGGCGGTGATCCGATGACGGTATCCGGACTTTCGGGTATAGGTGACCTTGTGGTGACCTGTCTGAGCCGTCACAGCCGGAATCGGTTTGTTGGGGAGCAGATCGGGAAAGGTAAAAGCCTCGATGATGTCGTCAGCCACATGGAGATGTTTGCCGAAGGTGTTCCAACAACGAAAGCCGTGGTTACGTTGAGCCGGAAGCTTGGGGTGGATATGCCGATTACCGTTGCGGTTTATGAAATGCTCTTCGAGAACAAACCGGCAGAAGAGGCCATTCTGGATTTGATGACGAGAGAGCCGAAACAGGAGCTGGAAGAGTAAAAAACGGCAGGAGTTCGGGAGCAAGGAGCCAGAATTTAGAAGGTTTTCTTGGCACAGGTACCGCTTTGCTGCTTACGGGAGAAGGCCGTAAAGGCACGGTAATTATTGCTGCTATGCCGCCCCGTGAAATAGATGTTTGGAAAGCATAGGTTTGCCTTCTCAATCGGCGCCATTCCTGACAGGTCGGTGACAACCCTGCAATTCAACGATCCCGACCAGTCGAGATTGACAACTCAACAATCTTCTTGCTTCTATCTTCGCTTACTGATATTTCTTCGGATACTCGTACCAAACCAGTTCACCGGCATCCATCATGGTTTCCTGCCATGTATTACTTTTAAAGTTGATCCTGACGATCCCGCAGGTGACGATGTTCTCAAGGCGTTCGCCGGAGATGAAATTTGCAAATGAGGTAAGTGTCGGATTGTGGCCGAAAAGCATCGCTATGGCATAATTGTCGGGAATCTGCTGGACGAGCAGCAGCATATGGTTCAATCCGCCCTCGTAAATCTCGATCCGCTGCTCGACGTTTTCAAGTGGATAACCGAGGGTTTCACAAAATATTTCCGCTGTTGTCAGTGCACGGTTTGCCGGGCTCGATACAACTAGGTCGGGATACACATTTTTTCCACGCATCAGTTCAGCCATGAAAGGGGCGTTTTTTCTGCCCCTCTTGTTCAGAGGGCGGTCGAAATCCGACAGATTTGCGTTCTCCCAGCTCGATTTGGCATGCCTGACAAGATAAAGTGTTTTCATGAGGAAACATTCAGGTAATGTTGCTTCAGTGTCATGATCCTCCGGTAAGAACTGTCTATTCGTGTGACGGAAACCGTTCCATCGTCCACAAGTGAACGAATGATAGATGCGGCTTTCTGCGCAATCTCAGGGTCGTAGCTTGAATTGTTGGCGAAAAGAAGAATATCCACGCCGGCGGTGAGTGCCTGCAGGATTGCTGTTTCGAGGCTGTAGTGATCGGCAACTGCCTTCATCTGCATGTCGTCGCTTATCACAACGCCTTTGAAACCAAGCGAGTCACGTAACAGTCCGGTTATGACCGGTTTCGACAAGGTTGCCGGATAGCTGCGGTCAAGGTTTGCGTTATAGACATGGGCTGTCATGACAAGATCGCTGTAACCTTCTTCGATAAGTTTCCTGTAGGGTATCAGCTCGTTTTTGTTCCAGCTACCGGTTATGTGGGTGAAATCCTTGTGCGTATCGGTTGTCGAACTACCATGACCGGGAAAATGTTTGAGTGTTGCAATGATTTTTTCGGCGTGAAAAGCCCTGATTGTTGCGGCGGCTTGTGAAGTCACGACATCGGGATCGGCTGAAAAGCTTCTTTCCAGCCTCCCGATAACCGGGTTTTCAGGATTGCTGTTAAGATCTACGACGGGCGCGAAATTAACATTGATACCGGCATTTTTCAGGGTTTCAGCGGTTGCAAGTGCCGCATGGTACGTGCTGTCAGGATTGTTGAGAGCCCCAAGCCTTTGGGCGGAGAGGCTCTCGGGAAACCCGTATTTTGCTTTCAGTCTTGCTATTCTGCCACTTTCCTGGTCGACGGCGATGAGAAGAGGAATTGTTGCCGCTTCCTGCAGTTCACGAGTGAGTTTTTTCAACTGACCAGGGGAGGTGATGTTTCTGCCGGGAGATTTCGACGGGACGTCATAATCAAACAAAACCACTCCGCCCAGGTGACGCTGCGTAATATCCTGTTTGAGCCCAGAAGCCTCCTGTAAAGAGGTGCCCCGAAACCCGACCATGATCATCTGCCCGATTTTCGTGTTAAGGCTGTCCTGTCCAGGCTGAACTGACGCGCAGGTAGTCAACGGGTGCAGGAACAGGAGAAAAAAGACAAACAGGTTATGCTTCATGAAACCTCAGCGAATGAGTCCTCGTCACTTGGTACTTTTTACCAGTGCGAGGTCTCCATTCTGCACTGTTACGTTTACCGTGTCACCCTCCCCTACGGTTCCTTCGAGTATCAGTTCGGAAAGTTTGTTGGTGATGTTTCGCTGCATGATCCGTTTGAGCGGTCGGGCACCGAAAGCCGGGTCGAACCCTGCATTGGAGAGCCACAGAAGGGCATCTTTTTCCAGATTCAGGCTGATATTCTGGCGAAAGGCGAGTTTCCGTATCAGGTTGAACTGTATAGCAACGATCTTTTCGAGGTCTTCTCTGGTGAGCGGAGTGAAAAGAATGACCTCGTCGATACGGTTGAGGAACTCGGGGCGAACCTGCTGTTTCAGGAGCTGGAACAGTTTTTCCTGAAGGGTTTCCAGAACATCATCACGATTGGCACTGTCAATCTTTTCCATTTCGCTCTGGATAAGCTGGGCGCCGATGTTGCTTGTCATGATGATGATGGTGTGCTTGAAATTGACTGTATGGCCCTTGCTGTCGGTCAGTCTGCCGTCATCGAGAATCTGCAGCAGAATATTGAAAACATCGGGGTGAGCTTTTTCGATCTCGTCAAGCAGGACAACCGAGAAAGGTTTCCTGCGTACTGCTTCGGTAAGCTGTCCCCCCTCTTCATAGCCCACATATCCCGGAGGCGCTCCTACAAGCCGGCTTACCGTATGGGATTCCATGTATTCGCTCATGTCGATGCGTATCATCGCATCTTCGTCATCGAAGAGATATTCTGCGAGGGTTCTTGCGAGCTCGGTTTTGCCGACACCGGTCGGGCCGAGAAAAATAAACGAGCCTATAGGTTTTTTTTCGTCACCCATGCCGGCACGGGATCTTTTTACAGCCTCGCTTACCGCTTGTACGGCTTTATCCTGACCGATTACGCGCTTATGGAGCTCTTCGTCGATATGCAGAAGCTTCTGTCGTTCTGACTGAAGCATTTTGCTGACCGGTATGCCTGTCCATTTGGAAACGATGTCCGCAATATCTCCTGCATCGATCTCTTCCTTCATAAGCAGTTCGCCGGAGGCTTGCTTTTCCTCTATTTTGCGTTTGTTCTCTTCGATCTCTTTTTCTATCTCGGCAATCCGTCCGTAGCGTATTTCTGCAACCTTGCCGTAATCACCGCTTCTTTCATACTCCTCTGCTTGGTGTTTAAGGTCCTCCAGCTCCGATTTCAGTTTTCTGGATTCCTGGATAAGATCTTTTTCCGCATCCCAGCGCGCCTTGATCCTTCGTTGCTCTTCGTGGAGGTTGGCAAGCTGTTTTTCAATTTCTTCCAATCGTTGCTTGGTATCCGAAGCATTCATATCTGCGTTCAATATGAGTTATGGAATATGGAACGGCGTATCGCACGACAGTAAATTACAGTTTCTTTAAAGAACTTGAAACAGTGTACGGTAACGTATGCTATAGCTAACCGCGATGAATTTTACATGGTTCCTTCATTTCCTTAAGTCCTTGGCAAGCAAGCTTCATAAGCAGTTGAAAAATAGATATTTTAATCAAAAGATAATCTTTGTTCAAACAAGATGAAGTTTGACCGGTTACCTTTTGCAGGGCAACCGAAGCTTCCCAGTAAGCTCGTTCATGTTCAGGTATATAAAAATCCAGTCACATCGGTTTTTTGGCGGACCGAATATCTATGGTCCTGGGTCAGGCTTGTTTGCTACGGTATCTTTCGACGAAAGAAAAGTACGGCTGTTCCATGAGGGGATTGATGCTGAAGAGTTGCAGCAACTGCTTGCCGTTATTCAGGAAATCTTCCCTGTCGTGCAGGAATCGTCCATGCTTTCGTCGCCGGATTATTTTCTCCAATCGAATTGTCCTGCTGCTGAGCTTGCGCTGGCTGTAACCGAGATCCTGTTGCGGGATTTCTGTGTGCGGCCGCAGCTTGGCCGCCTTATTGCCCTTGAAAAAGAATATCTCGAATTCTTTATTCCCTGTGACGAAGGCGAGCTTGGTCTTGCAGCATTGGGGCTTGCCCTGATTGTTGTGCAGGAGTTGTCCGCTCCAGGCCGGGCTTCCGGAAAAAAAATTATCGGTCGTCTGCAGCAGCGTTATGTCGAGGCGCGCAAGCTGCTTCGCATGTATGGTTTGAACCAATCAACAGTTGCGCTGGCTCGTGCAGCGTACAAACGAGGTATCTACTATTACCGGCTTTTCAAGCCGGGCCAGTTTCTGCAGCTTGGACAGGGTGTGCATTTGAACAGGATTATGGAAACCGCAGGCGACAAGACCAGCCTTATCGGCCGTATGTTGTCCGGTGACAAATTTCTTACGGGGTCGTTGCTGCAGATAAACGGTCTTCCGACGCCCGGGTCCCGGCTGGTTTTCTCTATAGATCAAGCGAAGGTGATTGCCAGTGAACTGGGCTATCCTTTGGTCGTCAAGCCGCGATCCATGGGCAAAGGTAAAGGGGTGATCGTCAATATCAGAGACGAGCAGACGCTCCTCACAGCATTTAAGGATGTGGCTGCCTACAATGCAGGTATCCTGATCGAACGCCACATCGAAGGGGACGATCACCGTTTGCTGGTCGTAGGAGGAAAGTTGGTGGCAGTGGCCAGAAGGGTGCCGGCAACGGTTGTTGGTGACGGGCTGAGCTCGGTACGGCAGTTGATCGAGCAGGTAAACCGGGATCCTCGCCGCGGGATGAATTTCGAGCGCCTGCTCGAGAAGATAGAGCTTGACGAGGAAGCCCGACAATGTCTGGCTGAAAAAAACATGACCCCGGACTCAGTGCCGCAGGAAAAGCAGGCGGTTCGGCTCAGGGGAGCAGCAAACATTTCGCGGGGAGGAACTTCTTTGGATGTCACTGATGAGATCCACCCGGACAATCGCAAGATGGCCGAGCGTGCAGCAAGGCTGGTCGGGCTTGACGTTGCCGGAATCGATTTTTTCACCCCCGACATCAGTCGATCCTGGCATGATATCCGGTGCGCTATTCTCGAGGTCAATTCGACACCCGGTCTCCGCCCGCATCTGGTCGCTAATCCTGAGCATGACGTTGCTGCCCCGATCATTGAACACTACTTCCCAGGGGGAGTTGACGGCAGGATTCCTACGGTCGGCATAACTGGCAGTTTGGGCAAGACAACGACATGTCATATGGTTGCGGACATTCTATCAGCGGCAGGCTTGCATGTCGCCCATTCAACGACACAGGGTACATGGGTTGGGCCTGAACGTGCCAGGCAAGGTGATCTTGCAGGCGGTCGTGTGGCGTCTTTGGTGATGCAGGATCCTTCTGTTGAGGCCGGTGTGTTTGAGCTGGCCCGTGGCGGGCTCGTCAAGTTTGGAATGGGCATCGATGGTGTTGATGTGGGGGCGGTGCTCAACGTTTACGATAACCATGTCGGACTTGATGGGATCACCACCAGGGAAGAGCTTGCCCGTGTCAAGAGTCTGGTTGTTCGGAACGCTCGAAAGGTGGCGGTATTGAACGCGGATGATCCGTTATGTCTTGCGATGCGGCAGGTGGTGACTGCTCCAAGGCTTTGTCTGGTGAGCACTGGTTCTGAAAATGCTGCAATGAAGACCCATCAGGATGAGGGTGGTCTGGTTGCTTATCTTGATAATTTCGATGATCACAACTGCTCGGGAACAATTATGTTATTTGAAGGGGAACGGGAGATAGGAAGATTGCCCCTTGAGGACATACAGGCTTCTTTGGGGGGACGATACAGGCCGGCTGTTATCAATGCACTTTTTTCGGTTGCGATCGCCCACGTTTTGGGGATCGGATTTGATACAATCGCCCGGTCTGTAAGTGCATTTAAATCGACACGCGAAATGAATCCGGGTCGAATGAACTTCGTGGATGGTTTGCCCTACCAGTTATACATTACAGAGGCTGACGGGCCGGTGGCTCAGGGAGAGCTTGCCCGTTTTACCACAAAAACAGAGGTTAGCGGGAAGAGGTATCTTTTGCTTTGTGTGATGGGCAACCGTCCGGATACTTTTATTCGTCAAACCGCAGCTGCGGTAGCAGGTACATATGATTATTTTGTTTGCTGTGATTGGGATGACGATCTGCGCGGCCGTTCACCTGGAGAGGTTGCTGAACTGCTTGCCAGGGGATTGATCGATGCGGGAGTGGAGCGAAAAAGGATCATCGTTGCAGCAGGATATGACAACGCTCTGGAGCACATGTTTGAAGGGCTTTCTGACGGAGATCTCGCCATTGTTGCTACTGGCGGGGAAGAGGGCTGGAAAAAAATTGAGAAGAGAAGTTTCATAACTGATGAGATCTCTTGAGAACAGTGCGGCTTCAACTGTTGTTTTTTTGTAAAATTCAACACGCGGGTGTAGCTTATTTCCTTTGGTTTGCTTTAGTCGATCATATGGATTGAAAGAAAAGGTAAAAAACTACAATTGGTTCTGCTGTGCAGAAAAAACAAACGTTCTCGATAGGCAACATCACGGTTCCAGCGGAAAAGGAGTTGTTTTTTATTGCCGGTCCATGTCTCATCGAGGGGCGTGAGATGGCTTTCGAAGTTGCGTCCGTTCTCTCGAATGTTCGCGAGGAGCAGGGTGTGCCCATAATCTTCAAGGGTTCTTTCAGAAAGGCCAACCGTAGTTCTGCCTCTTCGTTTACCGGAATCGGTAATCGCGAGGCGCTGGAAATTCTTGGAGAAATAAGGGGGCGTTTCGATATGCCGGTGCTTACCGATGTTCACGAGGCGCACGAAGTGGAAATTGCTGCGCAATATGTCGATGTGCTGCAGATACCGGCATTTCTTTGCCGTCAGTCCGACCTTTTGACTGCGGCCGGAGACTCGGGGCTTTGTGTGAACATAAAGAAGGGCCAATTCATGGCTCCTGAAGATATGGCTATGGCTGCGGAAAAAGTCGCTCTGACCGGTAACATGCGTGTAATGTTGACTGAAAGGGGAACCATGTTCGGATATCATAACCTGGTTGTTGATTTCAGGGGAATTTCCAAAATGCAAAGCATCGGCTTTCCGGTTGTGTATGACGCGACTCACAGTCTCCAGCTTCCTTCAGCAGGACAGGGGGTTTCAGGGGGGGAGCGGGAGCACTTGCATCCAATGACAAGAGCTGCGGTTGCTGCAGGGGTTGACGGCCTCTTTTTTGAAGTTCATCCTGATCCTGAAAAAGCTTTGTCCGATGCATCAACCCAGCTTCCGCTCAGGGATTTTCCTTCAGTGGTGCGGCAGATGCAGAAACTGCATACCTGTGTAAGCAATCTCTCTTGATGTATTGCGTTTTGTGATTACTAACATAAAAATCAGAAAACAGTGTCTGGTATAAACTATTTTGGCGTTCAGTTATCGTCCGGCGATGCTTCCGAGCTTCTGCAAAGCACTCTCAGAAAGGTCAAGGCTTTGATTTTTCCTGTCGAAGGTGTCTTGACGGGAAACCAGATAACCGTTAATGACCGTGGAGAGGAAAGCTGCTCATGTCATGCGAGAGATGTTCTTGCCGTTGCGGAGGCCAGGCAGAGAGGGCTTCACATTGTGGCTATTTCGGAACGGTCAAGCGATGCTCAGCGGCACCTGCTCGAACGTATCGGCATAGAGCATGCCTATCTTGGCTGTGATCGTAAAATAGATGCGTACGAAGAGTTCAAGACTATCTGTGGGCTGGGGGATGATGCATGTGCCTATATTGCCGACGATGTTATCGATATTCCTATTCTTGAAAAAGCTGCGCTTTCCGTTACGCCGATCGACGGTGTCGAGTATCTTCGTAACCGCGTTTCCTATATTTCAGCTTATGAAGGCGGGAAAGGGTGTGTCAGGGAGATGGTCGAGCTGATTCTCCAGGAGCAGAGAAAATGGGAGTACAGCGAGCACACCGCTATGTGAGGAATAAGGAAGAGCCCAGGCTTTGGAGTTCAACAGGTTTATCTGTTGAATTCGTTGAGCTGTAGGAATGCCCCGGCAACTAAGCTTGACTGCTTTCTTATGGCCGGCAAAAGCGCTTAGAGCCCGTTGATGAGCGTTGCAGTTTCGGAGAGGGAAAGCAATCCGACGATATTTGTACCATGGTTGGGCTCGATATGAATATCGCCCTGATAACCATGATTCTTCTGCAGCGCCTTTTCCAGAGCCTCTATTTTACCCAACAGGCTATAGGCGGCTGACTGTGGGGTGGAACAGGATACCGGAGGATTGTCTTCACCATGTGAATAATACCCTTTGTGGGTGAAGGATTTATCCGGGTAACCGTGCCAGTGCGTCATGGATGCTCCTGTTCTGGCCAGCATTTCCGGAAATTGCCAGGATGGCCTGATTTTTTGAAGGATGCTGGCAATGAATGCGTTGCCGAGCGCATGGGCCAGAATGGTCAGGGTGTCGAACGAGGGTTTTGATACGGTGGAATCAGGGAGACCGCGGGGGGTCAAAAGTGTTATGGTTCCCTTGTCCAGGCTAAGTCCCACTAGGTCTGTCTCGGGGTCAAGGCTGGTTTTTTTACATCCGGAACGGGTGGTGATGACGCTTACGGGGACCGGTTCGACAAGAAACCATTCGTTCATCAGCAGAACCGGTACATAGTGTTTATTTTCAACGGATAACAGCGGTGTGTTCCTGAGTTCCGGTTCGCTTGGGAAGCAGCCGGATTCTTTCAGCAGCAATGCACGGGGTGCCGAAACCGGCTGCTGGCGGGCAAAAAATCCGTAACTCATGCCGCTGCGCTGATCGAGATAGCGCGCGACGATCTTCCTGTAAAGCGGACTTCTGTATGCCAGAGTTTCCCGTGACGTATGAGTAAGAAGAAAAGGATTCGAACTCCATAAACGGCTGCATGCTGTAAAATCGTTTACGATTTCCTTTAAACCCGCTGCCAATGTGCCGGGTTTGTGGTCGAGGTCGGAAGATTTCGGAGGAACGACCTGAGCGGTCAGTTTTGGCACGAGGGTTTTCAATACATCGGAAGGAAGAGGACATGAGCCTTCAAAGCGTACAACGCCGCCGTTCATCGTGCAGATGGTCCAACTGTCTCCTGTTACGTAGATGCTGAGATGAACCATGTCCCATGCAAGCTTTCCGACAATCTTGTCCAGTTTTTCCTGGGGTGAAGATGCTGCCGTCAACGGCGGCTGTTCGTCATGGACCCCGACAATGATATTATTGTAAAGCGTGGACACGCGGTTGATGGCAAGCAACTCATCACTGAAAGCGCCCGGAGCAATAATGACAATGCCCGGCTTGAACATGCCGTCAGGTCGGCAGGCTTCCCGTTCATCGAGCACCTGTATACCGAGCACCTTGCAAGCATTCATGAGCGAAGAGATAAAGCATTGGAGCCGCGGTGTATTGTCAATGACAGATACAAACGTTACCATAAGTTTGGCGCGCATGTCGGCAGTTGCAAGGGGTGTTGTGGGAGATATGCCGAGCAGATGGTCAAGCGAGGCAAGAGAGATGCTGTTACTCATGAAAATCCGGATGGTAGACGGGATTGTTAGGTTCCCGGCTTGTGTTCGCGTCCCCAGAGCAGCTTGCTTCGAAGAATATCCCAATAATTTCTGTTTTCGTTGGCGACAAGGTTGATCATTTCTTCGGATTTCTTCACGGTGACGACTTCGCCCGGCATGAGCATTTTTCTGACATGGCCGTCGCAGTTGAGCGGAAACGCTCCATCCGGCGCATCGACGGAAACCTCGATAGTCTTGTCGTCACTGATCACAAGAGGTCTGACGGTGAGCATGTGCGGACAGATGGGCGTAATGACGAAAACATTGGATTTCGGTGCTATCACAGGGCCTCCGGCGGAAAGAGAGTAACCGGTGGAGCCGGTAGAGGTGGCAATGATGATGCCGTCGGCACGGTAGGCGCTGAGTTGTTCCCCGTCAAGCTTGATAATAAACGCAGGGATTCTCGGATAAGCGCCTTTTTCCAGAACAACGTCGTTCAGCGCGGTGAACCGTTTGATATCGCTTCCGATGGGAACCTGTGCCTCAAGCTGTGTGCGATCATGAATGGCGTATGCTCCTTCAAGCACTTTTTCAATGGCTTTGTACACCTCTTCCCTGCTGAACTCTGCAAGGAAACCGAGATGCCCGACATTGATGCCGATGACCGGTTTCGTGACAGAATAGTGAGAGGTAAAGAGCAGTGTCCCGTCACCTCCGAGAGAGACGAAGACATCGCATAGCTTGTTGAGATCTTCAATTTCAGCAGCTTTGCCGATGCCGAGTTTTGCTGCCGATGCGGCGTCAAAGACATAATCGAGACTCCGCTCGTCGAGCCAAGCTATGAGTTCCCTGGCAAGTGCAATCGCCTCATCGCGGTTTATGTTGACAACGATGGCGAATTTCATGAGCTGCTTTTGTTTGTAAGTTTGCCGTAGAGCATGTTGGCTTTCTCAAACTGCATCCTGATCTTGTCTACGCGGTTGTTGCGGATATCATCAGCAAGCTGGTCGAGTTCTCTGCTGAAACCGTTGAGTTCTGATGCGATATTCTCCCGGTTTGTCGCTACGATATCCTGCCAGATATCCCAGGAACTGCCGGCAAGCCGTGTCAGAGATAAAAACCCCGGGCCGCTTTTGTCGATGTTATTTTCACAATAGTTGACCAGGGCGGTTGAAAGCATCTGCGGCAAGTGGCTGATGGACGCAACGACCCTGTCATGTTCTTCCGGTGTCATGACGGCAATTCTGCATCCGATCGATTGCAGGAGTTCAAGCAGATTGGCGGTGTCCGGGCGGGAAAGAGTCTCCCTGCCGGTACAGACTACGACTGTTTTTCCTGCAAGAAGCTCATCATGGCTTGCATGATAGCCTTGCTGTTCCCTTCCTGCGATAGGGTGCATGCCGACAAAGTCGAGTTCCAACTCGCCGGCCCGCTTTGCAATAGCTGCTTTCGTGCTTGAAACATCACTGACAAGGGTGTGGCCGGGAACGTGTTTGCTGATTTCTTCAAGCAGTTTGATGTTGGTTTCCACAGGCGCGGCAAGTATGATGAGGTCGGTCTCGTATAGTTGCGCTTTATCGGTTTCGAAACGGTCGAGACCAAGCTCCTTTACATGTTCTATATCCTTCTGACTGAACGAGGGGTCGTAACCTTTGAACAGGATGCGCTGTTTTTCCGCAAGCGGTGATTTTTTCAGCGCTCTCAGAACGGATGCGCCTATCAGTCCGAGCCCGATGATCGAGATGCTGCTGATACAGGGTTTTTGCATGCCTGTCTTAGCTTTGTTAAAGAGTTCGGCTCCCCGGAGCGTCAAGCGGGAGGTTTTCTCTGCAAAGCGGACAATTGTCCGGTTCGTAATTTTTCACTTCAAGAGTGAGCAGGGAAAACTGTTTTTCCGCAAGTTTTACCGTGCCGTTGCTGCGGTCAACCACCGAGCCGACACCCAAAACCCCGGCTCCTGAACGGTTTGCAACTTCGATAACCTCGGCGACTGAACCGCCGGTGGTGATAACGTCCTCAACAACCAGCACTTTTTCATCAGGTGAGAGCGCAAAACCTCTTCTCAGAACCATCTTGCCGTCCTTTCTTTCGGCAAAAATTGTTTTCACTCCCAACTGGCGACCGACTTCCGTGCCGACAACAATGCCTCCTACAGCTGGGGAGATGACGGTATTGATGTCCAGGCCGCTGAACGCCGATACAATGTTTTTGCAAATCTCGGTGAGGTATTCGGGGTACTGGAGCACTTTTGCGCATTGAAAATAGGTATTGCTGTGCAGGCCGGAAGTTAGCTTGAAATGTCCTTCAAGCAGCGCTCCGGAGGATCTGAATATATCGAGTAATGCAGGTGCGACCATGTTTGTATGCTTAAAATCAGCTGTTGGTAGCCGGGATGTCTTCGTTGCTTGAAAAAATACAAAATAACACAAGCCAAATCGAAATGCTAAACGGATGTGCCCAAAATGGATCAGCTTTTGCTTTCGAGATACCTTTGCAGCAGCAGGCAGGCGGCAGTGCAGTCGAGTCGTCCCTTTTGCCGTCTTTTTTTCCTGCTGAGGCCGGACTCGACAAGGAGTTTTGCAGCCTGTCTCGATGAGCTGTGTTCGTCCATCGTTTCAACAGGAACATCCGGAAAGGCTTTTACGAGTTCTCCGATGAACCGGTCAATTACCCCGGTCATACGGTTTTTTGTTCCGTCGCGGTTCAGGGGATAACCTACGATGATTTTTTCCACGGGATCGTTAATCATGAGAGACTGGAGAACTTCGCGGATTGTATCAGGCGAAAAGGTGCCGACAGGTTGAGCAAAGCTTCCCAAGGGGTCGCTTTTGGCAAGGCCCGCACGTTTTGTGCCATAGTCGATTGCAAGTATTCGTTTTGCTGCTGTTTTTTCCACAGGAAAGATGCTGTCGGTTCGGCAAGCAAGGGTTGATTTCTTACCGTTAAAGTATCAAAAAAACATGTTCTTCCCGGAAAAGAGTAAAGTAAAGAAAAAAGAAAGAACGGTGTTTCAGAACCCCGAACAGTTTTTCAGGAATGCTAAAAAATCTTTGTTGCTGCTTTGGTTATAAGGGTTTGCAGTCTGCGGTTTATTTTCTATCTTCTCTCGCAAAATCCATGTAATAGTTTTTTTACAATGCCCCCTCTCCTCAGGGGTACCCTAACGAGAATAACTGGAGAAGCAGGCGATGGCAAAGGTTGCGATCATTGGAGCCGGGTTCGCTGGACACACTGCGGCAATGTATTTGGGAGATGCCATAGGCAAAGATCATGAGATAACGGTTATACACAAGTTTGATTATTTCGGCTTCGTACCTTCGTGGGTATGGCTGGGCATCGATGCGGTTAAACCGGATGAAACCGTTTTCAAATTAAAACCGATTTACGACAGGTTCAATGTGAACTTTCTCCAGGGAAAGGTGACATCGGTTCATCCTGACGAAAATTACGTTGTGGTCGATCGGGCAAACGGAGGCGGCGAGGCGAGTGTTGAGTATGACTACCTCATTGTCGCCACCGGTGCTCATATGAACTATGCGGCGACCCCCGGTCTCGGACCTGATAAATACACAGAATCCATCTGCCATTTCGATACCGCCATCAAGGCGCGCGATGCTTATCTTGAATTAATCGAGAGAATGAAACGAGGGGAAAAACAGCGTCTGGTTATCGGAACGGGTCACCCTATGGCAGCCTGTCAGGGTGCGGCGTTTGAGTATATCACCAACATACATACCGATTTGACACAGCGCGGTCTCAGGGACAAGGCCGAGCTTGCCTATCTGACCAATGAGCCGGCAATCGGCGATTTCGGAGTTGGTGGCATTAACGTTGTCAAACGCGGAGGAAGAATTTCCCGCGGGGCAGATCTTATCGAGGATTTGATGGACGAGTTCGGGCTTGAAAAATCGGTCCGGCGTGGTGTGAAGGAGGTTGATGAGAAAAAAATCTACTGGGAGGATTTTGAAGGCAATTTCGGAGAAGACGAATACGATTTTGCAATGCTTATCCCGCAGTCACGAGGTGTAACGTTCCCGTTCTATGACAAGAACGGAGAAAACATTTCCGCAAAAGTCACCAATCCGGGAGGATTTATTCTCGCCGACGGTATTTACGGACTGAGTTATGACGAGCTGGTGAGAACTCCGGATGCATGGCCGGCAAACTACCAGAACCCGCTCTATAAAAACATCTTTTCTGCAGGTATTGCGTTTGCGCCTCCAGGATCGATTTCCGTTCCGCATACCACGAAAAACGGAATGACCATCACTCCGGGAGCGCCGAGAACAGGTATGATTTCGGGGGTTATCGGACGAATTGTTGCGCTGAACATCGTCGATCTTATCAAGGGTAAACGCATGACCCACCGTGAACGCATGTCGCAGATGCTTGCGGTCTGTATAGCATCGAACGGTAAGTCATTCTGGAAAGGACAGGCAACCGTGATGATCATCTATCCCGTTGTTCCTGACCATACCCGCTACGACAACAAGGAGGGCAGGGATCTTTTTGTTACAAGGGTTGAACGCGGACTGGCCGGTGCATGGTTGAAAGAGATGGTTGAAAAAACTTTCATGCACAAGTTCAGGGGCCGTATCGGCTGGCAATTCATTCCGGAATAATCACAAGGATTTTAAACACGTTAAACCCGAGGCAAACCATGAGGCCATCAAAGTTCGACAGATTCCTGATGAAGAACAAGATATACCAGTTCTGGCGGTTCATTGTGCTGAATGTCAAAATCCTCAAGGCGGTTGACCACAGCAAACGCGCCTGACCCGGAATCTCTCATCAGGTATAACAGCAGGAAAAGCGCATGAGGAAGCCAAAGCCCTTATGCGCTTTTTTTAATTATTTCAAGGAAATCAGTCTCTATGCAGCTGAAAAATACCCTCTACCGGCCACATTCTCACCTCCAACATCAAGGCAATGATCACGGGCTGGGAAGAAGCTGACCCACTGAGCCGCCCAGCCAACAGGCTATCCGGCTTAATATTTTTTATTCACAAACAACTCGGGATTGACGCTCGTACCGTAGAGGTAGGTGCCCCAGTGGAGGTGGGGCCCGGTGGAGATGCCGGTGCTGCCGACGGTGCCTATGGTATCGCCTTTGTTTACCATATCCCCCTCCTCGACGCTGATTGAATGCAGGTGCATGTAGATCGAAGTCAGGCCCTGGCCATGGTCGATGATGACGGTGTTGCCGTGCACATGAAACCGGTTGG